>DIYB01000010.1:3795-5669 GCA_002428865.1 Patescibacteria group bacterium UBA6065
GCCAAGGAGGCGAAACAAGAGCTCGTCGAAATCGTCGACTTCCTCAAAAATCCAAAGAAATTTCTCGACATCGGTGCAGTGATACCAAAGGGTATTCTCCTCATGGGTGCTCCAGGTACTGGCAAGACACTTCTCGCTCGTGCTGTCGCTGGGGAGGCGGGTGTTGCCTTCTTTTCTATCTCGGGTTCGGAGTTTGTTGAAATGTTTGTCGGTGTCGGCGCATCCCGTGTCCGAGACCTCTTCAAGATGGCCAAGTCAGCTGCACCAGCGATCATTTTTGTCGATGAAATCGATGCGGTTGGTCGGTCGCGTGGTGTTGGTACCGGAGGAGGCAATGATGAGCGAGAGCAAACACTCAATCAGATTCTCGTTGAAATGGATGGTTTTGAGCCAAATGAAAAAGTTATCGTCATGGCAGCGACGAATAGGCCGGACGTCCTCGATCCCGCACTTTTGCGTCCAGGACGATTTGATCGACGGGTGACCATCGATATTCCTGATCGTCATGACCGCGAGGAAATCCTCAAGATTCATTCGAAGAAAAAGCCGTTTGCAGAAGATGTGAACCTCACCGTCATTGCTGAACGCACCCCGGGGTTCTCTGGCGCTGATCTCTACTCACTCATGAATGAGGGAGCAATCCTTGCTGCTCGTGAGAATAGGACAAAAGTATCTCAGTACGACCTCATTCGTGCGATCGAGAAGGTGATGCTCGGTCCTGAGCGTCGTAGCCATCTTCTCTCCACAAAAGAGAAAGAGCTCACTGCGTATCATGAGGCCGGTCACGCAGTGGTCTCATCGGTTCTCGAATATGCTGATCCAGTCCACAAGATATCAGTCATTTCTCGAGGACGTGCTGCGGGCTATGTCCTCCATCTACCGATCGAAGACAAAAAACTCCAGTCAAAGAAAGAGTTTCTTGATGATATCGCAGTCTCTCTCGGTGGCTATGTGACTGAGCGTATGATCTATGGAGACATCACCACAGGTCCATCAAATGATTTGCAGGTCTCGACCGCACTCGCACGTGATATGGTGACAAAATATGGTATGTCCGATGCGATTGGTCCAATCGCACTTGAGGGTGCAGGTGGTCGTGTCCTCTTTGGCCGAGGTGTTGATGGTGATGCGTATTCAGAAAAGGTTGCTGCGCACATAGACGCTGAAGTGTCTCGTATCATGGCGGAGGCGATGGATCGTGCCGAAGAAGTAATCAAGAAACATCGACCGCTTCTCGATGCTATCGCGAAACGCCTCATGGAGACCGAGACGATTGAGCGCGAGGAGTTTGAACAAATGCTCGTCGCTCACGGTATCACACCGAAGAAGAAAAAAGACATCGAGCATCAGGTGTAGATATGATAAAAAACCGTCTCTAAGAGAGACGGTTTTTGATTGAAGGCAGTTCGATGACCCATCGAGCGTGTTCGTGAAGTGCGTGTGTGACGAGTATGTCTGGTCGAGGGAGCCAGACATCTCTGTCGATATGTTCTGGTTTGACCTCGATGACGACATCAAACATGTAGACATGGCATTCGTAGACATTGCCCATGGCACTAAATCCATCCTCGGTCCACGCATGTTGTTTTCGTAAAAGAGACATCCGAGTAGTGAATGGCATGAGTGTCTCTCCGATAAACACATCGTCGGTGTGGAATTGATACCCGGTCCTCCCAGGCAGTGTCCATCCATTTTGAGACTTGATGAGCACGATCTCTTTGCGTCCTGTAATGAGCAGATAAAAGTAGAGTGGCGGTTTTTGATTGCTGAGCATGTGGTACCTCCCGCACACTAGTATATCGTTTTTTTGATTGCTCCTCCTGTTCTTTTCGGCTAGTATTTCCACATCCGCCTTTAGCTCAGTTGGTTAGAGC
>DIYB01000010.1:5908-6879 GCA_002428865.1 Patescibacteria group bacterium UBA6065
GGGGTCCTTGGTTCGAATCCAAGAAGGCGGACCATGGAAAAAAGTGGATCGGATATTTTTCAAATTTCCGGTCCACTCAGATGACAATGTGTAGTTGTAGTTTGTAAATCTCATTCTACATCTTTGATGATCGATTAGTGCTCTGATATATTCATTTACTAGGAGTAGGTGAGACGTTACTTATCGGCAATCATTCGATGTCTACAGGTAACGGACATGGACTCTTCATTGTGTTTGTATGGCTACAGGTGCGCTTGTAGCGAGTAGAAAGTAAATTCATGTGTGGTTGTTGCCAAAAACGACAACCAACATCACGTGGGGACACTGTTGTATGATACCGAGACGTTAATTCATACCAGCCACCATACCAGTGCCGTCACGTCGATGATGGATTTATCACCAGGGTGCGTTAATCCCTGGTGTTTTCTTTATTCAAAATGTATTTTTTGTGCGTTTCGGCGCGTGAGCTCTGCTCTCATGAGTGGGGAAGCGATGAGGTCTGGGTCCTCAGAAAGTGTCTGTGTGACTTCTGTGCGGGCAGCTTCGACCATGCGCAGGTTTTGAATTGCCTCCATACCAATATCTGAAATACCCCACTGGCGTTTGCCCGAGAGGTCGCCGGTACCGCGGAACTTGAGATCAAATTCCGCAAGTTCGAAACCATTTTTTGCTGTTGTGAGAGCTGAGAGTCGCTCACGTGTTTTTTCTCCCGCGGTCTCTGCGTAGACAAAGCAGTATGCTTGATGGTTTGATCGGATGACACGACCACGGAGCTGGTGGAGCTGAGCGAGGCCAAACCGCTCAGCTCCTTCGATGACAATCACTGTCGCATTTGGCACATTGACACCAACTTCGACGACCGATGTCGCGACGAGAATATGTATTGTGCCATCTTGAAATGCCTGCATGACACGTTCTTTCTCATCATCTTTCATCTTTGAGTGCAGTATCCCGATCTCATATTTTTGGAT
>DIYB01000011.1:0-516 GCA_002428865.1 Patescibacteria group bacterium UBA6065
CACAGTCAATCCTCCAGGTGGTACCGCAACTGGAACGGTATCTTTCTCTGTCCCAGCTGGTATTTCAACGACCGAGTACGGATCAACTGCGTCATTTACTGTTGTGCTCGATTCAGCGCCAATCGCTTCTGTCACGATTCCAGTATCGAGCTCTGATACAACCGAAGGAACGGTCGGCGTAACATCACTCGTATTCTCTCCATCAAATTGGAACGTACCTCAGTCGGTTGTTGTCACTGGCGTTGATGATACAGTTGTCGACGGTGACATCACATACACAATACTTTTTGGCACCACAACAAGCGCTGATATCAACTGGAACGGTGTAAATCCTGCAGACGTATCGATCGTAAATATCGACAATGATACAGCGGGTGGTTCCACCGGAGGGCCGACAGGTACTACTACTATCGCAGCTTTTTCAGCCAATCCAACCGCGATCACGAGTGGTAACACATCGACTCTCTCATGGACATCATCAAACGCATCGTCGTGCACCGCTTCAGGCGCATGGTC
>DIYB01000011.1:687-1805 GCA_002428865.1 Patescibacteria group bacterium UBA6065
TGGTCAGGCACCAAACCGACGACCGGTTCTGAGACTGTTGGACCGTTTACGGTGACGAGTGCAACGACGCTTACTTTTGTCATCTCGTGTGGTAACAGTACAGGTACCACCACTTCGACCACAACACTCTCAGTCACACCACCAGCACCACCAACCATCTCAGCTGCTTCGTCCGGTGGTGGCGGTGGTCGAAGTGGTGGCCCGTGTATTGGATACGGATGTCCAACAGTTGGTGGTTCTGTTGTGCCACAGGATGTGTGGATTCTAATCGATTCCGCGTTGTCAGGTGGTGTGGCGACAAATCCTGCACGGGTGTGTAAATACGATGACTTTTTGACCTCATTCATGAAGAGGGGCATTTCAAATGACCCGAATGAGGTCAGGAAGTTGCAGTATTTCCTCAATACATATGAGGCTGCAACACTCCCAATTACGGGGGAGTTTGATCTTTTGACGGAACAAGCAGTTCGGAGCTTCCAGACGAAGTATCTGGAAGAAGTTCTTTTGCCATGGGGTACGACAGAGCCGACCGGTATCGTCTACATCACGACAACGGCGGCAATCAACCGCATATTCTGCGGTCAAAATCCAGAGTACCGAGAGGGTGATCTAAAGGACATCCTCGACGATAATGTCCTTTATACGCCGGTAGATTCGCGTGAGTTTGAGGGTGTTATTGGATCAAACAGCACGTCAACTGCTGATTTTGGCCCAAATATAGCGGGTATTATAGGAGCATTGTCTCAAAATGTGCTCAAAGCACTTGGAGACATGTCGTGGTACCCCATCATCATACTCATTCTTGTCCTTTTGGGGACAGGGTACGCGATACGCGGATTGATTATAAAGGACACTCTGTCTAGACAGGGTATGATGTCCTTTATAACAGCAGCTGCACTGTTTGGTGCCGGCACAGCGCTTAATGCTCTGAGCACAATCGTGTTTCTTGTAGATCGGGAGTGGATATCAAATCATCTTGGCATGGGTGTTTCTACGGTCCTATCACTCAATCTACTCAATCTACTCGCAGTTGTGTTTATATGTCTCTTCGTCTTGGGGGTTATGATCGTCAAACAATCGAGACGTTCTGTGTCGCTTTCTTAGACACAACAAATATC
>DIYB01000011.1:1987-5526 GCA_002428865.1 Patescibacteria group bacterium UBA6065
GAGACGTTCTGTGTCGTTTTCTTAGACACAACAAATATCGGTTTTTGTAGATGACCGCCTCAGTAACTATGTTCGGGCGGTTTTATGTTTTTTTGATATACTGTCCGCATCCGTAGCGAGAGTCTAGGGCTCGCGACAATCAATAGCATGAAACAACATTTACCACTTGTCGGTGTATTGGTCGCAGTCATTTTAATCATTGCGGGAATGGTATGGTACTCTTCGACGCCGGGTGCCTATGACTCGCTCGCGCAGTGCCTTTCTCAAAAAGGGGTAAAGTTTTATGGTGCGTTCTGGTGTCCGCATTGCCAAGAACAGAAGTCGTTATTCGGTCGATCGTCGCGACTATTGCCGTATATTGAGTGCTCAACACCCGATGGTCGTGGTCAGCTCAAGGTGTGCCAGGATGCAAAAATCGAAGGGTATCCGACGTGGGAGTTTGCTGATGGTTCTCGCGAACCCGCGACTCTAAGTCCACGCGAACTTGCCGATCGCACAGGTTGTACTATCTAAATTATCTTCCCGCAATTTATTATGACGCTTGTCTTTGTCATCAACACACTTTTCTCAGTGCTCACAATTGTTGCACTCGGATTATCTCTTGTGCTTGCGATAGCTTTTTTCTCCGACAAGGTGCGTGGAACACCTCTCGTTTCTTTCTTTGCACATCGATCGGTATTGATTGGGTTTGTGGTCGCATTGACTGCAACGCTCGGCAGTCTCACGTACTCTGATGTGATTGGGTACGCTCCATGTGTATTGTGTTGGTTTCAACGTATCTTTATGTACCCACAGGTTCTTATTATGGGTATTGCCCTGTACCGATCGGATTGGTCTGTGCGCACTTATGGCTTTGTCCTTTCGGTTGTGGGTGGTGCACTCGCGTTTTGGCACTACCTCGGTCAGCTCGGCATAGGATCTCTTCCGTGTTCTGCTGTCGGTTATTCCGTGTCATGTGCAGAACGATTTGTCATGCAGTATGGATTCATCACTATACCGATGATGGCACTCGCCGCTTTTATGCTCATGGCACTTTCCCACGCCCTTGCGCTGCGTTCGCACCGACCGTCTCCTCTGGTACGCTCATAAATCTCACATGTCTCACGCACTCATCGTAGCAGCAACAACCCTCTTCCTTATACCGGGATTGTTTATGGCATTTGTACCGATGCTTCCCGCGCTCTCGTACATGCTTATTGTCGCACTTGTGTTCGGCCTCTTTGATTCATTTGTCAGTCTTTCGTATGTCGAATTTGCTATCCTCGTGGCACTTGCACTGTTGTCCATCGTCATCGATCACCTTTCTGGGATTCTCGGCGCAAAATACGGCGGAGCACACGGCACATCTCTTGTATGGGGGCTTGTCGGATCGATTGTGGGCACATTTATTGCTCCGTTTCTCGGATCACTTGCTGGGTTGTTTATCGGAGTCGCTGCACGAGAGCTTTCGTTAGGGCGAGGGAAAACACGTGCTGCTGTCGGGGCAGGAAGTGCGCTCGTCGGATCGCTTGCTGGTATAGTTGTAAATGTCGGACTCGCCTTCGTCTTTATTGCACTTTTTGTCGGATTTGCGGTGCGTTATTAATCCTATGTGTCCTACTGTATGAATACGTCAGCGATCAAGGTGTCTGTGTCAGTGATCCTCATTCTCATACTCGTCTACCTCGCTTTTGTCCTCGATATGCCCTACCGGTCGACGGTCAACAATTTTGTGTCGTGTGTTGCTGCTGGTAATCAAGTGCTCGAGTCATTCCCGCGCCAATGTCGTGATCGCGACGGCACGCTCTATGTCGAATCGGTTGCTACTGCCGATCTCTCGAGGCTCATACAGGTTGCCGCACCTGTTCCCGGAGCACTTGTCTCATCACCGGTATCGTTTTCGGGAAAGGCGAGAGGTCCGTGGTATTTCGAGGGATCGTTTCCGGTCACTGTTCGTGCAAGTGATGGATCAGCGATAGGGTCTGGTATTGCCGAGGCAAAGGGTGAGTGGATGACGCTTGAGTTCGTGCCTTTTACCGGTGCTGTCTCCTTTACAAAAACACCTACTGCTACAGGAACCCTCGTCTTTCACAAGGAGAATCCAAGCGGTGATCCAGCACTCGATCTCTCGTATACCATACCAGTGTCTTTCACATCTGAGGTGGTGGGGAGCGCACCGTGCGTTGTCTCAGGGTGTAGTTCAGAGATATGTGCAGAGACCGAAATGATGTCTACCTGTGCCTTTCGTCCTGAATATGCGTGTTATGCTAGAGCTCGTTGCGAACGACAAGCATCAGGATCATGTGGATGGACCAAGACTGCCGATTACCGAGCTTGTATTACTACACTTAGCAATTAATTTCATGCCAAACGAATCACTCATACACGCTGATATCTTTTTTTTCATTACGACGATCGCGCTCATACTCATCACCGCTGCTATTGTCATCGCGTCCGTGTATGTCATAAAGACACTTGCGGATATCAGGTATATCGTCTCGCGATGGAAAGCTGAGAATGAACATTTTATACGAGATGCGCGAGAGTTTCGTGATGCGGTACGAGGTGAGGGGGTCAAGTGGAAGTTTATTGCTGACAAGATTGCTGCGTTTTTTGAACATATCCTCTCTATTGAAACAAAACCAGTACCTCGTGCACGTGCTAAAAAGAAGGAATCATAAGACTCAAATGAACCGCGTCCACAGAGGCGCGGTTTCTGATATGATGATTGTATGAAGAAGGATACCTCGTGGAATGATGTAGCTAAGTGGTATGACAGTGTCGTCTACGACGAGGATTCGTACCAACACAAGGTTATACTGCCCAATCTCCTCCGTATCGTCGCGCCAGAGAAGGGTATGAAGATACTCGATCTTGGGTGTGGTCAAGGTTTTTTTTCACATGCATTTGCTGCGCGCGGTGCGCACGTAACAGGGGTCGATCTCTCTCCCGACCTCATCGCTATTGCACGGGTGCGTGCAGGACACAATGAGGAGTTCCATGTCGCACCATCTGACAAGCTTTCAATATGGAAAGACGGTTCGTTTGATGTGGCGGTGATTGTGCTCGCGCTCCAGAACATGGAACGCATGAAAGAGGTGCTTACGGAAGCATCTCGGGTGCTTGTAAAAGGGGGTAAACTCATCATAGTGCTCAATCACCCCGCGTTTCGCATACCTGGCGAGTCTTCATGGGGATTTGATGATGTACACGGTATTCAGTATCGAAGGGTTGATCGATACCTCTCTGACTCTCGTCGCGAGATAGATATGAATCCAGGGCGTGGTAGTACAGTGCATACCGTTTCGTTTCATCGACCACTCCAGTCGTATTCGAAATCACTCGCTCATGCGAAGTGCGCGATACTACGCATCGAAGAATGGGTCTCACACAAAGAGAGTGAAGCGGGTCCACGGAAAGTAACAGAAGACCGCGCGCGTCGGGAGATACCACTCTTTATGTGTCTTGAGTGCGTGAAGTTGGCGTAGTCTTATTTTGTATCCCTGAGAGCGAGTGAGTGGCGGATACCGTAGAGCATGAGGAGGCCGAGGATAACGGTT
>DIYB01000011.1:5700-8954 GCA_002428865.1 Patescibacteria group bacterium UBA6065
ATGAGGAGGCCGAGGATAACGAAGAGGCCCTTGAGGTCGAGGGCGATGAAGAGTATCGATGCGATGACCGGACCGATCACGTATGCGAGTGGACGCATCATTCTGAAGAAACTCATGAGGTAGATTCTCGATGCATCTACTTTCTTGAAGAAATATGTCTCTGACATGATCTCGACAGTTGCAGCTCCGATACGGCTTACAAAGAGGAGTGCGCCCCATAGAAGTGCGTTGTGATCAGTGAGAAATGCTGTGGCGGCTGTCGATACACCGAGTATCGCAAAACCTGCAACAAGAAGCTCCTTTTCACCTATGTATCTATCTGCGAGAAATCCGAGTGGCCGTTCGATAAGTACAAATGGAATGAGCATAACGGAGAATATAAGACCGATTGTCTTCCAATCAAACCCAATAACCTGATGGAGATAGATGGGGGAGTAGATGACCATCCATGCATAAAATAGCTGGAGCAGGAATGAGATGATGAAAATCGCTTTGATATTTCGTTCTTTCCACAATACCGATATGTGTGAGAAGTATGGCTCTTTTGGATAGTGCGGATCTTTGAAGTGTCTGAAAAAGAGGGTTACGATACAGATAATTGGTAGGATAATGAGAGTTGAGAGTGCGTAGAGACCTGTGTATGCGACGTACCCGATGATAACCGCAGACGCAAGAGGTGCAATGATCCAGGCGAGGTTTGCCCAGGTGAGGAATGAACCACGAATTCTACCTGTTTCGTGTTCTGATGACGATTTTTCAAGAAATATATCGAGCGCGAGGCCGACGAGTGACAAGGAGGCAAAGTTAAGTATGAAAGACACAAAAATGATAAACGGATTAGTTGAGAAGGCTAGTCCGAGTGATGATGCGAATGCTATCCCTGAGAGGCCAAGGGTGACGTGGTAGTCACCAAATCGTCGGAACATTGATGACACAGAGACAAATGCGACGAGAGTGATGATTGACCCAGCAGTGTAGATCATTCCAACGAGAGCCTCGCCGATATATTGGTTGAGGAATGATGAGTTTATGTATGTTGGGAGAGCACTGTAAAGCGCAAAGAGAAAACCGAGAGCGTAGAGAGCGTACCGATTGCGTTTCATACGGGACAGTGTATCACGATATAAAAAACCGACCCTGTTGAAAGAATCGGTTATGACGAACGTGCGCGTCGTTCCTCGAGCCGCCCAATTTCCTTTTCGAGCTTCCGCTCAAGCTCAGTGAGGTTTGAGACATTGTCGCTCGGTTTGATGAGGTATCGACCAGCTTTAGCTTCTGCGAGTTTGTGTCGCAGGTGTGCGAGTATGATGAAGTCCTCGCGCGGGTCGCCTCGTCCGATGATGCGACGTAGAAGGTTCATGAGGATCCTTTCGTGTCAGTGGTTTGTACCAGACTACCTGCTACGACGTGTTTGTCAAATACAAATCAGCGCCCTTGTATGAGGGCGCTGATTCTGCTAGATGGTGAGTAGGACAGGAATGACCACGGGGCGTTTTGCGGTCTCTTGAAAGAGATACTTTGATACCGCGTCGGTGAGCGCATTTTTCACCATATCGAGGTCAATGGGATGCATACCTGACGTTGATGACTCAATCGTCTGCTTGATGATCGTGCGTGCTTCACGCAAGAGATCTTGGGATTCACGTAGATACACGAAACCGCGTGAGATGATGTCGGGTGACTTTCTTAGTTTGCCGGTTTCTGCATCGATAACACCGAATATGATAAACATGCCATCTTGAGCGAGCGCCTGACGATCACGGAGGACCACCTCTTGCACATCACCCACTGCAAATCCATCGACAAGGACAAGTCCTGACGGCGCTTTCTCTTTGAGGACCCTGATGGATTTGCCATTATCGTAGATTTCAACGATCGATCCGTTGTCAGGAACGATGATGTTTTCTCGCGGTGTGCCGAGAGACTGTGAGAGTTCCGCATGCTGGCGGAGCATGTAGTGCTGACCGTGAACCGGCATGAAGAACCGGTATTTTATCTGTTGGTGGATCCACTTGAGCTCGTCGCGGTTGCCGTGTCCGGATGCGTGGATATCTGAATCGAGGTAGGTGATGACACGTGCCTCAGATCGGTAGAGATTGTCTTTGAGCTTGATGACCGCGTTGTGGTTTGTCGGAATAATCGACGAGGAGAGGAGGATTGTATCAGTTTTCTTGAGCTGAACATGTTTGTGCGTCTTGTTTGCCATACGCATGAGCGCTGCAAATTCTTCGCCCTGTGCACCAGTCACGAGCATGATGATGCGATCCGGCGGGTAGTTTGCCATGTCCTCGATGGGGATCACGTTTTTTGTGTCGACAAGCTTGAGGTGTTTGATGATCTCGAGATTGGTCTTCATACTCCTACCTTCGACGACCACTTTCTTGCCATATTTGTCTGCCATCTTGATGATGGCGATGATGCGCTCGACTTGTGATGCGAATGTGCCGATTATGAGTCGTCCAGTTACTGCCTTCACAAACTTATCAATATTTTCAATGACGACGTTTTCTGAGAGAGAAAATCCTGGTTTCTCAATCGATGTCGAGTCCATGGTGAGAAGCAGGACTTCTTTGTTTGCAAATCGCTTGTATTGCTCGACCTCCTCGTCAGTTGGCACACCTTTTATGTTGTCGACACGAACATCTTCGATGAACACAATATCTCCATATGGGGTATGGATGATAAGACCCATTGAGTCAGGAATGGTGTGTGAGATAGCAAATGTATCAATCTTTAATCCGCCGACGGTGATGGTCTCGTTACCTGAAAGCACCTTAACATCAAGTTGTTCGAGGTGAGGAAACTCTTCTTGGCGTTTCTGGACCATGATGGCACCGAATTGTCGGGTGTATACCGGAGGATAGCCGATACGATCAATGATGTAGGGGATACCACCGATGTGGTCGAGGTGTCCGTGGGTGATGAAAAGGGCGCGTACCCGATCTTTTCGTTCTTCAAGATATCGGGTATTGGGGAGGATGTAGTCGACTCCAGGAGTTCCTTCGTCTTTGAATTGGAAACCAGCATCGACGACGATGATGTCGTTACCAAATTCAATTGCGGTCATGTTCTTGCCGATCTCCTCAACACCACCGAGGGGGATGATGCGGATTGCATCACCGATTGGGGGGATGGGGACACTCTCTGAGCGTGACGCTTCCATGCGACGATCGCGAGGTGCGGGTGGGCGGCGGTGACCGAATCCGCTACTGCCCCTGCCTCCACGACGACCACCTCCGGTTCTACCTCCACGC
>DIYB01000011.1:9192-10937 GCA_002428865.1 Patescibacteria group bacterium UBA6065
CGACCGCCACGTCTCTTGTGGTGCCCATGTCCTTCTCGTCCCGTCCTCTCTGTTGCTGCTGGTTTGTGATCTTTATCCATTGGTGTGTGTGATGTTGTTAGTGTTTATCGTTTGGTTTCTTTCAAAAATCGCCATATTTTTTCTGTGTCTATATACCAATCGTGGATTGATAGGAATCGATCGTTCGGTGTTGTGATCTGTCCGAGCGATACGTTGCGTACTTTATCGGGAATTGCATATATAAAATCTGGACTAAAAAGGAATATTGCAGGAGTGTCAGTGGCAATTTCTTTTGCTAAGCGATCGTAGGCAATACGAGCATCATCAGTCGATGTTGCTTTGCGCATTTCTTCGAGCGCCTTATCTGCTCGTGCGTTTGTGTACATGGCGATATTGAGTCCAGGGTCGTTTCGTTGTGATGAGTGCCAGAATGCATAGAGGTCTGGATCACGTCCAACTACCAGACCAAAGAGAAGCGCCTCGTATTTTCTCGGTCGTATGACTGACTGGTTCAAATCTGATGGTTCAAACACTTTGACATCGACGAGTGCTCCGAGATCACGCCAGGCTGATGCGATGACGTCAGCTGCTTCGACGAGTTCGGGTACGTTTGATGTCGTGATTGAGACAGCGAGTGGTACTTTCGGTTTTCCTTTTACAGAATAGACAAGTGATGATGTCGCACTTTCACGTGACCATCCTGCTTTGTTGAGACCTGCCAGTGCTGAGGAGAGTGTGCTTGTCGATGTGATGTCTAATGTAGACAATTTTTCTGCGACGGTAGGTGGTAGTGGTGAGGATGCCGGTGTCGCTGCTCCATCATATACCGCATCTATGATTGATTGACGGTTGATTGAGGCCTCGAACGCCTTTCGTACTTCACTACGGGCGAGGATTTCCTTTTGATTTTGATTGAAGAAGATACCAAATACTCGAGTGAGTGGTGCGTGTATTGTCGATATGCCCTGAATCTCAATGTCGCGGACTGAATGAGACGCTATATTTGACGCGCTTTCGATGGTGCCTTGAGAGAGGCTCTCGAGCATTGCTTTCTCGTTCGGGAAGAATGAGAGGATAAGTTTTTCAATATAGGGCTCACCGAGCGTGTAACGATCGAACGAAGTAAGCGTGTACGAAGTTGGTATGCCGTCCTTTGAACGCGCAACAGATTCAATACGATATGGTCCTGAGCCGATAGGCATCACATTGTATTGGCTAAATGGGAATTGGTCGCTCTCCAGTGATGACCAGATGTGTCGGGGGAGAATACCAATGGTTGTGTGAGATATGAATGGAGAATACGGCTGCTTGAGAATGAAACGGATCTCGTGTTCACCTGATTTTTCAACGATAACACCCTCCCAGTTGAGTCTTTTTGGGCTTTTGAGCAAGCTATCTTGTGCACGTGTGATGGTGAACTCGACATCATCGGCAGTGACTGGTCTACCGTCATGAAAGACCGCATCTTTTTTGAGGATAAAGGTGTATGAGAGCCCGTCTGATGAGACCGAATATCGCTCGGCGAGATCAGGGACAAACGAACCATCAGGTGTCGCCTTCATAAGTCCAGAATAGACAAGTGATGAGAGATCACGATCGGCTTCACCAACTGCAAGGAGGGGATTGATGAATCGTGGTGTGCCGATTATGCCTTCTCTGAGCGAGCCGCCGTGAGCGGGTACCTCAATGAGAAATTGGTCATTGACCTTTGAGAGGAGTGAAAACGACGCAACAGCAAGAACGAG
>DIYB01000002.1:0-4929 GCA_002428865.1 Patescibacteria group bacterium UBA6065
GAGGCGGTGGGGGGGGTGGCGGCGGATACGTACCACCCGCAGGACAAGGTGGTGTATCCTTTGCCGGTCGAGCGTATCCTCGGAGCACCATCACGGTTCTCAAAGATGCACAGATCGTTTCGACGACAGTCGCGGATGCTACGGCATCATTTTCGACATCGGTATCCGGCCTCGCGACAGGCAATTATTTCTTCTCGGTATACAGTGAGGATAATCAAGGTCGGCGTTCGAGCCTTCTCACGTTTCCTGTGTCAGTCACATCGGGAGTAACTACCAATATCACTGGTATCTTTATCGCACCCACCATTGCGGTCGATAAAGCAGAGGTGAGGAGGGGTGATGATATCGCTATTTTTGGACAGACCACTTCACAGAGTGAAGTTACTATTCAGGTGAACTCTGAAGTACCGTTTTTTGTAAAGACAAAAGCAGATGCAACTGGCGTGTATCTCTACAATTTTGATACAGCACCACTTGAATTTGGTGATCACAGTGCCAAGTCAAAATCAGCTATTGGAAACGAGATCAGCTCATTCTCCTCAGCGGCGGCATTTATCGTCGGTACAAAAAATGTTGCCGCAGCCGCTCCGCGGACGTGTACACGTCGAGGTGACGCGAATGGTGATTGTCGGGTCAATCTCGTCGACTTTTCCATTGTCGCGTACTGGTACAAGCGCTCAAGTCCTCCAAAAAACGTTGATATCAACGGTGATGGTCAGGTAACACTCACTGACTTCTCTATCATGGCATTTAACTGGACCGGATAAATATATGAAATGGTATACCTACATATGTGTGAGTATTGTCTGTGTTGCGGGATTGGTACCGTCCGATGTTTTTTCTGCGACGATATATCCTGTATCAGTCTCTGGTGCCGGGGTAGGTGGTGAGGGTATCGTGCGTATCATGATCGACACAGAGGGCGAGCGTCTCAATGCTATCTCGGGCACTGTCACTATCTCAGAATCAGTTGATGTGCCCTCGGTCTTTATTGGTCAATCGGCTCTTGTGTTGTGGGTTGATCAGCCACGTCCGGGCAACACCATCTCATTTTCAGGTATTACCCCAGGGGGTTTTTCGGGTGTTCGGGAGCTTTTCTCTGTCGTGGTATCTCCACAGGCGTATGATCGAGTCTCGGTATCTTTGAATCAGGTTGAAGCACGAAAAAACGACGCCGATGGATCAGTGGTGCCTGTGCGCACTCAGATGTTTTCTTTCTGGCCATCAGTAGGCGGTACCACTACGCTTTCGGTTGAAGATACAGTACCACCTGAATCGTTTTCACTCGTGATTGGGCAAGATCCAAGTATCTTTGATGGAGATCGGTTCGTCTCTTTTGCTACAAGTGACAAGGGTACCGGTGTTGTGCGATATGAATGGGCATCAACGTTGATACTCGATCCACGTGCTGATGCGTGGACTCCTGCTCAAAGCCCAATCCGATTGCGTGGAAGTGATTTGTTTATGAGGATCCATGTCCGAGCGGTTGATGGGTTGGGTAATACGACAGCAAGTTCGATTGTGTATCCGTACTATTACATCACCATTGTGTTTGGTGGTATACTAATCGTACTCGTCTTATGCGCTCTTTTCTTCGTACAGCGTTATTTGTCTCGGCGTTCCTCATAACGCCATTTGTAGTGCGTGCTGACACGCTCTACATCTCTCCATCGACTGGATCGTATGCTGCTGGCCGCACATTTCCGGTACGCGTCTTCGTCTCTTCGACTGCTCAGCCAATCAATGCTGTATCAGGTGTTTTGTCGTTTCCGCAGGACAAGTTACAAGTTGTCTCAATTTCAAAAACAGACTCAATACTCACTCTCTGGGTTCAGGAACCGACATTTTCTAATGCTCAAGGTACTGTTTCGTTTGAAGGGGTGGTACCCAATCCTGGATTTACTGGATCCGCGGGACGAGTCATTACCATAAATTTCAAGGCGGTCTCACAGGGCGATGCGCCAATACGGTTTAGTTCGGGATCGGTGCTCGCGAACGATGGTAATGGTACGAATATTCTGAGAAATATTGGTACCGGTTCATTTTCGATCGGTGGCTCGCCAATTCCTCAGTCGCCTACCGTAGAGGCTGATGAGAGTCCTTCGCGTGATCCACGGTCACCGGCCGCACCTGATGTATCTTCGGATACATTCCAAAACCAGAAGCAGTGGTATGCGGTCAATGAGGGTACATTCCGTTGGACAGTTCCCGAAGGCACGACGCGAACCCGACTCTTACTGGGTAAGATGGCAAAGTCGGATCCGACAGTGGTGTATGACCCTGCTATATCATCGCGTCTTCTCGAAGACATTGACGACGGCATCTGGTATCTCCACGTTCAGCTTGAGAATCAGTATGGGTGGGGTGCGGTCACTCACTATGCAATTCGCGTAGATACAGTTAAACCTGATTCGTTTACTGTAAAAGAGTCTTCGAGATCAGATAAGACAAATCCGCGAGCACGATTTGCTTTCTCTGCAACAGATAGCACATCTGGTATCAGTCACTATACAGTTCAGATAGACGGATCTGAAGCTCTCCGATGGCAAGATGATGGTACTGGTGTGTATGAGACGCCAGTGCTTGCACCTGGCAAGCACACACTGCTCGCTCGTGCATATGACGAGGCGGGCAACTTTGCGGTGACATCGGTTGATTTTGTGGTCGAACCAATTGCATCGCCTGAGATCACCTATCTCACTGAAGAGGTGACCACCGATTCACCCCTTGTAGTTCGTGGTAATGCATTGCCACATGTCGAAATAACTGCTTTTGTCACACGGGGCGATGATGAGGATGCAGAGTCGATTGGATCAGTGAAATCTGATGCATCCGGAACATTTTCTATTGCATCAAATACCACTCTTGAACGCGGCGCGTATCGACTCTGGACTCTCGCAACCGATAGTCGCGGAGCGACTAGTGAGCCATCGGTACCTAAGGCGTTTGTTGTGAAGAAACCACTCTTTTCATCGATCGGTGAGTCTGTCATCACTGTCCTTACAGTTGCTGTTCCTATTGTCGCGCTTGCGTTTGGTCTCGTCTTCATCTCACTCTTCTCGATGCACAAGATTCGTCAATTCAGAAAAGGTGTGCGCAAAGAGTTGAGAGATGTCGAGGCTATTGTTGATAAGGCTTTTGAGCTTCTCAAGGAGGATGTCGAGGATTCGATACGCATGCTCGAACGCGCGAAGACACGAAGACATTTGACTCGCGAAGAGGATCACATCATTGAGCGATTCAGACAGAATCTCGCCGACGCAGAGCGTGCGATTCAGAAGGAGATCCACGATGTTGAAAAGAAAATAGGGGATCGCTAGGCGCTGTTTTGCCAAAATAGCCGAAACTAGGTAGTATTGTTTGTACTTTTCCGTAATGGGGGAGTATATGCCAACTTAGCTCAGTCGGTAGAGCACGTCATTGGTAATGACGAGGTCTCCGGTTCGATCCCGGAAGTTGGCTCCGGCATGGCGGCGTGGGCCGTCACCGCGCCACCTTAGCTCAGCTGGTAGAGCAATACTTTCGTAAAGTAGAGGTCCCCGGTTCGATCCCGGGAGGTGGCTCACGGACCAATCTGTCACCACATGAAAGATTTCTTTCGAGGATACAAGGATTATATTGAAAATATCGCCGGACTCGCGATCATGTTTTCTATCATGATCGCCGGCTTCTCGTATTTTGATATGAGTGAGATCGAGCGGTTTGTTTCAGAGTCTGGCATATGGGGTCCCACTATTCTCGTTCTTGCAAAGGCGTCCACGATGATTTTTGCCCCAATATCAGGGTCACCACTGTATCCGCTCGCAGGTGCACTTTTTGGTATATACCAAGGTAGCTTGTTACTTATTCTCGGTGATTTTATTGGTTCGGTGGTCTCGTTCTATATTTCCCGTATCTTTGGTCGACGAGCAGTTGAGCGATTTGCGCGTGGTAATGTGCCAGTGATTGATCGCATCCTCCGATTCATGGAGACCAGTCGCGGTTTTTTGCTCGCTCGGGTTTGTTTTATCGCTATGCCTGAAGCGGTGAGTTACGCCGCAGGTCTCACTCGGATAGCGTTTGCACGTTTTATTGTTATTTCAACAGCGATCGGTATTGTGCCAACGATTGTCCTTGCTAGTGCGGGTTCGTGGATTGCTCTCGGTACTGATTCTGGATCAGCACTCGCACTTGTCATCATCGGTCTTATTATCTCGGTGTCGGGAGGGATTGCGTTCATACGCATGTCTGGCTCAGTCCCATCAGATACTGATGCATCTGGCTCAACAGAGCCACAGAAAGACAAATAGTTGACAGTTGCCTTCTTCTATTCTATTCTCTCTATTAGAACGCCTGAGGCGGTCTCGCTACAGAGGGGACCCACATTGCTGTGTGCTGCACAACATGTTTGAGCCTCGTGCTCCGTGTTCCTTGGGTGTCGGATGAATGAAGGGGGGTCCGGGCGCTACGCCCAACTTCCACGCATTGGGTTTGCGAACAGGATGCCATATAGTCCCAACGCACTTTGTCTCCGAAGGCCGGATTGCGCGACGCGCGATCCGGCCTTTCTCTTTGTATAGATTTGATATACTCGTGAGATATGCATGATGTAGAGAAACGGATTGCTGAAATAGAGTCAGCTCTTACCGAGCCCGGATTTTGGGAGCACAAGGAGCGTGCCCAAGAGATGCTCCGTGAACTTGCGCGCAAGAAAGCCGAACTCGCTGAGGTGGCAAAGTATGAGCGAGGGAACGCGATCATGACGATATTTGCGGGTGCGGGTGGTGATGATGCGGAGGATTTTGCTCGGATGGTACTTGAAATGTATATGAAGTATGCAGATCGACACGGCTGGTCGATACACTTTATTCACCAAAACCAGAATGATCACGGGGGGTATCGCAATGTGACACTCGATTTTGTCGGTGCCGGTGCCTACGGTACACTCAA
>DIYB01000002.1:5105-8524 GCA_002428865.1 Patescibacteria group bacterium UBA6065
CGTCGGTGCTGGTGCCTACGGCACGCTCAAACACGAATCAGGAGTTCATCGTCTTGTTCGTATCTCACCCTTTAATGCAAAAAAGCTTCGCCACACATCGTTTATACTCGTCGAAGTCATTCCAAAATTTGATGCACCAGGAAAGGTGGCTATACCACCTGAGGAGCTCCGTATCGAGTTCGCTCGTTCATCTGGTCCTGGTGGTCAGAATGTAAACAAACGTGAGACTGCTGTCCGTATCACACATTTACCAACCAAAATAGCAGTTCATGCCGATGGCGAGCGCTCACAGTCTCAAAACAGGGAGCGGGCCATGGAGATTCTCGAGGCAAAAATTTATAAGCTTCGAGAGGACGAGCGTACCGCAAAGGAGAAGGGAATGTACATCTCAAAAACAACAGATATCGAGTGGGGTAACCAGATACGATCATACGTGCTTCACCCATACAAGATGGTCAAGGATCATCGAACAAACACTGAAACCGCCCGTGTTGATGAGGTGTTTGGTGGCGATATCGAGCTTTTTCTTGAGGCAGAGAAGGGACTCTAAAAACAGTCGTCTGACTGTGTTACAATGCACCCGTGATCCATTTCGATAAAGTCAGCAAGGTATATTCGGATGATTCCATAGCGCTCGATGAGGTCACGCTCAAGATCGCACCGCAGGAATTCGTCTCAATCGTCGGCCACTCAGGCGCTGGTAAGACCACGCTTATCAAAATGATTCTGGCCGAAGAACGACCGACGCGAGGCACGGTCCTCTTTGAATCTGTCGACGTTCACCGACTCAGGAAGAGTGACATACCGAAATATCGTCGCCGTATAGGCACTGTCTTTCAGGATTTTAGGCTACTTCCTAATAAAACGGTTTTTGAAAACATTGCCTTTGCGATGGAGGCTGCTGGCAAGACTGATGATGAAATACAAGCAGATGTGCCACACGTGTTGGAGCTCGTCGATTTGAGCAAAAAAATCTGGAGCTTCCCGCACGAACTTTCTGGCGGTGAGCGTCAGCGGGTTGCGATTGCTCGTGCAATCGTCAATCAACCAGACATTATTATTGCTGATGAGCCTACCGGTAACCTCGATCCGGTCAATACCTATGACATTGTTCAGATACTCAAGAAAATAAATGATCTCGGTACAACCGTCATTCTCACAACGCACAACAAGGGGATTATTGATTCGGTAGGTAAACGTGTTATCACCATGGAACGTGGCAGGATTGTCCGTGATGATGTGCAGGGTAAATACGCGATATAATCAGAGTATGTTCTGGCTCAATATAAAACGGGTTCTCAGGGCGGGATTTGTCGGGTTTTGGAGGAATGGATCGGTATCACTGTCGTCTGTCCTCATCATGACCGTCACGCTTTTTGTGCTCGGCAGCATTATCTTTGTCGGTGCGATGCTCCGCACATCGCTTGAGCAAATTCAGGCAAAAGTGGATGTGAATGTGTATTTTGTCCCCGAAGCAGATGAAGAAGCGATACTTGGTCTTGCCGATACGCTCCGATCACTACCAGAAGTTGCGTCTGTCGAGTATGTATCTCGCGATCAGGCGCTCGAAAATTTCAAAAATCGCCATGAAAACGATGAGGTAACACTCCAGGCACTCGATGAACTCGGTGATAATCCGCTCGGTGCAATTCTCAACATCCGAGCAAGAGAAACATCACAATATGAGGGCATTGCGACGTTTCTCGGATCACAAGGCGATCAAGGATCTTTTATAGATAAGGTGAATTACTATCAGAATCGCGCAGCGATTGACGCTCTCACACGCATTATTGCTGGTGCTACAACGGTAGGTTTTGGTGCAACCCTCGCACTCGTTTTTATCTCTATAGTGATTGCGTTCAATACGATACGACTCGCAATCTATATATCTCGTGATGAGATCTCAGTTATGCGACTCGTCGGTGCATCAAACAAGTATATTCGTGGCCCATTTGTGGTCTCTGGCATTATGTATGGCATCGTATCAGCTCTCGCAACACTCGTGCTTCTCTATCCGGCGACGTACTGGGTCGCTTCGATCACGAGGACATTTTTCAGCGGTTTTGATGTATGGAGCTACTATCTCTCCAACTTTGCGTATATCACGCTTGTGATTGTCGGTACTGGGGCACTGCTCGGTGCAACTGGTAGTTTCCTCGCCGTACGCAAATATCTCAAGGTTTGATCGAATATAAAACCTACCACTCCATGACTCTCATCTACATCCCATGAAACAGAGAACCCGAAAAACACAGAGGATGAAGAGTCGACGACGAAGTGGTAAGCCAAAGAGGCAACACGAGCCACACAAATATATTTTTGTGATTGGTGGTGTCATGTCTGGTGTTGGGAAGGGGATTACTACTGCGTCGATCGGTGTGATTCTCAAAGCAAAAGGATATCGAATCAACCTCGTCAAAGTGGATCCATATCTCAATGTCGATGCGGGAACGATGAATCCCACTGAACACGGAGAGACCTTTGTTCTCGACTCGGGACTTGAGACTGATCAGGATATGGGTAACTACGAGCGATTCCTCGGTACATCACTCACGCCGAATGACTATGTTACATCCGGTATGGTGTATCGCTATGTAATTGATCGCGAACGAGCGCTTGGCTACGGCGGGAGGTGTGTCGAGGCTATCCCTCATGTGACCGATGAAATACTACGTCGTATCACGAGTGCGGCATCGGGAAAACGATCAGATATCACCGTTGTTGAGATTGGTGGCACTATCGGCGACTATCAGAACGCGCTTTTTATCGAGGCGGCGCGCATCCTCGCAGTCCGTCATCCGCGTGATGTTATGACGATACTGGTCTCATACATGCCAGTGCCGGGGACTATCGGTGAAATGAAGACAAAGCCGACACAAAATGCGGTTCGTCAGCTCCATGGCTACGGACTGCGTACTGACATGATTGTTGCTCGCGCACCTGTGCCGGTCGACAAGAAGCGCAAAGAGAAGCTCGCTCTCTCTGTATCTATTTCTCCCGAGAACATTATTTCAGCGCCAGATATAAAGAGTATCTATGATGTGCCTATCAACTTTGCACGAGACAGGATCGGTGATCGTATACTCGATATACTCGGTCTTTCTCACAAGAGAGGTGAACACGATCTCGATAAGTGGCGCCAGTTTGTATCGTCGACACGACGGCCGAGGAAGCGGGTGAAAATCGGTATTGTGGGAAAGTATTTTGATACCGGTGATTTTGTTCTCTCGGATGCATACATTTCAGTCATTGAAGCACTCAAGTTCTCTGCATATAAAGAGAAGGTGAAGCCCGAGATTGAGTGGATCAACGCAAAAGATTTTGAACGAGATAGTCGATCAGTCAAAAAGCTTGCGGCGTATGGCGGTATTGTGATCCCTGGTGGTTTTGGGGAAACTGGTATTGAAGGCAAGATACGA
>DIYB01000002.1:8729-14727 GCA_002428865.1 Patescibacteria group bacterium UBA6065
GAAGGCAAGATACGAGCCATTCGATTTGCTCGTGAGCACAAAATACCACTCTTTGGACTCTGCTACGGTATGCAGTTGTTGGCTGTTGAGTACGCGCGTACGGTTCTCGGCTGGAGTGACGCACACACGACAGAGATTAATCCCCAGACATCTCGTCCAGTTATCCATGTCATGCCAGAACAGGAGAAAAAACTTCTCTCTCAAGACTACGGTGGCACCATGCGCCTTGGCGTCTATAAAGCTGTGCTCAGGAAAGGATCTCTCGCAGCTTCTGCGTATGGCGTGCGTGCCATATCCGAACGCCATCGTCACCGATATGAGGTCAATAACACCTTCCGCAAGGATCTCGAAGCTGCGGGGCTCATTTTTTCTGGTACATCACCTGACGGACAACTCGCTGAAATCGCGGAGCTACCTGTATCTATCCACCCATTTTTCCTCGGCACACAGTTTCATCCGGAGTTTCTCGCACGGCCACTCTCACCACATCCGCTCTTCACCTCTTTTATACGCGCCAGTCTGGCACGATCCAAGTAGTATCTGGTACACTGAGGCATCATTAGTATTCATGTACCCATAGAGCCGTATGAAAAAAACAGTTATTGTCTCAGCCACACTTCTTATTATCGGACTCTGTGCGTATCTTGGGTACGTATATGTGACGCGACCTGCCCCAGCACCAAGTGACACATCGGTATTATTGGGCACAGCTGAGACAGTCTCAGGTGAGAGTGCGGTGTACCGGATCAGTGTGGGATCAGAAGCATCTTTTTCGATATATGAGCTTTTGAACGGTAAGGACAAGACCGTTGTCGGTGTCACTCCAGATATTGCTGGTGATATCCGTGTCATAAATGGTGTGATCGAGATAGGTGAGCTCTCGATCAATGCTCGTACACTGCGTACCGACTCTCTGCGTAGGGATGGCGCTATCTCTCGACTCATATTGAAGTCGGATGTTCCGGAGAATGAGTTTATTACGTTTTCTCCTCGATCAATTTCAGGTGCTCCTAAAAAGGTGAGAGAGGGTGAAGACATGTCTTTCTCGGTGACCGGTGATCTCACTATATCTGGTGTGACCCGATCGGAGACGTTTGAGGTCACTGCCCGAATCGAGGAAGGGGTCCTCTCTGGTATGGCTCAGGCAACAATCTCTCGCAAGGCGTATTCGCTCGTTGTCCCGAATCTGCCATTTATTGCAAATGTTGCTGATGCGGTCGAACTCAAGGCGACTATTGCCGCATCTCAGATCTCTCTCTAAATCAAAACACACCGCCGGTAGGGCGGTGTGTTTTTTCCGAATGTTTATCGCGCGCGCTTTTGAGCGAGACGCGCATGCTTTGTAGCGAGGCGCTTCTTGGTCTTTTTTGAGCGTGACTTTTTCGGACGCGAATTGTTTCTCTTTGCCATGTGTCTATGATAGCACACGTCATGTGTCTCCTCTAGATATAGACTAGTCATTTTGATAGCATCAGTACTATGTCGACACGAGACACATCACCGGTACGCATACCGATAGCAAAAAGAGTTTTTGATATTATCGCGAGTGTGATCGTGATAGTTGTCCTCTTTCCGATTGTTGCGACAATACTCGCACTCGGACTCGTCGAGCGCCTCCTGTCATCTCGGGCACGTGTACCACTCCTCTATAGAGAAACTCGCATGTCTCAGGGTGCCCCGTTTGATTTTTATAAATTGCGAACCTTCAAAGCATCTATTGCCCGTGGCGATGAGGGTGTTGTTCATACCAAGGTGCTTGAGCACGACTTTCGCAATCTCACGGCTGTCGGCATGATACTCGTTCAGCTCTATCTCGATGAATACCCCCAGCTTTTTCTTGTCCTTTTTGGAACGATGACATTTGTCGGTCCTCGTCCAACTAATCCTGAAGTGTATCGCGGTTATGTTGCAAACGGTGGAGTAGCAAAGACGATCCTAAAAGCGGGACTCACGGGGCATTTTCAAACTCACAAAGCAAAAAAATATCGTCTCGATCAAGAGAGGGAAGATCTCGCGTATGCTGAATTTGTACGGACACACCGAGGTGCTCGTATCGTGCTCCATGACATCAAGATACTGCTCTATACCATGCTCACCGTCATGCGCGCTGAGGGGATATAGCTTCTCAAAGTTGTTGGCCTCCTCGGGGTAGAACCATATCATGCGTTACCCCACAAGGCGAAAGCAAGATAGATTATCTTTCGGTCGGGGAAAGAGCATTTTGGGGCGCGGCGTTTAGCAAGGCGGGAGGATCAATTGCAAGTAAAGTATCGGGAGGACGTAATGGTCTACAAGCAATAACTCAATCCACGTTTACAAAAGCTGCTAATGGGACCATAGACAACTTCAGTGTGAAAACAGCCTCTAAAATCGGGGTTACGCAAATAGTGACAGGCTTACCCGAAGCTGGTATTAATTCCGCCATGAACTCATTATCCAGAATCGATTCAGGAACCAAGAGGCTGCTCTCTCAGCTAAAGCAGTTTATGATTCCAAGTGCGCAAACGAAGCTAAAGAGTATCGGTATATAATAATCAAAAGAGATAATTATGAAAACATATATTCCTACAAATTGGGGGTGGTACGTTGCCACATTTATAATACTTGGTCCATTTTTGTTTATTTCTTTTATTGAACCCGATTGGTTGGGAAGATTGATTGGGTTGTCATTCTTTTTTGGAATCCCCCCAATTATTGCTTTTCTATATGCATTTGGTCCACGAAAGAATCTTACTGACATTGCCCACAGAAAAAATCTCTGGCCACAATACATTATTAAGAGAATTGGAGAGAGAGGGGTGGATATTGTGACAAAAGTTTTATGTTTGATTGCTGGTATGTGGATAGTTTTATTTATGAGCTTACCCTTCGCAAGAGATGTTCTATTTATAATTGATAATGCAGGGCCAAAAGAAAAAAAAATGCATGTAGTTGAGAATCAAGGTAGCTCTGTTGCAGGATTTGTCTTTCGAGAGGTTGTTGTTGATTCATACCCCTCTGGCACGGAGAATACTTTTAGAGCATGGTATTTTTCTCCTCGCTATATTATGCAAGGAAAGACGTACGAATTCCTTTATCTTCCAAACACCCATATAATTCTTGATGCAAAATCTGTCTCAGAGTAAGTACTACTCTGCTGAGTATACAGATGGTACATACCAGACCGGTACCTCCACCTCATACATATGGGCAGGAGACACCCTCGTAGCCTACATAGAGCGTCCTATTGCTTCAGGAAGCCCCTCAGGCACCGCCAAGACTTACTATGTACATCCTGATCATCTAGAAAGTACGAGTGCTGTGACCAACGAGAGTGGAGATGTAGTCCTCGAGAAAGACTACCTCCCATATGGCTCTACCAGAGTGGAGACAGGTACCACCGACTCAAACAGAGGATTCATAGCTCAGTTTGAGAATGAGGGCAATGACCTGTCATATCTCAATGCGAGGTACTATGATGGAGGAAGAGGACAGTTCACATCACAGGATCCGGTGTTTTGGGAGATTGGAAAAACAGAAGATGGAAAGAAAATATTAACCGCTCCACAGGCCCAAAATAGTTACGGGTACGCTGGAGGGAATCCGATAACGAACAAAGACCCAAGCGGACGAATAGCTCAAGCTCTAGCTTTGGTTGCTGTGGCACCAGAGATAGTCATTCCCGCTATCGTGGTCGGGGGTGTCGCGATAGGGTCTTACTATCTGACTGAAGCGGTATTAAATAGAGTCGATACCACGAGATTTGTCGGGCCTAGGCAAACACTTGATTTTTCTAAATATGGTGTTGAACAGACTCCTATGGGTCCAGAAGACATGTTGCCAAACCTCAATCCTAAATTACCAAAGTGGGTGATAGCAACAATAGGTGGGTTAGTAACAGGGACAATTATTCATGACATAAGAGAACAATTTATATCGACTGTGGATCAGTTCAAATCTAATAGACAAAAAGACTCAACTGTACTCACAAATATCACTTCGAGTACGGGGCCTACGTTTAATGTTAGTGAAGTGAAGAGGTTTGTAGAAAATTATAAGAGAATTACTGGACAGAAAAATAATTCAAAATAAAATGTTTTCCTGGATAATATATCTATTGGTTATAATCCTTTGTTTTTACTTACAAAAAAAATATCGCGATAAAGCATTATCTTGGTATATGACCATATGTTTCTGTGCTTTGTTGATTTCGGTATGGAGTAAATTTTCACCATCTCTGATTTCTTCATCTTCTTTGTTAGGTTCGGTTAATCTTTATCTGATTTTGATCTCCCGACTGGTATTGGTTGTGTTAGCGGTGTACATAAGTGTTGTGAGTCTTAAGAAGTAGCTGATGCCCTCTACAATTAACATTGTAGTAGGGATTTTCGGGATTGGACTTATTATTCACTCCATTGCGATTAGTAAATCTGCAAAGTACTACTCGTTTTTTAGCAAAACCTATTTTATAGAGCCGGTTTCTAAGGAAGGAAAAGAGAAAGTTGATTTGATAATTCGAGGAAAAGAACAGAGTGCTCAGCGCTACGGTCTTAGTGTTATGTGTTTGGGATTAGGTGTTATTGCAACGCTATGGTCATTTCGAATAATCGAATCAATATCGATTCCATTTGCCGTTTTGGCCGCAATCGGTTTTATTCTAGCTGCTGTTTTTAAGTTAAAGAGTCTCTTTAAATAGGTGCAATAAAAAACTCGGCCGTTTTCATAGCACTAGCAAAAAGCCCATGGGTCCTGAGCTATATAAACTAAACTCAACTTGGTTGACTCTCTCGGTTGCGAACTTACCAAGCAGGGTAACGTAAGGGTATTGTGCCGTGCCTTCCCCTCTCTATGTGAGGCGTCTCGGTCTTCGGATTTAAAATAACTTTTTGGTATTTCCGACACGAATGCGCCGAACAGAGATTAATTAAAGTCTCGCGTACCAACCCCTCTTCAAGAAATAGAATTTAACGAAGCTGTACGATGCGGTCGAGATGGTAAAGGCGAAGAAGACGATCCAATTGTCAGTAAGCGCAGAATAAGCGAGCGATACCAATATACTGTAGGGCGCAAGCTCGTTTAGCTTATACAGAACGTCCCGCTTGATCCTTACGTTGCCAATGTGGTCTTTGAGCATGCCAAGTGCGGCTAATCCCACGAACACAAGACTAAAATCGGTTGGGATAAATTGGGAGCTGGCAAGGAAAGTGATTATGATAATTGCTCCAGCCACCGCATGATTTCTGTGGTCGAGTAAAAGACGAACAAGGAAAGCGAGCGTCATGGCGAGGAACGCGTTCGCGAGATGAGCATCGGCTATCACGAGAAGAGATGCGAATCCTCCCCAGAGGACTCCGTACCACATATTCAATCCTTTCATCCAAACCATGCCGTGCTCATCAAGGAGGTCGGCAATTTTCATGGTAACTCCGTGCAGAACAGCAATAATCCCGATGAGCGCCCAGGACCAAGAGAAAGTCATCGCGGCGTTATCTATTCGCCAAAAAAGTGCCACAAGAACGCCCAGGGCAAGTGTGCAAAGGATTGTCATGAGAATCTGAGCCATTCTTGTCATGTTAACTAGTATGATATTCATATATTCATGCCTTGTCTAATAGATGGACAAGCTTTTCAATACGAGCAGCATGCTCGGCGAATATGATGCGGAGCCACGATGTATATGAATCGGGTCTGTGCCTAATATCATCTTTTAAGTCGCTTACGGTAACCCATTGATATTCCGAGACTTCGTCAGGATCAGGGGAAAGAGGCGAATCGCATACTCCAAAGAACACGTGATCGAATTCATACTCAGTGAGACCGTGGTCCAGGTCAACTTGGTACGTAAAGCAAAACACTTCCTTCAAAGTACAATCAAATCCCATTTCTTCTTGTAGGCGCCTATGGGCCGCTGACTGCAAGTCCTCACCTGCGCGAGGATGACCACAGCATGTGTTCGACCAGAGACCGCCGGAATGATATTTACCAGGATTTCTTTTCTGCAGGAGAAGACGGCCGAACT
>DIYB01000002.1:14894-16498 GCA_002428865.1 Patescibacteria group bacterium UBA6065
TTCTGCAGGAGAAGACGGCCGTCTTTTTGGAATACGAATATAGAGAATGCTTCGTGCAACTTACCAGTCTCGTGTGCCGCGATCTTCCCAATCACCCCTATGCGCTCGCCGTCCTGAGATACAAGGTTTATCTGTTCCTCTTGCATGTAATCTCATGATAACAAAAAACCAGCCCAAGATGGATGTATTGGGCTCAATTCAAAATATAACTATTTCGGAGACCTCGGTTGGTCTAACATGACTGTTGCCGGACTTGGAATCGAACCAAAATTTTCGCTTTCAGAGAGCGACGTCCTACCTTTAGACGATCCGGCAATGTCCTACGAAAATAGCACACCTATGAGGAAAAATGAAGTCAGTGTCTGATGATACAATATGATGAGTGAGATTATCCATCTAGTCATAGAATTGGTATGACACAACGCATGATACGAGAGGCTCCGTTTCTCAAATTCCTCTTTATGGATACGCGGATTGCCTGGCTCTGGCTTCTGGCTCGAGTGTATGTCGGTTGGCAATGGTTTGAGGCTGGTTGGAGCAAGGCTGGCAATCCAGCGTGGGTGGGGGATCAATCTGGTGCGGCACTCTCAGGGTTTGTCAAAGGAGCACTCGCAAAGACCGCAGGTGCGCATCCTGATGTGCAGTGGTGGTATGCGTGGTTTCTCGATACTGTGGTCTCGCCACATGCATCACTCTGGTCTCATATCGTTGTCGCCGGAGAGATTCTCGTAGGACTTGGGCTCATACTCGGCGCATTTACTGGTATCGCAGCGTTTTTCGGATTTTTCATGAATCTCAATTTCCTCCTCGCTGGAACCGTGAGTACAAATCCAATACTCTTTTCTCTCGGGCTTCTCATACTCCTCGGATGGCGTATCGCTGGCTACTACGGACTCGATTATTGGCTCTTGCCACGTCTCGGCGTGCCGTGGCGACCGGGTAGTATGTTCTCTCGAAACCCGCGCTCATGATGACTCGATCTAGGATAATGCTCGGGGTAGTGGCTGTAGCCCTCATCGGACTCTTCTGGTTTTTGGGTGAGGAAGAGATTACCAATTACCCGCCACAGGATGGTCCCATCGTCGCCTTTGGTGACAGTCTCATCGAAGGTGTGGGTGCTACGACTGGCAATGATCTCGTGTCACTTCTTTCGCGTCGCATCGGTGAGCCGATTATAAACCTCGGTATTTCAGGCAATACTACGGAGATGGGTTTTGAACGGATCGGTGAAGCCCTCGAATACACTCCACGTATCACCCTCGTCCTTCTCGGTGGTAATGATTATCTACGCAAAGTACCTATCGAAGAGACATTCTACAATCTTCGGGGCATTATTGACGCGCTCCAGGATGCGGGCTCAGTCACCGTGCTTCTCGGTGTGCGTGGTGGACTCCTCTCGGACCGATTTGACTCGTATTTTGAAGATCTGGCACAAGAAACCGGATCCGTCTATGTGCCAGATGTGCTCGATGGTCTCATTGGTGATATGCGTTTTATGTCGGATGCTATCCATCCCAACGATCGCGGGTATGCACGTATTGCCGAACGAGTGGCGGATGCACTTGTACCGCTTATCGAGTGAGTACATGGTCATGATAGGATAG
>DIYB01000002.1:16772-18261 GCA_002428865.1 Patescibacteria group bacterium UBA6065
ATCCGGCCAGTGGTGCCTCTACGTGAGGACGTCACCACTTCTGTGGTCATTGTCGGTGCAGGTATCTCTGGTATTGCGACAGCGTTTTTTACACTCAAATACACACACAGACCAGTGGTACTCATCGATAGAGGTCTCATTGCTCACGGTGCGACGGGTCACAACGCCGGACAGCTCCTCGCTGATTTTGAACGCCCGTTTGATGAGATCGTATCTGAATTCGGATTCGACCTCGCTATCGCCGGATGGCGTGATATACGGTCTGGCTGGGAGCTTTTGTCTGAGATGTACTCAGATGCAGACTGCCGTATCAAATTCTCTCGCTTTCCGGGTTATATCGGTAAAACGACACTCGATCAGACAATCATCTATCTCGAAGAACTCTCACTCAAGGTGAAGGGGGGATTTCATGATGAACAGTGTTACATCAGCAAGGACGCCCCGTTTCTCTCATCGATACCAGAGAAATATCGTGACCTTTACAGCGTCGTCGAACCTCGATTCATACAGGAGCGACTTGAGACCGAGAGCGACATCTTTCACACACTCGTCGTTGATGAGAGGGGGTGTCTCAACTCCGCCCTCTTGTGTCAGGAGGTTGCAAAGTATCTACAAAAGACGTACGTGCACCGTTTTGGTCTCTACGAACAGACCCAGATGCGCAAACTCGTTCTCCATGATGACCACGTGGTGATTGATACGGGGAATCATACTATCACTGCAGAGCACGCAGTATTGTGTACGAATGGTTTTGAGGATTTTAGTGTGTTTGACAAGCATGGTCTTGCCATTGATCTCGCATTTCACCGCATGATCAAGGGCGAGGTAGGGTACATGTCGGGATATCTCGAGAAGATGAATAAGGAACCGATAGGTATCAGTTTTTTCATGCCCGACATTGATCCGCGGCACGAGGAGGAGGGACAGTATTTTTATCTCACTCGACGACCGTATGATATCGATCTCGATCGTCGTCCCGGAAAATGGAATCTCATATGTGTTGGTGGACCAGAGGCACATCTCTCTGATCGAGAACAGTATTTCTTTGAGTATGATTACCCTGATACGATGCAACATGACATCGATGCTTTTATCAAGGGGTATTACGATACCGACCCAAACAAAAAGATTAATTACCAATTCACGTGGCACGGTCTCATGGGCTACACTCCCGATCGTATTCGCAGGATTGGTTTTGAGCCACGCAACAATCGACTACTCTACAACGTGGGGTGCAATGGCATTGGTCTCATTCCCGCACTTTTCGGTGGTCGCAAGATCGCACGACTCCTTTCTGGTGAACAACTGCCTCCGTCGATATTCGATCCACGTATACACTAGGTGAGTTTAGGATCGTGTTTGAGAGTAATTAAAAACCCGACCACAGAGTGGTCGGGTGATGGGGTCATACCGCAACCGGATTATCCGGCGGGATATGACATTCAGCATGGTCCACAACATCGAGCGGGATGAATTCGATATCTCCGTT
>DIYB01000022.1:0-2228 GCA_002428865.1 Patescibacteria group bacterium UBA6065
CCACGAGCTGCGGCGAGAGTACCAAACCATTCGGATGTGAAAGTCTGCACATCACCAGTCGCAGTGATTCTGATCCCGATATTGGTATCCGATGATGTTGCAAGAGTTTGCGTCGCGCCTGTTTGATATTGTCCGATTGGACCAATCGCCGTGAGCCCACTTCCTGACCCTCCCGCATCAACTCCACAAGAAAACTGTCCAGTTGTTGCATTCCAGAGGAGCTTGTCGCCCGATCCTGAACAAGTGGTGAGACCAGCACCACGGAGCGCGCCTGAGATGTAGAAGGTGGTAGTGGTTGCGGCAGTTGAGGTTGAGAGGTTTGTGGTGAGATTGGTGATAGTCGAAGAAGCATTTGACAACACCCCACCTGACAATGTGGCAATATCGGTCGATGAAAGTGTGGTGAAAGAACCAGAAGCTGCTGAGAGTGGACCATAGAGAGTAGTTGCTCCAGTGACCTGAAGTGTCGATGAAGCAAACACACCACCATTTGCTCCGATAGAAAAAAGTGTATTGAGAGCAGAATCCTGTACCCTAAACAAAGAAGCGATCTGACTTGCTCGAGCACGCACAGAAAGCGGTATCGATGATGTTGTGGTTGCTTCAACGGTAAGGACCGCATCGGATGATGGTGTGGTAGTGCCAAACGAGGACTGTCCAGAGCCAGATACGGCACCTGCCACTTGTGCAAACGCAGCAGAAGATATGAGTTGTCGCGGAGAAAGTGTCTCCCATGTCGTACCGTTTGATGAAACCTCGACCTGAAGATAGGTATTTGAACTATTGAAAGAATAATCGAGTGTATCAGGATATCCATTTGCAGTATCACCAATATTTACATTGAAAACACCTTGCCGAACTGTCGCGGTAACAGTCGATGGAGACGAAGCGGGCCAGAGACGCGTACCTGAACCGACAGTCGCATTGTTCCAGATAGAAAAACGGAAGAAATATGTTGTACCAGAAGATCCTCCGAGAAGATTTCCCGATGCGTCGGTGAGTCTACCTTGATACGAGAGGATACTCGGAACACCTGCGGCTTCTGCAGACAACACGAATGGAAAGGCCGCCTGAATAGGCGCCATGATGAAGCCACCAATGAGTGTGATGGCAAGAAAAGATCTAAGGAATGTGGTGAAGGAAAGACGCATTAGATGCGTTGGTTGCAAAGGAACAACTCCGCCCAGTACACGGCGGCCAGTTAAGCCTTATTTTAACAGTAAAAAAGGATAATGGCGCTGTGTATAAATGGAGATGAGACACGACTCACTCACAATGGCCTTCCAAAGCCATGAAATAAAAAAACAATCGACATTAGTGTCGATTGTTTTTAGTGCGCGAGTGACGGGATTTGAACCCGCGACCTCTCCCGTGACAGGGGAGCGCTCTAACCAGCTGAGCTACACCCGCAAATACAATCATGCGATGCGGGAATCATTTAACCATACTCACTCAAAAAAATCACGCAAAAGAATGCAGACCTAGGGTGCTAGCGTTTTGAAAAACACGATGGACGTGGTATGTTTTTGGAACCTGTCGGGGTAGCTCAGTTGGCTAGAGCGTGGGACTCATAAGCCCGAGGTCGTGGGTTCGATCCCCACCCCCGACACCACATGTCTCAATCAAAAAGACCAGCAAATGCTGGTCTTTTTGATTCTGCGTGTTGCGGGGGGTGGAATTGAACCACCTCCTACAGGTTATGAGCCTGTCGAGCTACCGGTGCTCTACCCCGCTATAAAACAAAATCAATCCCCGATGAGGACATAAACCAGAGTACCAGACATGTTGCTTCTCGGCAAGATCCGATCCTCAGAGTGCTAGAGGTGGTAAAACTCTTCAAACACTTTTTGGTAAAGAGCGATAACTCGTTTTGCCTCACGTTCACTGATTTGAAAACCAACCCCCTCATGCGCAATCTGATTGCGAATTTTGTGCGCTTCCCAAGCCGCATCAAGCGAAAGCATGTCCGATCTGTCAACGCTTTTGAGCTTCTCTCCCAGAGAATCGCCCTGATAACCTCTCTTCTCAAGCACTTCGTCAAGCATGATGTCCGCCTCGAGTATTGCAAGTCTCCAGTCTGATGGATTGGTAGAATTTGCATGTCGTTGTACCTCCTGCCACTGTGCGACAAGTGATGCGTCTTGACCAGAAGACTCTGCGGACTCCCCTTTGCTTGGTTGAAATTTGCGCCCTTCAAGCTCCTCAACTTCTTTCATCTTCGATTTTGT
>DIYB01000022.1:2521-10308 GCA_002428865.1 Patescibacteria group bacterium UBA6065
CCGCGACAATATCAAACGATCGTAACGCACCAAGTATCCAGAGAAAGAGATATTCTAGATTGAGAAAATTGATTGCATCCATAACGTGTGAACTCCTCTCTATTCTCCCATGAAATCCTTTCCAGCAGAAAAGAGGATATCCTCTCGCTCATGAGAAGCCATGAGCTGAATACCAAACGGAAGCTGTGTGTTCCCCACCTTTTTTGCACCCGCAGGTACCGAAAGTGCTGGTATACCGACAAGGTTAGCGGTGACAGTAAAAATATCCTCGAGATACATGGCGACAGGATCAGATGCTTTCTCACCTATTTTAAATGCAGGTGCTGGGGTCGTCGGGGTCAAGATAATGTCGACATCAGAAAAGACTTTTGCAAAATCTGATTTGAGGAGCTCACGCACAGACGCCGCTTTGTTGTAATACGCATCGTAGTACCCAGACGAGAGCACATAGCTCCCGAGCATGATGCGGCGACGTGCTTCTCTACCGAAGCCTTCGCCACGAGATAAAAGATAGTCACCCATTAAGTCCATGCCTTCTTTATGAAGACCGTATCGCATGCCATCAAATCGTGCGAGATTCGTCGACACCTCAGCTGGCATGAGCACGTAATACACGGCGAGTGCGTATTCAATATGCGGCAACTCAATATCACACACCTCGTACCCCAGAGACTGATATCGAGCAATTGCAGCCTCGAAACCAGCAACCACATCTGCGTCGATTCCACCATTGGTAAGAAATCGTCGTGGAATACCTATTTTTTTACGAAACGGCCCGGCCATAGACACATCAATCGATGTCGAATCATATCGATCCTTACCCTTGAGAGCATTGAAAAGTGTTTCCGCATCAGAGACGGTCCGAGTAAATGGTCCAATGATATCGAGAGACGATCCCATAGCCATGAGTCCGTGACGAGAAACCGATCCATATGTCGGCTTGAGTCCGACAATGCCACAGTGACTCGCTGGTTGGCGAATGGAGCCACCGGTATCAGATCCGAGTGATGCAAGTGCAAGGTGTGCAGCAACAGCAGCGGCCGATCCACCAGACGAGCCTCCGGCGACGCGGGAGGTATCGTGCGGATTCTTGGTCACCCCAAAAGCCGAGTTCTCGGTTGAACTCCCCATCGCAAACTCATCCATATTTGTCCTACCCAAAAAAACAACACCAGCGTCCTTGAGCTTTTGCACTGCCGTTGCGGTATATGGCGCTACATAACCAGTCAATATTTTTGACCCAGAGGTAGCAACCTTTCCCTCCAATAGCATGTTGTCTTTAATCGCCATGGGAATACCCGCAAGAAGATTGCCTGCACTCACTTTCTTTTGCGCTTCATCTGCTTGAGCCATAACATCCTCATAAACCTCAAGATATGCATGAATATCGCCGTCACGTGCTCGAATCTCATCGAGGTATGCGTTCACAAGCTCGCGTACAGTGTATTCGCCTCGTACGAGCGCTTCGTGTGCCTTCTTGATGGTAAGTGACGAAAGATCGATCATGTGATTATTGAGATGAACCGAGTATTCTTTTTACCTTGAGATATACTCCTTCGCTCGTTTTTTCACTTTTAGGTGCGAGATTCATGAGCGCATCGGTGTACATACCAGATTCGTGCCCATTACCATCCTCACGCATAACATTTTTGTTTCGGGTCATAACCGGACCATGATGAGAACCGTGTGCAGCCTTGAGAATATCAATATACGAGAGTATTGCTGTCATGTCTGACTGCATCTTGAACACCTCATCATCAGAGAGCCTGAGACGAGAGAGCGCAGCAAGTTTGAGAACGTCTTCGCGAGTAATCATGGATGATGTAATGGATTTCACTATACCAAAAGCCTGTTCAAACCGCGAGAATAGCTAAAGATTAAGACTTTCGAAACATACTCTTGAGCTCATCTTCACTGATTACCGATATGCCAAGCGTCCGAGCCTTATCGAGCTTGGATCCCGCACTCTCTCCTGCGACAACATAATCAGTTTTTTTCGAAACCGACGACGAGACAGATCCACCATGCGAGCGAATGAGTGCCTCCGCATCAGCCCTCTCAAGCGTTGGTAAGGTTCCCGTCAATACAAAAGTTCGTCCCTGAAGATGTCCAGCTGAGCCATTATGCACCTTCTCAATAATAAGCTCTTTTGTGAGTCGATTGAGCATTTTCTTATGCAAAGGATCTCTAAACCAATCTGAGACAGAGGTAGCCACAACCGGACCGACCCCATTAACGCGTTCGAGTTCTCCTGGTCCTTGTCCAGCAGCATCAGCAAGCGCATCAATCGTCCTGAAGTACATTGCGAGATCATACGCCGTTTCTTCACCGACATGATCTATCGAGAGTCCAGTGAGAAGACGTGGCAGCGTCGTCGTGCGCGCTTTCTCAATTGCTGCGAGCAGGTTGTCTGCCGACTTCTCAGCAAAACGTGGAAGAGCAAGCACGTCGCCCTTTTTGAGCCTGAACAAGTCGGGAAAAGTAGAGATGAGACCTGCGTCAAGAAGCGCATCAATAACCGCAGGACCACACCCATCTATGTTGAGAGCTGATCGTGAAGCAAAATAATGGAACTTACGACGCAAAAGAGTTTGCGAATCACGCACCACACATCGATGCGCAGCCTGACCGGGCACACGCTCGATTCGACCGTCACCACCACATTCGGATATATGAGTGGGAAAGACAAAGGGTTTTTCGGTACCAGTGCGCAACTCCCTCACAACCGAGACGATATCAGGTATAACGTCCCCCGCTTTTTGGATAATGACTGTGTCACCAATCCTCACATCGAGTCGTTTAATTTCATCCTCATTATGGAGCGTAGCACGCGAAACAGTCGATCCGGCAACAATCACAGGTTCGAGCTCCGCTACTGGTGTCACAACCCCTGTCCGACCCACCTGAAACACAATGTCGCGAACAACGGTCGTCACTTGTTCTGCAGGAAACTTGAACGCAATACCCCATCGAGGTGCTTTGCCGGTATATCCGAGACGATCTTGCACACTCCTTTGATTTGCTTTGATAACAACACCATCAATAAGATAATCCTCCCGTTCCGCTTTTTTCTGCCAATGTTTCCAATATCGAATCGCACCATCGATATCTTTTACGAGTTCGTGGTGTGGGTTCACCTTGAACCCAAGCTCAGAGAGGAGTACGAGCTCACCCTCCTGCGTTTTTGGCAACACCACTCCTGACAATTCACCAATGTCATAGACAAAACTTTCAAGACGACGAGACGCGGTGACAGATGGATCGAGTTGACGCATTGAACCAGCAGCAACATTTCGTGGATTCGCAAAGACTTGCTCACCAGACTGAGCACGCTTCTCGTTAAGTTGTTTGAGCACTGACTTACGCATCCACACCTCCCCTTCAAAAATACCACTTACTGGTCGCGTCAGTCTGAGGGGAATAGAAGCTACCGTGCGTGCATTCGCTGTCACATCTTCACCAACCGATCCATCACCGCGCGTTGCGGCCCGTACGAGCACCCCCTCTTTGTATTCCAGTACTATTTTGAGCCCATCGATCTTGAGCTCACACACATAATCAACTGGTCCCCCCGCAAGTTTTTGCACCCGCTCGTCAAAATCGTGCATATCATCCTCAGAAAAAGCATCGTTGAAAGACCATTGAGGTACACGGTGTGGTACTTTATCAAAAGCGTCGAGTATCGGCCCGCCGATACGTAGTGTAGGTGAATCTGGGGTCCGTAGACTCGGATACTCTCGTTCCATCGCCTCGAGTTCGGTCATAAGTGCGTCGTACGCCTGGTCCGATATTTCAGGCGCGTCGAGTACATGATACAGATGCTGATGACGCAGAAGACTCGTGCGCAATTTCTCAGCCCTTTTTTCTACATCTGACGGTGGTTTATTCATAGCAATACGGTTTGTTCACACTCTCGCGAACACATCATACCCCAGACGCGTGAATATGCACGACTACTAATAACGGACCCGTAGCGCTCGCTCAACACGATTTGGATCAGAGACATCACAACTGTTATATCCACGAGAGTCGATGGTTGTAGTGACGATATTGTTGTTGACCGATTTAGATACCGTGACGGTCACACAGTATGGAGCAGATGCGCCAGACGGGAGCGTGTTCGGAATCTGAAACAAAAACTGCGTGGTCGCTGAACTACCAGTGGTCTGACTCGGACTGATGTTGATCGTCTGACCGGCACAATCCGGCGATGCGGGAGATGGCGTACGGGAAGATGATGATGTTGCAAAAATATTCTGACCCTTGAAATCCCAGTAGAGCGCACATTCAGTACCTGAATCAGCTGCATAAAAAGCAAATTGCGATTCCCTACCCGACGATGACAGCGCTAGCTCCTTGACCGTGAGATTGAATATTGAAAGTCCGATAGATAACAGCACCGATGAAACCAAAACCGCAAAAAGCATCGCAAATCCCCGCGATGAGCGAGTTGGTCCTGAAAAAGGTGTGTGAGCGATTTTCATACGCTAGAAATTGAAAATATATTCCTTGACCGTAAATGATCGTAGCGGTGAAAACAGATTTGTATTCCACGATACAACAACCGATATAACCGCTTCCTTGTCGGCACCTGTTTCGGTAATTTGAACTGAACGAGTAAACGGTGTATTGCGCCATGACCCGCCGGATCCGTATCCGTAGAGAGCTTGAGTAATATCGAAAGAGAGCCTCGAACACGTCCCAGATGGACACGATGAGATTGCCGATGCATTTGTGTAGTCGGTATACCGTGCATCTATTTGGCACGTTCCACCCGCAAGACATGGAGAGAGGTACGAGAGCCATGCAGAACCATTGATTCTATTTGAATCTCGTACATTACGCACATACTCCACCGCCTCTTGAGCGAGATAGAAAGCCGTAATCTGATCGCGCGCATAAATCGCCGACCCAATACCTTTCTGAGCGATGACCATCGGACCAGTAATCGAAAGTGAGAGGATTGATATCGCAACCATCGCCTCGACGAGCGTAAAGCCTGAGTGACGTGTATGTGATTGTGTAGAAAAAGTACGCATAGGATTACGAATCGATTGATCGCTGAGAAACGGTCGTTTGTATGTTGAAATCGGAACGGGTCTGTCCAGTACCAGCATATCCCTGGATAGTGATAAGCACCTTTGGTTGTCGGTTGTCTAGTGCAGGACTCCCATAGAGATAAAACTTCATTGATGTGATTTGGATCTCGGATGCAGTAATAGGAATCGCAGGTAAACCATTCGAATAAACACGTTTCATAAGACGCCCACCAGAAACAGAGTATTCAATCTGATCATTTCCATCACCGATATTGTAAAAACCATCACCATCAACATCGCGGTTTGCTTTGTAGATAAAAGTGGTGCCACCAGATGGACAATCACCTACCCCATCACACCGATAATTTGAACCAACGCGCATATCTCGTGCCATTGATTCAAGTGCAAAATTGAGATTAGTCATCACTGACTTGAGAGTATGTGTTTTCTTGTTCGATTCGACGATAGTGAACACAGCACCGGTGGCGACAAGCATGACGATGGCAAAAATAGAGACCGAAACGAGCACCTCGATAAGGGTAAAACCGGAGGGGTATGTACGATGAGTGGTCATATCTAGTTACATACACTATCAGAAGCAGCGACAGAAATCTGTCCTGTGGACTCAATAATTACCTTGCGCTTATTACCAAGTGGCGATGAAATACAAAGCTCTGCTTTGGAATATGAAGTACCACCGGATCTAATAAACGCATCAGGATTTGGACGGACAAATGAGATGTCCACCGAATTTACCTGCGCACAAGTGGTTGTTTGTGTGAGACAAATTCGAGAGATCACATTTCCCTTCCGAAGCATATATGTCTCTATTCCTTCACCTGCATCAAATATCTTATTAGGGGTTGGGTTTGGACGATCTTCAAATAAGGTGTATGACGACGGTGTGGTGAGATTGAAATTGATTCCGTAACCAGCATCGAATGTATTTGACGAAGACTGTTTGACGGTAATGCCATAGAACTGTGCTTGGCGTACTGAAAGTGCAATTTCATACGCAAGATTCGATAGAATCACATTACCATTGAACTGAGCGTTATTAAATACTGCGGTAGTGGTAATCAGTGTGAAAATTGCGACCGAAACAAGAAGCTCAACAAGGGTAAACCCCTTATCTTTTGGACACTGACCCGCTATGCATGTGGTGTTCGGCATCATTTGCCATTATATCGTGAGCACAGCTGCGATAGTCCCCATATCAATTCTGAGGAACAAACAGACGAGCGTGCCGACAATAATAAAAGGGGCAAACGGTATCTCACTTTTCATAGTAACTGTAGATGGTGCGCCAGCAAGTCTACGGACGATAATAATTACGAGTGAAATGATCGCACCTGACCAAAAAGCAAAGAGGAGTGCGGCGAGAGCCCCTGAAGGACCAAGGAGAAGTCCAGTTGAGATAGCCAATTTTCCATCACCGAGCCCCATCCACGTACCAGACGATACACGCCACAGTACGTAAAAAAACAAGAAAGCACCGGTGGCGGCAACAAGATGCCAAAACAATATCATTGGGTCCATATACCCTACTACATAGACAAGGGCAGCGCCGGCAGCAGTATATGAGAACACATCGGGTATGAGTTTGTGACGTAAATCATATACAGCAATCGCAACGCACAGCGATACAAAGATAAGCAATCCTGTGATTGATAGCATTGTCGGTACGTTGAGTACAAGAGGCGCATACCACATGATGACGAGAGTCCAGAGGATAGCCGTTGAAAGCTCGACAAGTGGATACTGCAGAGAAATTCGCGAACCGCAGTATCGACACCTCCCCATACTCAATAGATATGAAAACAACGGTACGAGATCACGAACAGTAAGCACGTGATCACACGAAAAACAACGTGATCGACCTCGGACAACTGACAATCCAGTACCATATCGAAGTACCACGACATTGAGAAAACTACCCACAATGAGACCGAGACCAAACACAAAAATAAAAACCACTGACATCATGGTTTCACTTTGAACCATGCATCAGCCGTCACACCGAGACCCGAAGACGGTAGAGCGCAATCCGCATCAGGAATATCTGTCGGTGCAGAACCTTCCAGTTGAGCGCCAAGACAATATCGTCCTCCTGTTATTTGATACTCATACGATCGTGCCACATCAGGATCGGTTGGTATCACAGGCAAATAACGATCTGATACGAGTGTCGATAAGGATGCGGGATATGATTTGTTGACATCATAGTAGAGCGCCAGACCGAGCTGAATTTCCTTGAGGTCACCAATTCTCCGCACATCACGTGCTTTTGCTCGAGAAGCTGTCGTCGAGGCCATGACGACTGAAGACAGGAGGCCGATAATACCGATAGTGATAAGTAATTCAACGAGGGTAAATCCGCGCAAATGTTTCATGAAGCTAGTATATCAAAAAGCGCCCAGAAGGGCGCTTTTTGAGAAGAAGGTTGTTATGGACACACTCCGGCCGTATTGGTGTTTGCCGCTTTAAAGCTACTTGAATTATCTACGCACCAACCGCCGCCACCTCGAAGAGCTGACACCGCCATCGCCCAAAGTGTACCTGTGCTATTGGTTGTACAAACAAGTGACGCACCAGAGGCGGCGTTCGCGAGAATATTGGTCTCTTGCTCATTGATACGAGCATCATTGAACACACCAGATGTACAGTTTGCAACACTAGTACCAAAACTGATATTTGCATCCCTATAGTTTTCTGCCTGGATAGCAACTTGCTTCATTGCAGCCTTGA
>DIYB01000022.1:10508-19633 GCA_002428865.1 Patescibacteria group bacterium UBA6065
TGCTTCATTGCAGCCTTGACTGCATTATCAGCAGCTTTTGTGCGCGCACTATTCAGTGATGAGAGAACCACTGACGACAAAAGCGCGATAATCGATATGACGACAAGAAGTTCAATGAGAGTAAAACCCTGTGATCGCACCCTAGACAACATGATGTGTAATTAAGTGAACGAGTTGAGTATACCACCGATTACGGGCAGACCGTATCTGTTAACTCCAAAGCAGAGGCAATCTCTTTTGCAGTACCTGCTGAGTCCACGCACCAGTGCTGGCCATTTTTGAGAGGACTTGAGATTGCCCACGCGATCGCATCGCCTGATGCTGGAGCACCACAGACGCCTGGCGCACCGACAGTCGAACTCGCGTGCTCAATAGCTTGAGCGATCTTTACATTCTGAACTGCACTGTTTGCACCACACACTGCGTTGTAATTACCATCATCGTTGTAAATGAGCTCAGCTTGTGCTCGGACACCACCGAGATCGCTTTTGACCGTAGCATCAACACCCTTATCACGACCACTGTTGACTGAGCCGATAACAACAGATGAGAGTATACCGATAATTGCGATGACTATGAGAAGCTCGATGAGGGTAAAACCCCGTGATGTATTCATTGATGCACTGATTAGTGTGATATGCATATAGTATATACCTCCCACCGATAAAACGTAAATCACCCACCAGATGGTGGGTGATTGTACGAGGAAAGACTGAATGGGTACTATGGGCAGACCACCGCGTTTGCAGCAAGAGCGTTTGGATGACCCTTTGAAGCACCAGTCGAGTCAACACACCAGTAGTTGTTCGAACCCTCCGCAGTCCTCAAACCGGACGAGATCGCCCATGAGAGGTTGTCAGCTGCGACGTGACAGACCACTGTCGTTGCAGTACCTGCAGTTGCGAGAGTGTTCACCACCGTACCACCGAGTGAGTTTGCAGCAGAAGCAGTTGCTGCAGCGACCACTGTGTTTGCACAGAGACCCGAGTATGTATTTGGTGAGTTGTTGTCGTAGATAATCTCAGCCTGCGCGCGAACATTTGCGAGGTTCGCCTTGATTGCTGAGTTGGCACCTTTACCACGAGCAGTGTTGAGTGATGCAAGAACGACAGACGAGAGTATGCCGATGATTGCGATCACGACAAGGAGCTCGATGAGCGTGAAGCCTTTTGAAGTCTTATTCATTGTGATGCTAAAACTGATAAATAATATTGCTAAAACCATTCCCGCCTGACCCGACCACATGCTCGACCGTCCAAGCCCGTGGCCGGGTCGGGAATCGTCGGTTAGCCTGAATGGCTCCCTCTAGTATACAAAACCATTGTTTTTAAAGCTTTCGTACCTCTGGGGATAACGAAAAACAAGTCTTAGGTTAGGGATTTGCCCTACTCAACTTATGAGATATTCGATGAGATGTTATAGATCGGGATAAGAACCGACGCAAGGAGAAAGCCGACTCCAAGGCCAAGAAGTACGATCATAGCAGGCTCAATAAGATCAACGAGGGTATCCACCGCATTGATAACCTCACGGCGATAAAACGCTGAGAGTGTCTTCAAAATCTTACCGAGCTCACCCGATTCCTCACCAACACGAACCATCTGTATCATGATACCTGGTATCTCTCGGTGCTTATCGAGAGCATCCGAAACACTTTTACCGCCCTTTACCTCTTCGGTTGCTGCATCGAGAATCTTTCGATAGACATCATTACCAACAACGCCCGAGGTAAGCTCGAGTGCGCGCACCATAGGAATACCTGAAACAAGCATTGTATTCATGTTGTCAGCAATGCGAGATAGGTAGAGCTTTTGATAGAGATTCCTCACAAATGGAATCCGTAATTTTGCATCATCAACCGAAGCCTTGCCTGCATCAGTCTTGGCAAATCGGAAAAAGAAAAACGCTCCAATAATAACCGCTACCAACAGGAATATGCCGTAATTCACAAAAAATCCAGAGAGACCGATAACTACTTGCGTATAAAACGGTATCTCCTGACCTGACTCAGTGAGAATCGTACTAATCTTTGGAATCACGACGGTAAGCATGAGGACCATCACCACAACGAACGTAAAAATGACGAACGCTGGATAAATGAGAGCATTCTTTGCTTTCGAGTTGACCTCATACGTACGGTCGAGGTGGTCTGCAAGGAACATAAATACCTCATCGAGCTTGCCCGACTCCTCACCTGAACGGACCATATTCACATAGAAATCAGAAAAAACTTTTGGGTGTTTTGAAAGCGCTTTTGATATAGAGCTGCCGGCCTGCAGATCGTCAGCAATCTCTGTGAGCGCCTTTGCAAGCGCATGGTTTTCAGTTTCTCCTGCGAGGAGACGGAAGACGCGCAGAGCGGATACTTGCGCCTCAAACAATGTCGCGAGTTGACGAGAGAGTACTACGACATCTTTCGACGATACACCTGAAAAGAATGAGAAATCGCGAGATAAAAGTGATTGAGATGCCTCAGCTGGGACGACGGCCGATATGATGAGACCTCGTCGCTGTAGTGATGTAATCGCAACATCCATTGAGATGGCGTCAATCGACCCCTTTGTCTCAAGACCCTTCTGATCGACAGCTGTGTAATTGAAAAGCATGGTGTATTAAATAAGGCGCTCGAGGACTTTTGGATTCGGTGAGTAGAGATACGCATTCTCAGCGGTGATCTCTCCTCGACGAACAAGATCTGCGAGTGAACGGTTCATATCAATCATACCCTGCTCAAGACCAGTCTCGATAACGGTATTGATCTCATGAACCCGTTTCTCTCGAATGAGGTTTGATACTGCGGCATTTGCGATCAAAAGCTCATATGCTGGTACCAGACCGCCAGAAATACGAGGGATAAGACGTTGTGAAAAGATACCTGTGAGCGTCGAAGCGAGTTGGATACGAATCTGATCCTGCTGCGCCGCAGGGAATGAGTCGATAATACGGTTGATCGTCTGTGCAGCATTGTTGGTGTGGAGAGTTGAGAGGACGAGATGTCCTGTTTCAGCGGCAGTCACCGCTGTCGCCATCGTCTCATTACCGCGCATTTCTCCCACGAGAATGACATCAACATCTTGCCTGAAAACGGAACGAAGCGCTGAAGCAAAGTCGTGTGTATCAGTCCTCACCTCACGCTGATCGATAACCGACTTCTTCTGTTCATAGATGTATTCAATCGGGTCTTCGATAGTCACAATGTGTTCAGCGCGAGTCTCATTGATTCGCTCGACCATAGCAGCGAGCGTCGTTGTTTTTCCGTGACCGACTGGACCGACGACAAGGAAGAAGCCTTGCTGTTTTTGGGTAAATGTCTCGAGGATAGAAGGCAGATTGAGTTCCTCAAATGTCTTTATTTTTCTCGGGATAAGACGTAGCGCAAATGAGACCGCGCCCTGCTGAAAGAAGCCGTTACCTCGAAAACGTGCCTGTTTCTTGTACTCATATGAAAAATCAATTTCTTTTGTTTTTTGAAACAAAGCACGATCTTCTGGTCCGAGGATGACATTCATAAAACCGTCAGTGTCCTCTGAGGTCAAAATACGCCTATCCATAAGCGGTATGAGAAATCCAGCGATACGTATCGTCGGATAGCGACCTTCGGAGAGATGAAGATCGGACGCTGACTCCTTCATCACTTTCTCTATAAGATCCTCGAATTCTTTTTTGTAATCAACAGCCATAGATTGTAAGTATTATGCCGATTTTGACGTTTTTGCCTGATGTATCTTCTCAACTTCTTGCATGACCTCGGATGGAATTGTTGACGCTTTGACAATATATCCATCGACAGCGAGTTCTTTGGCGCGTTCAATATCCGATGACTGACTCTGATTCGTAAGCATGATGACAGTCGCACTCGGTACGAGTTTCTCGTCCCGAATTGTTTTCAAAAGCTCGAGACCATCCATATGTGGCATGATGATATCGAGGAGAATGATGTCTGGGGTCGCACCCGCACGGAGTTTTTCGAGCGCTGGCAGAGAACCGACTGTCGTATCAACATCATATCCATTATTCGAAAACTTGAGCGAGTACATGCCCAAAAGAAACTTGTCGTCGTCTACGATAAATACTTTCGTCTTTTTCTTTGCAGTTTCTTCCATGTGATATGTATGATTGATCTAGTATAGCATCTCCTCCATTAGAGTCTGTTGACCTCACTCCATGGAATCTCACGTCTAAATGCTTTTTGCATCGCATCCTCTCGCATCGTGAGAAATCCTTTGCCTCGGGCAAGTTTAAAGAGATTATCCTCGGTTGGATTGGTAAGCACCGCGCGCTCAAAATCCTTGTCAATTTCGACGACCTCGGCAACCGCTACACGACCGCGAACACCGTTCGGACATGTCGCACTTGGCGCTGCCTCAAACACTGATTTTGGTATCTCAATTGTAGATTTCACATCTGCGGGTAGATCAGAAAATTGTTTCTGTATCATCATCTCAATCGCTCCTTCGACAGGCACCTCCCTACCTCCGTCCGGACAGAGTTTTGGTACAAGTCGCTGAGCCATAGTGAGAATGAGGGTTGGTGCGATAAGGTATGGATCGACCCCCATATCGACAAGACGAGGAACAACACCCATCGCTGTATTGGTGTGAATAGTCGACAAAACAAGATGTCCGGTCAGTGCAGCCTGAATCGCAAGCTGCGCCGTCTCTTTGTCACGAATCTCACCGACCATGATGATATCCGGGTCCTGACGCAGTGTGGTACGCAGACCAGACGCAAAGGTGTATCCAATCTCTGGTCGTACCTGTGACTGATTGACACCCTCCATGCGATACTCGACAGGATCCTCGAGGGACAACATATTTCGATCCTCGCTATTCAGCGCATTCATCATTGCATAGAGCGTTGTCGATTTACCTGATCCTGTTGGACCAGAAATCAGTATAAGTCCGTAGGGTTTGCCGAGGGCCCTCTTTAAAGCTTCGATGTTCTTTGGTGAAAAACCTATATCTTCGAGCGTTCGAATACCCTGCTCCTGATCGAGAATACGCATCACCACTTTCTCTCCGTAGTACGCGGGAAATGTAGAAACGCGAAAATCGACTTTTTTACCCTCAATACGTGCTGGGAAGCGCCCATCCTGAGGTTTACGTTTCTCGTCAAGCTTCATGTTCGACAATATCTTGATACGAGCAACGACGGCGTCATGAACCTTGATCGGCAAGACAAGTGAAGTATGGAGATCCCCGTCGACACGGAAACGGACACGCACCTTGTCTGCCATACGTTCGATGTGAATATCAGACGCTGACCCCTCGACCGCGTAGCGCAGTATCGTTGCGACAATTTTTGTCACCGGTGCGTCTTCAATGATCCTCGTCTCACTGCCTGGTTTTGCTGTTGTTGGTGCTTCCTCTTCCTCACCAACGCTCGCAATATCAGTCTCAAGCTCTGAGAGCGCCTTTGTCACCTCTCCTGAAAGCCCCTTATAAAGCGTCACTGCCTGCTGAAAATCCTCCTCAGAGATAAGGAAGATCTTGAATGGCATATTAACTCGCGATGAAATGAAGTTGAGTGCATCCCGAGCTTCGATATCATCAGGATCAACCATACCAACCTCCAATACACCAGATTTAACTGCAACCGGGACAAGACGGTAGTGCATAGCACTCTCTTCGGGAATATATTTGAGAATCTCAAATGGTATTGCCTGATCCTTGATACTTCGTGTAGGTACGCCGAGCTCCTCTCCGTGCGCTTCGAGTATTTGAGCATCAGAAATCCCGTGTTTTGCGAGCACTTGTTCGAGCGTCTCTCCCGAGAGACGCATCTCTTCAGAGACAGATGCTGCCTCTTTTTTTGTGAGAAGATTTTTTGCGAGAAGTACGTCGAGGATGCTCATGAACTCTCGGTAATTAGCGTGTCGGGGTAGACGTCGAGAAAACAGTCTGGGTTGACTCAAGAGGCGCAAACGGGTTAAGTCGCCCAGATGTTTGTGGTGGTAATGGGCGCGAATGATCGATCAGGCTCTTGAAACTTGGATCGGAAAAAATCTTCTCATCAAGACTAAGTCGTTTGAGCTCACGTAGTGTCGAGAGTAAGTCACCATCAATACTCTCAGGTCCTGTAATTGGTATACCAACAAGAAGGTCGGTATCACTCACTGTGTCTCGGGTCAGGTAGAAATACGCCGCACCGATACATGCGAGCAATATTGCTGCGGCGACGAGAAGGTTGCGTGTGTTGCTTTTACCCTGTTCCATGTTATTTGAGCCAATAGGTCTTTATAGAAACTGCGTAATCATAGAACTGACTCGTCTCTGATGCTGCAAAATCTATAGACACAACATCGATGAGACGGAGGCTTCTCTCGAGGTCACGAAGGAATGCGAGAAATGTGGGATAGCTCGCAGTTGTCGAGAATGAGAGTGTCACAGTGCCATAGGGTGTCTGGTCGACACCAACAGTATCCATTTTCTCACCTGTCTCTGATCTGAAATTACGGACGCGCATGCCGTATTCTGATGCAATATTATCGATATCAATCACAAGCCTGACGTTATCTATGTTGTCAGGAAGAAGCTTCTGGAGATTATCCAAGTTAGAGGGCTCCATCTTGTTAAACTTATCGAGCAATTTGTCGCGCTCTGCCTGGAGCTCCTTGGAATTATTGAGTGCGCGATCATAATCAGCTTGCTCAACACGCATATCACGTACCTTTGAATACGCCGGATCAATGTAGCCGAAGAAAAGGCCAATCGACGCAAGTATGAGGATGCCTGATACGATATTGCTCATTGAAGTGGAGTTGAAGTGCTCATAGATGGTGTGGGCTCAGAGAGTCCACCAGCATACGAGACGAGTTCTGGGTCAATTGTGGTCCGAACAGAAAAACCAATGGTACCGGTAGGCTCAAGTGTGAGATCACCGATGATTGTGTCTTTCAGATATTTTTGCTGATTGAAAAAATCAGACTGTATTGCAACCGCAGCAAAGCTCTGTGCCTGCCCCTTCATCGTGACCTCTACCTTGTCCTTGGCAAGGTACGAAAAATTAAAATCCTTGAATCTCACCCCTCGGAGAGTGATGGTAGAAAGCGCATCAAAAAGACGGGTTACCGATATATGTGAATCAAGAAGTACTTTTGCACTCTCGATACGTGAATCAAGTCTGATAATTCTCCTAATGAGATCTGGTTCAAAAGCGTCTCGAGCACGCTCGAGTGTTGCCTTTTTTGCCTCGATGTTTTTCTCGACGAGACGCTCCCATGCAAACATGCCACCTGCAGCTAAAATCGAGAAGACAAATAGTGTGGTCGCAAGAAGCGAGAGAAGATTAATGTTCGACGATTGTACAACCGGTCCTTGGGAGACGATCGGCTTTTTAGGTATGAACGATGTTTGAAATCGTGGATCCATTGAGAAAGAGGTGTGCACTCATTATATATCCTCTGTGTGTGAGAGGCTATCCCCAGATAGCGCCTAATCAAGCTCCTGGAGTCGTCGAAGCGCGATACCGATAGCAACAGCAAACTCCGGACCGGCGTTTTTGAGGACGGGAGCGAGAAAAGCAGGTGCTTCTGTCTTGGAAAACGGATCACCGAGCACGACTTCTGTCTGAAAACGGGAACGCGCGGCCTCGAGAAAACCCTTGAGAAGCGATCCCCCACCCGTGAGGATCACTCGAGATATGTTTTTGTTGTATTTGCGCTGATAACTCGCAATCACTCGATTGGTTTCAGAGAAAATATAGTCGAGATTGAGTTCAATGATCTCCCGAATGTTTTTGTGTTCAGGCAACGGCGATGCGCCAATAGTGCGTTTTATATGTTCGGCCTCACCTACCGGAATGTTGAGGGACCGAGAAAGTGCGAGTGTAATCTCTTGTGAGCCACGATTGATTGTGTGTGAGCTACGAAGAATGGTGCGGTCAATGATATAGAGTTTGGTCGACCCAGCGCCCATATCAAAGACGAGTTCAGCATCAAGCGACTGCTCCACGACAGATCGCATCGAGCTGAAAATCTCGATTTCGAAAAACGCAGTAGAAAGTCCGGTCGACTGTGAGATGGTCGAAAGCCGATTGAGTACATCATTATGTATCACGACGAGAAGAATATCCGTACCAACATCCTTCTGTGCACGATCAGATGACGTGCGTTCAAACTCTGAGAACGAATTCTCTTCTTTGGGTATCGGCCAATAATCGAGCGAAACCTCTGAGATGGGCACCGGAACGTACTTGCGTGCCTCAATGGGTACCATGGCGTCGAGCTGAGCCTTGTCCGAAACGGGCATGTGGATGAATGACAAGAGACTCGATGCTGATGGTATTGATATACCAGAATCTTTTGTTGTCACATTGGACTCCTTGAGAACATCGGCAAGAGCCTCAATCACTTTTTCTTGTGGGAGATTTGTTGCTCGACCGATCTCGACGCCAGCATACGGTCCAAGTGCGAGCTCACCGTACGTCTCGAGAATCGCTTTCCCTTTTTCCTTGCGCAACTGAACAACCTTGATTGCAGACGAGCCGATATCGATACCGAGGACACTTGCGCCCTGCTTCTTGAGAAGATTCGAAAACAGTGATGAGAACGGATTTGCCATACTAGACCATCAGTATATCATGAGCGTATCTCTCTTATATCGAGAATACGTACGAGATGTGATGATACACAACGTACTCGACTACACATACAATGTTTTTCGACGGATCGGGCGAATAATGGTGCGCACATACACCTATCTGCTCGACATCATCTTTCCGCTTGATCCAGAGATCAAGACTCTCGAATCAATGTCTGTCGCTGATTTTTTTGACAGAGCAGAACGGCTGGCTAAGGGACGTGAAATACCAGACGCAATCATCGTGTTTGAATACCAACATCAGCTCGTCAAAAAAGCGCTCACTGAGGCAAAGTTTCGAGGCAACCGACGTATCGCCCGCCTCATAGGTGAGGCCGTAAAAGACGTACTCATTGCAGAACTTTCTGATCTCTCAGCGTTTCGTGGTATAGAGAACCCGATCATCGTCCCCATACCCATGACCCGGCGCGCACTCCGACAACGTGGGCATGACCAATGCCTACTCCTCTTGGCGCCGATTATTGAATCGGCTCACGAACTCGGCATAAAGGTGCAACCAGACGCACTCACAAAAGTACGTGAACT
>DIYB01000022.1:19801-20176 GCA_002428865.1 Patescibacteria group bacterium UBA6065
GAACTTACCCGAGAAGCAATCAACATGCACGACTCACAAAAGTACGTGAAACAGGAGATCAGGTCGGCCGAACAAAACAAGACCGCCTCCAGTCACTCGCTCTGTCATTTGAAGCAAACCCTGATATTGTCCGTGGGCGATCAGTTATCGTCTTCGATGACATCGTGACGACCGGCGCAACGTGGTCAGAAGCAAAGCGCGCGCTCCGCAGTGCGGGCGCGCGCCATACTATCCTCCTTGCAGTCGCTCACTAAACTTATGAGAGGTGTGCTGAAACGAGTTTGGTCATCTCAAACATCGAGACTGTCTTCTTGCCAGCAAACACTTTCTGGAGTGCTGCGTCAGCGTTGATGTTTCGCTTGTTCTTTGCATCCT
>DIYB01000022.1:20295-23504 GCA_002428865.1 Patescibacteria group bacterium UBA6065
AGCTTGGTCATCTCGAACATGCTGACCGCATCCTTGCCGCCGAAGATCGGCTTGAGCTTCTCGTCGGCATTGATGTTGCGGCGGTTCTTGTTGTCCTGGAGACCATTCTTCTTGATGTATGCCCAGAGATTCTTGGTCACTTCCGAGCGAGGCATCGGACCCTTACCAACAACCACCGCGAGGTCTGCGGAGATGTTCATCGGCTTCATAAACGCTGAATTCTGCTTTGCCATATCTATAAATCTATTACTGCGTAATGGCCGTAGTATACCCCCTCCCCGTTTTTTTGCCAGTGCTCGAACGCGTAAAATCCCTCTACATAATCCGTAAACTCCGTCAGATTCGCCTACAGCCTCAAGCATCATACCAATATTTTATAAAAAATTAACCCCGCGTTATAAGAATAACGCGGGGTCGAATAAAACACCGAGTGTGATTAAAATTAACTTATACGTAAATAGCAAAAAACTCACCTACTAATATAAATAAAAAGGGGGAAAGTGTGAGAACGAAGCATATTACATAATCACGAATCTCTTTTCCTCGACTAATAATTTGCCCTGTTTGCCCTGAATTTTTAGCAACCAAAATCAGCTTTATATAATAAAAGAGGGCTAGTAAGAAAAATATAGGAGGCAGAAGCTGTGTAAGTGCGCGCTCTAGAGCGGGTACGTATCCAAAACCAGAAGCACTGATAACATACAAAGTAAATAGACCTGCAAACAAAAGAAGCGGTGCGAGGATAATTAGCAATGTGATTCTTGAACCTTTTTTCATATTTCTATTCTAACACCCATAATCTATCAGCTCAAGAAAGTAAACAGGTGTCCTGCATACTCAAGATAATGGGGAAAACTTAAATTGGCGGGCTACGTGGGTTAAGTACCCACCAGCTCAAGTGTTGTAAGGGTATTTTAACGCTTTTTCACTATTCAGATTCAGGTATGTGGGTCGGGGTCTGGATTTCAAAATGAGACAAATGAGACACTACTTGTTCTCACTTCTTTTCTCTGTAACTACGCTCTTAACCTTTTCTTTCCAACCAGTTGTATGAACCACTCGTTCAAAAGAGGCACCATACTTACCAGAAAGAAGGTTTACACGACTAAGCTTACTAAGCTCTTCCCAATCATCGAAGAAGATGTAGATCGCATTACCATACTGAACATTCTCGAAGACCACAAGATCGTCTTCAAGGAGAGCGCCAAAATAGCGTCTAAATCCACTTTGACCAAATACCAGACTCTTCGGCTTGAGGGTCTGAAAGAAGTTGTATCTCTCTGACACGACGTCTTTCTCTTCTAATGTTGGGGTCTTACCTCGAAACACTCTATTAAGAGTTTCTTCTAGAGTACCAGGAGGTAGAATTTCCCAAGATACATGAAGAGATTTGGCATAGTCAACGAGTGCTACCGTGGTAGCTTCCACGCCACACGCACCCACATTTTCCTGAAGAAGATTCAGGTTCTCGAATAGATGTTCATCGAATTCTTCAGCATTCTTATCAAGAACTTCTTGGACCTGAAATGCAATTACATAAGTTGCAAGATTTGGACGGGTATCCTTGCAGTTCATTAGAATCTCAAGCTCCCGAGGTGGATGGAAATCTCGCGGATACTTCGGATAAGGAAGATTAACGGTATGGGTACCATGATATGAATCTCCCCAATTAGGACTCTCAACACTATTGTAATGAGTCTCCATCGGAAGGTCTCTACGAACCGCCTCATGTCCATTAATATTTCTCTTTGAATACTTACCTTGAGTTTCGAAGGGGATAACACTAGTCGGAACTTCTAATCCCCTTTCGGTCAAAGCAATGCCTAGGTGTTTTAGTCTTCCTGAAACCAAGTCCTGCGCCTTAAATTTAACTGCACATCCCACGACAACTTCGTCACCAGAGATTGACCCAACCTTCCTCATGAGATCCGGAGGGATCTTGTTTAGATTTTTTCTCGCCATCTTAGTGAACTCTATCGATAATACTTGCCGGATCATTACCGAAGCTATCCTTATCTTTAATAGTACCGTCACCTCTGTGATAGACCGCTTCAACCTCAGCCTTCTTCGCAAGAGAATGGGTCTTGTCCTCAGCGTTAGCTTGCTTGTGGTGAATTGAAACCGGTTTCGCCACACCTTCTTTCTTTACCGCCCAATTGTCTCCCCATGGAACACTGTGGTAATTTTTCTTTGTCATTTTATTCTCCGAGATTGAGAGTGGTTACAACGACACCCTGAATCTCCGCATTATTAGTTGTTAATGTAATAACCTTATTATTTGGGTTGCTTGAGCGCGGCATAAGAATGAGATGATCACCTTGATACTGAAGCTCCTTGATGGTATTTGCTCCGTCAACACAAGCTACAACTTTTTGTCCGACATCGGCATGGTTTTGAGCTCGCACAAGAACAAAATCACCACTCTGAATTCCAGCTTGGTCCATTGAGTCACCGTCAGCACGAACGATGAAATACTTATGTCCCGGCCTTGCAAGGGTTGACTTCACATTCATGTAGCTTTCGATAAAAGTCTCACTATCATTTGGTGATCCGCACGAAGCTAGATTCCCATAGAAAGGAATCTGAACATCTCGCTGAGCAATACCAGATTTAGTAACTTCATATCCTCGATAAGGAACAACTGGTTTATCTGGAGAAAATTCATTCAAAGCTCTTTCGACACCAACAATGTCAGGCATCGAGTAGTAAGCACGACGACCTCCTTGAGTAGAATCACCGACCTTTGTAAGCACGCCATATGCGACCAGCTTACGGAGACTAGGAATCCAGCTCACCCCATATCTCTTTGCTTTATCAAGCACCCACTTACCTGCAAATCTTCCATTAGGAATAGACTTAGCCTCTTCAAGGGCAGAAAGGACCACGTAGTACCAACTAGGGTTATCCCTAAGGAGGTGGATTACAGCATCATGGCCATTTATCTTATGAAAGTCTTGCATACCCTACATCTTAGCACATCATGTGGCCCCTTGCAAGCTTTTGAGACCTTACCTATACAACTTTCGCAGAACCAGGCTTTTGAACAAGATCCATGAACTTTAATTATAGATACAAAGGCTAAAGAATATCGGCTTGATGACGGCGAAGAGCGAGAACAGGAAGAGGCTGATGAAGGCGAAGAAAAAGAATGCTGCAAGATAATCGCCAGATGACCATTTTTCGTTCTCTCCCTTAAATCGCTTGTGAAC
>DIYB01000022.1:23704-24010 GCA_002428865.1 Patescibacteria group bacterium UBA6065
TTAAATCGCTTGTGAACTTTCTTCACGGATTCTAGAAGCTCGCGAAAGAATTCGTATCCCATACAAAGGACGCTCACAGCAAAAACAAACTTCAAAGCCTCAATGCTCGTCTGACTATGCTCTACGCCACAAAGCGTCTGTGCAATGAAAACAAAGAAAGTCGGAGCTGCGCTAACTTTCACAAGAGGCACGAATACGGTATAGCCAGCCACAACCATTACAAGTATGAAGAAGGCTCCAAGTGTTACGGTAAAAAACACTCCTCCGAGTCCGACGAAGAAGGTCTTAAAATAGGTTGAAAGGACT
>DIYB01000022.1:24269-24441 GCA_002428865.1 Patescibacteria group bacterium UBA6065
CCTGAAGATCGCCTTCTTTTACCTTCAATACCGTTTCCAGTCTCTTAATAAGACCCTTCATAATGACCTTAACTTTACACCCGAAAAATTATTGACACAACACGAGGGTTTGTTGCCTAAATAATTTTTCTGGCGTCGTTTTCCCACAAATCTGTGGAAGCAAGACGGTCGT
>DIYB01000022.1:24648-26542 GCA_002428865.1 Patescibacteria group bacterium UBA6065
TCGGTCGTAAGAGATAAATTATCAACGGTGTGATGGACTCGTAAATTGAGAGTTTTATAATTCAAGCATTAGTAGAACCGGAGCGTGAACCGTGGCACTCGGGACGGATGGCGTTAGAGGAACTTCTAATTAGATAAGAAGCTGACAAAAGAATCGGCGCTTTTCTATTTAGTAGGTTTTAACAACGCAATACATATGAATGCTTCACAAAAGCTAAGTGTTAAGTACGTACCCGTTACTTCCCTTCTCAACGCGGAATACAATCCGCGCAAGCACGATGAAATACAACTCGGACAAATGCAGGAATCCATTAAACGCTTTGGGATGGTGGATCCCTTGATTGTAAACAACGCCCCAGGACGCGAGAACGTAGTCATTGGTGGAAACTTTCGTCTTGAGACAGCAATATCACTTGGATACGAAGAAGTCCCTGTGGTTTTTGTCACAATTCCTGATCTCAACAAGGAAAAAGAGCTCAATGTTCGCCTCAATAAAAATGGAGGTGAATTCGACTTGGAACTTCTCGCTGAATTCGATGAAACATTCCTTAAAGATATCGGGTTTGCCAGCGATGAACTCGATGATATCTTTCCAGCCGAAGAAAACTCAGAAGAATTCGATATCGAAAAAGAACTTGAGAAGCTTGGCATCGAAGAGATAAGAATCAAGACCGGTGATATGTACGACCTCGATGGATCACGCCTCATGTGTGGTAGCTCCACAGAAGAGGTCGATGTCCTCAAACTCATGGGAGAAGAAAAGGCGGACATGGTGATGACTGATCCTCCGTATATTCTTGACTACCTCAAAGGTAAAAAGAAAAAGAATGGTGAAGTCACAGAAGGTTTCGGTCTCAAGCGTGACCGAGTGTATATCGGCACGACAGAACTGCCCGACAACTTCACAGAGCTGTGGATGTCAAACATCGCCAAGATCCACAAAGAGGACTTTCACATCATCGTTTACGAGAACTGGAAAAACATCAGGATTATCTGGGACGAAATGGAGAAACACTGGAAGGTCAGGAACATGATCGTCTGGCATCTTCCCAATCGAAACCAGGGCTATGCTGGCAAATATAAATTCTTCTCAAAATACGACATCGCTATGGTCGGCTCCAGTAAGGACGGGAGCAGGATCGATGAGACTCCTGAACCCGAAGAACTACTCCAAGAAGAGTATGAAACAGCTCTATACGCCACCACAGGTAAACCTCATTGGGAGGGATATGAGAAAGGTAAAAAGATACAACCAACGGACTTTATCGATTTCAAAGCTTCTGATCAGAAATCATCCGGTCAAGGTATCATCTTCGGTACAAAACCTACTGAGATTCTAATTCCCTACATCAAGGTACTTACAAAACGTGGCGATCTTGTTATGGAACCATTTGGTGGTAGCGGATCGACACTTATCGCCTGCACCAAACTAAAGCGTCGATGCTACATCATGGAAAAACAACCAATCTATGCAGAAGTCATCATAAAACGTTGGGAGAAACTCACAGGCAAGAAAGCTATAAAGATAAATGGTTAATGATGAAGATAAAAAGAAATTGATAGAAGAACTCGCGAAAACACCGATCGTCGGTATCGCGTGTAAAAATGCCGGAATCTCCCGAGCGTCGTTTTACCGATGGAAAGAAGAAGACCCCTGGTTCAATGAGCAGGTTGTTTCTGCGCTGAGGATCGGACGAGGGCCAGTAAACGATCGCGCTGAATCAGTCTTCATCAAAGAAATAAATAGAGGCAATATCTCCGCCGCTCGATGGTGGCTAGATAAGCATCATGAAGACTACCGAAAGATGTCTGCTACCGAAAAAGAAACCAGCAGACCCTCTCTCGTTAACTACTTGAAAGATATGATTTCCCGAAGAGAGCAAGAACCTAGAGAA
>DIYB01000022.1:26742-28172 GCA_002428865.1 Patescibacteria group bacterium UBA6065
AAGAGAGCAAGAACCTAGAGAACCACCCCCGTAAAAATGATTACCATGTCTTTTGCTGGAACCTCTTGGAAAATAAGGCGTGCACCGTTTATGTCGTAGCAAATATCTACTGTGGCGCAATTACCCCACATCGCCATAGTAACCATACGGCCATTTACCCTAGCTTCGACGTCGGTGTAGCTTTTTTTGAGCTTGAATATCTTCGTCACACCATCTCCGACAAAGGTTTCGGTGACATAATCAGCTCCAGGATATCTTTTTGAAGATGTACTCGATGGGATATCGAGTGTGTTGCTAATTTGTGACTTCACTTCCCTGTCTACAGGAGTGGTGTTTGAAATAAAAATACCGACAACAAGGAAGAGGATGAGGGTCCCAATAAAAACCAACGAAACAATCTTGAGTGATTGTATAAATCTTTCTCGAAAGTTCATGATTAGTGCCTTATACGACTTACTAATCCTGGGCAGAGATACAAAAAGCCCGCCACAGGTAGAGGCCGAAACCTCTCATACCGGTTTCCCGATACGGCGTATAAGGCTAACCCTGTGACGGGTTCTTTGTGCCTTATACGACTTTTTCGCCATGCCACCGATTACTCGAGGGTTTAGGCTACTTTTTTATTCAATTGTACCTACATGATATCCCAAAACAGGATACCAGTCAGCATGTTAGCTTAGGTTAGGAGTTTGTGAAGTAGAGTTACCAACAGGCACATTACTTCCTGCCTTGTTCCTATCTCGAACAGTTTTCAGTATCTGCGCCCTTAGACCCTCGTCCTGAATAACTTCGATACTTCTTTTAAAATAATTGTTTTTACTCTTATTTCCACCACTAAAATTTTTTCTAGGCCTCCTCCTTCTTGGACTTTTGCTGTTGAGAAGCTGGGCCATCGCCTTACGGACTTGTTTCCTCTTTAGTCTTTGGATCGTATTTTTTCTTAACAGAATAGCCCTCCCATTAAACTCAAAACCGAGATAGTCAACATAATTCCTACTAAGTTCTTTTCCTGTACCGTCCGTAACACGATCGCAGGTGGAAAGCCCATCCTTTTTATTAAAATAGGTTACAAAAGACTTCTTTGAATTAACAGAAAGCATCGATATCTTGAGTAGGCTATCTACAAATTCAAGTAGAGCATTTTTCCGATCTTCCTTACAAACAAATACCAGATCATCGCTATATCTACGATAGAACACGTCCGGAAATTTTGTTCGTATCTCATGATCAAAATCAACAAGATACACGTTGGCAAACAATCCGCTGATAGGGCTACCCTGAGGAATACCTTTGCCTGTTTTGTTTTCCCTTACAAGACCCTTCAATGTCTGATAAATCGCATATCTGTTCGCTCTAACTTTTTTCTTGATTTCCTTAGAGACAAAATCGGAATGTTCTATATAGCGAAAAGCTGTTAGTGAACGAAGAAC
>DIYB01000022.1:28413-31807 GCA_002428865.1 Patescibacteria group bacterium UBA6065
ATAATCTTTCAGTACCACACACGCTGCAGATTTTTTCCTTCAAAATCTTATGGTGGAGATTATCAAAGAAACCTTCTATGTCCTGAGTAATGACCACGCATCCATCCTGCTCCTTGATATGATCAAAGACCTCTTTAGCAAAGTGAATATTACTCTTGCCGCTTTTTCCGTTTTCGACCTTAATTCGACGGTACGCAACCACGCTGTCATCTACACCAGACTCCTTAAGACGGTTCTCGTATTTTTTTCCAATGACGAAATTGTAGTAACTATAAATATGGGCATCGATGTGCGATGCGTACATTATTGGTCGAACCTTTCTCTCCCTACGAACTTCACCTGTCTTACTTTTTCTGAAACGAATTTTTGTATCATCCTTTTTTATGAAAGGAAGAAATTGATGCTCCTTAATATTTTCGACTACGCGAATCACTTCCTTAAAGATCTTTGGGTCAGCCAAATCAAGAGAATCATCAAGATGTTGATAATTCCGCTTCTTCTTTTCCGGCTTTATCTGATTAATCCAATCTTGATAGTCCATATAAAACGCAAAGACCTCCTCCTGCAAACCGCTGACATGGTTCAATAGGAGGAGGTCATTCAACTAAAAAATAGTTCGCCTGTATTCATGGTCCCGCCCCTTGTCTGAGCTGGGGTCAGCTAACTACGTGTGTAAGATATCAACAAACCTTATTAGTCGCTTAATGCAACTAGATATGATTCGAGTTCTTAACTGGGTGTCGGTATTCGACCTTGTGGTCGGAGGTACCTGCGATATCGTGAACGCCGCCGTCGGGTTCTTGACATTCGCGGATTACACCGGGACTAGCTCCTCTGGGAAGTCGAGACGGCCAATACAAGTCAGGGGTCGTCGGTCTGATTTCTCAGGCTTGATTTCCTAAGAACTAGTACACCTATTATACCATAACTAACAAAAATTTCACGTCTTGGTTATAGGGCCTAGACTTACTTTGCAAGTGGCGTCATTGATGTTGATATGGAAACAAAGACGCAAATACCGGCCGGTGTGCTTAATAAGCAGGTTCACGTGCCAGTAAAGGTCAAATACTGTCTTTACGCTAGGAAATCGACTGAATCAGAAGAACGGCAAGTGCTATCAATCGACAGCCAAATCAAAGAAATGCTCCAGATGGCTGAGCGAGAGTGTCTAGAGATAGTGGAAATGAAACGAGAGTCCCATTCAGCCAAGGAGACGGGCCAGCGACCAATATTCAACGAGATAATCAGTGAACTGAGAACTGGCAAGTATAACGGCATTCTCACATGGGCACCCGACCGTATTTCAAGGAATGCTGGAGACCTAGGTAAAATCGTGGATCTCATGGATGCAGGCAAACTTGTCGAGATACGCACATTCGGACAACGATTCACCAACTCCCCTAGCGAGAAATTCCTTCTCATGATTCTCGGCTCTCAAGCTAAACTTGAAAATGATAATCGAGGTGTAAACGTAAAGCGTGGATTACGCACACGTGCAGAGATGGGGCTTTGGTCTGGCACACCTCCCCTCGGATATCTCACACAAGGACTCATGGACAAGAAATGTCAGGTAATCATCGACCCACTCCGAGCACCAATAGTGAAAAAAATGTTTGAGAAAGTGGCATACGAGAATTGGTCGGGACGGAAAATATACAACTGGCTCAGGTTTGAACTCAATTTCTACACAAGAGGTAACAAGCCCCTCACCCTCTCGGGTGTATATCGCATACTCGAGAACCCTTTCTACTACGGCGTATTCGAACGACCAAGAAAAAGTGGCAACTGGTATCAGGGAAAGCATCAGCCACTTATAACTCAGGAACTTTTTGAAAAGACCAAAGCACAACTCAAGCGAGATCAGATAGTGCGAGAGACCAAAGAATTTGCATTCACAAAACTATTCACGTGTGGATATTGCGGATCAGGTATATCGGCCGAAGAAAAATGGAAAGAGCTCAAGTCCGGAGGAGCAAACCGATACATCTATTACTCTTGTTCTCGGGCCCGTGACAGAAACTGCAAAAACAAGTACATCCGCGAAGAAGAGCTCATTGTAGAATTACTCAAAATCTTGGACAAAGTCAGCCTCGATGAGCTCGGAATGAGGCAGAAGCTTGAGGATGAAATTAAACGGTTCAATATCTTCCAAAGATCCGTTATTGGAGCAAAAGAAATGATCAAAACTAACAGAGATGCTGATATCAGAAACTATGCAAAATATATCCTCAAAGAAGGATCCTCTACAGAAAAACGAGAACTTTTAATCAATCTCAGATCAAAAATCATATACAAGGACAAGATATTATCTCTTTCGAGATAGAATCACCGTCTCCGACTGGGGTTCTGCCTGCGAGGGAGAATCACTTATGCAGATAGACTTAAGAAGTACGTAAATACGGAACAGAAATAAAAACTATTGCGCTTTCTCAAGTACCACAGAGGTCATAAAAAGCCTATTGCAAATTTGCCTCGAGAACCTGTTTGACGTGCTTTATTGCCTCTTTACCATATGTCATCTCAGAAAGACTGTGTAGTTTTTTGTTTCCATTCTTAGAAGTCCAAAACTTTACACCCTTACCAAATCCAAGTCCGCCCGCAATCACGTTTCCATATACTATTTTTTCAACATCATTAGCATGAATCTCATTTGCTTTTAGACCAAAAAAAGATGATTTGATATAGTCATTACCCACTTCCAACTTTCCGCCTAATGGAACTATGGCCAAGACAATACCCACTATTAAAAACAGAGTTACGCCAAATAATTCATTCTTCGAAACCGGTCCATCTTGGATAGCTAATGGAAAAACGAAAGCAAGAAGAACAAAAATAACGAGAATTAATCCCCCGAATATCAACGATTTTTTTGATTTATAAATTGTTTTTTCTTGCATTTTATTACTTAATAAATTGTGAAATAAATTTGATAACTGAACCCACGTTCTTTGTTGTAATCGTTGTATTACCATTTATACCAAATGAACCTGCTGACTTTGCCGTACCTTTATTCGCAGACGATCCATTTATTATACTACCGAAATAATTAGCTCCCGCATCAACGACTAATTCCTGCGCATTGCGTACAGTGTGAGCACCAGTAAAGAATTTTAATGAACCAAATTTTGGCAGAGCTCCACGCACCCCAGGAATATATGATCCCGCTCCAAACAAAACCGTATTTATAGCTATGTCAGTAAGAGTTCCTCCCGCAGTTATTGGCTCGCCCAAGATTGCATTTCCACCAATACTTGAAACACCTGAGACACCCCCAACGAACACTGCTTGACCAATTACCCCTGTAGCAACTAAAGGAGCTAACACCACGGAAGCGCCTGCTGCCGCACCTTGTCCGGCGCGAGTCAAATATGTTTTTCCATCAGAAAGACCTGAA
>DIYB01000022.1:32045-32366 GCA_002428865.1 Patescibacteria group bacterium UBA6065
AATAGTAGGCAGACAAACTCCAACCATTCGTACTGACATTGTTATATACATCGAATAAATACTGCCCAGTTATCGAAGCACCTGCCCCAATTAACATAGGTACACATACAGGGCACCTACCGCTCGAATCCTTTAATAGGATAGGATTATTTAAAGCGTAAGAGTAAGAGTTCTGCACTTGTGGATTTTGAAGTACAGACTTACCATCCTGCGTTAATCCCACTTCCCAGAAAACTGGATCTTGCGAAAGAAATTGTCCACGAGCCCCCTCATAATAGCGTGCGTTCAAATACGACAAGTCATTGCCCTCATTCTCAAACT
>DIYB01000022.1:32608-33847 GCA_002428865.1 Patescibacteria group bacterium UBA6065
GTCTCCACTCTGGTAGAGCCATATGGGAGGTAGTCTTTCTCGAGGACAGTATCTCCCTCTTCATCTGTGACGATGCTAGTGCTGTCGAGATGGTCTGGGTGTACATAGTATGTCTTGGCGGTGCCTGAAGGGCTTCCTGAAGCGATAGGACGCTCTACGTATGCGACTAAGGTGTCCCCTGCCCAGATGTATGAGGTGGAGGTACCGGTCTGGTATGTGCCATCGGTATACTCTGCAGAATAGTACTTATTTGGGTAGTGGAAGATCTTTGATCCGACGGTCTCTGAGACACGGGAGAGGGTGTGGTCGTATGCGTATGTCGAGGATGTTGCCGTAGTCGTCGCACTCACGAGCCTGTTCATGAAGTCCCATGTGTAGGTGGTGGTAGCAGTACCACGGATGGCAGAGGTCACATTACCAGCATGGTCATACTCGTAGGTAGTGGTAGCTGTGCCGTCAAAGTATGAGGCTGGAGCATGAGGGTTTGTGTATCCTGAGGTGGTGTAGGTATAGCGTGGAGACGAAGTAGCTGGAGTAAATGGCACATCAGTCGAGTACGACTCACCGTTCACGCTCGAGAGATGGTACGCATTACCGCTCGCGTCCTGACTATTGTTGTCGAATTTCCACCATGCGAGCAGATTTGATCCGTTTGCAAATGCTGATGCGTCTGCGTAAAGATTTGCAACCTCAGTCGATGAGAGACTTCGTGACCAGACTCGGACATCATCTATGAGACCATCAAAATTGATGCCCCCGCTCCAATTTGCACCCACGGCGGTACCAGTACCCGCATCACCGACTCCTGACTGAGTAGAGGTGGTCTGAGCCACAAGCGAACCATTGAGGTACAGCTTGAGATCCGTACCATCATAGGTACCCGCGATGTGATACCACGTGCCAGTCGACGGAGTCCAATTGTATGAGGCATAGTGCTGAAAATTGTTCGACTGACGTGTAAACCAGATCTGCTGAGTACCGCCGTTATTGTAGAGATAGGTCTGATGATAGACATGAGCTGAATTTCCTCCACGTGGACCACCAAATGCCGTATAGAGATTGCCGCTCGTCGGAAGTGACTCAAGCTTTATCCATCCAGCCCACGACCTATTGCCATCAGTTGTGATGCCGAGACCTGAGTTCTCCTGGAAATATTGTGAGCTACCTGCCTCAACATCAGCGGAATAGGTCGTAGGCGAAGCGAGCTGGGCTGACGGACTCTTTTGAGTGAGATTACCT
>DIYB01000022.1:34065-40933 GCA_002428865.1 Patescibacteria group bacterium UBA6065
GCCTATCTCGTTGTAGGCATACGCCTCCCTGAACGAAGTGGTACTCGTAGCAGTCGTCGAAGCGACGAGGAGACGAGAGAGATCATCGTAGGTGTATCCGACGCCACGCTTGAGAGCAGTATTTGCCTCATCTATCACATAGGTGATGTTTCCAAGAGCGTCGTATGAGTAACGGAGGTCTTGCACGCGGGTACCCGTCACATCGGGGAATGGATCAAATACTGGTGCGGGTGGTGTATGCTCGACGACGAGCTTCGGATCCTCTGTGGTACCAGTGGTATCAGCGAAGACCGTCTCGGCATTGTACGACATATATGAACGATACCCAGGGTCAGTGTTTGATAGATCAAGACCGATTCGGAGACCAAACCATGTCGTACTTGCTTGATTTATATTACCGAGACCTGTCGAGTTGAGAGCGAAGTTGTAATACTGCCTTGTCGAGATGGTATTGATAGCTGTCTCAGTGTTCGACTGCTTCACTCCAGCCCAGTTTGAGAGATTGTAATCGCCATTCACGATAGCTGACGCGCTCGCTGGACCAGTGTGCTTGTCGACAACGACCTTGAAGTCACCTGGGTTGGTGCCCCCAGTCGCTCCACTGTGCATAGTCACGCTCAAGGTCGCGGATGAGATCACATTGTTACCAATCGCTCCGGTATCGAATCCAAAAATGTTTCGGAAAATGTTTTCGATGGATGAATTCCAAGCACGAATACCGACTTCTCCACCAAGACAAGTGTCACATGATACATTTCCCGCTGAAGAACGAGCTGTCGACCAATCAGTGAGACTATTCCAGGCCGCCTGACCGTCTACCGGAGCTGATTGTCCAGCTGATGAGTAGAAGGTACTGACTGTCGTACCTCTCTTACCTTTCACGATGCGCTCGGATCCATGAATATTTTTCATCACAGAGAGATTGTGCTCGATCACCTGAAGGAGTGCTTCCTGTGGATCCTCTCTGAGAGTACGGATGTGGGTCTTCATTTCTCCAGTAGCGCTATCACGTTTTGTCCATTCCTCCTGAATATCACCTCGCTCGTCAGGGACAAGCACCGGTGGATTGAAGATACGGAAACGCTCCATATCGACGGTACCGTCTGTACCAAAGCCGATCTGATTACCTCTCTTATCCCATGCTCGGACGAATGCTTGAACGCCACCCTTAATAGACTCTACTGACACTATCTCGATAGTGTAGTTGTCTCGTTTAAAACGATTTGTTTTCACACGCTTGGATATTTCCTCGCCCTTCACATCGGCGCGCCTGTACGGACTCTTGCCCTCCAAGATAGCTCGGATGGAACCTTCCCGTGCCTGAGTAATGAAACGCGAAGACTCTTTAACCGTAAGGACAGTCGAGCTTGCAGTAGATGTCGCAAGTACAGAAATAGGGATCGAGGGCTCGCCGGGGATGATTGCAGGAACCTCAGGCTCTACGATGATCTCTGGTGCTGTCGTCGAAGCAATATCATCGACCTGATTGAGAGGTGCAGATGGCTCAGGGGGCACTTCCACTGTTTCAGGTACTATGACCGACTCTTCGGTAGAAGATGCAACTTCTTCAGTGATACCAATTTCTTCCGCGTGAACTGTCGGTGCAAAGAATTCTTTCGTGTATTCCGCAAGACGAGCGAGGGTATCCGATACTCCGCCTGACTTGGATTCATATGCCAGAGGTCCGACATATGCCGTAATCATGTTTGTGAGACGGTAGAGGGCGTATGGGTTATACGCATAGTATGTCGCGACATCATTCCCAAATCTCTTTTCTACAGGTTTCCCATGAGCGCCATAATCAAGGTCGGTAATGATCGGATTGCCTGCATGAGAAACTGACTCGATAGCACCTGCGCCATTGTATACATAGCTCGTCACCGTACTATTTGGCAACGTGACAGAGGCCACAGCACCACGTCTGTCGTAGGTATGAGATGTGATGTATGTCTTGCCAGCGATGGTCTTCTCCTCCTGGGAAATATTGCCGAATATGTCGTAATCGTAATCTATGAGCGCAGATGTACTCGAAGCCGTACAGAGTCGACTGATACCATTGGTGCATGAATCATATGAATACGTGACTTCAGTGCCACTTGCACCGACATAATCCTCGCTCTGTCGTCGGTTGAGCGAATCATAGGCATACACGATGTTTTGACCTCTCGGATCAGTCGTCGACGCGACATTGCCGGCGATATCGTACGCATAATTCCATATACCATATATCGAATCTCCTGATGCATGAAGGTCGGTGGCACTCAATCGACGTGACAACCCATCGTATGAGAATGATCGCACATTGCCGAGCGCGTCAGTGATACCTGTGAGATTGCCGAGCGCGTCATGAGTGTAACTCGTCGTATAGGTGTCCTCCCCGTTCTCTTCAATGACAGTGGTTATGTTGCCGTATGCATCCTTGCGAATATCTTTCGGAACATTTTTTGCATCCGTGATACGCACCTGCCATGGCGTATACGTATATGTCGTCGTACCAACATTTGTACCAATGGCGAGCGGACGACGTGATGCATCGTAGGTATACATAGTGTAGAGAGCAGACACATCTGTCGGATTTGTTCGAGCGGTGGTCGATGCGAAGTACGGCAATGACTCCCTATCAAGAAGACCTGCGGAGTTGTATACATAGCTCTTCACTGAGAATCGATCAGCAAGCTCTGCTTGACTTCGTTCCTGTATGACTCGACCAAGACCATCACGATATGTATACATATCGGTCGTGCTTGCGCTTGATATATGAGTACGGGCACGGACACTCGCCGGAAATGTGTCCGTATAGAGGTACTCTTTCGTAAGTTCGGTGGTGAGCGGGAAAGATGGATTGGTACGACGCTCTTCTTTCACGCGGCCGAGCGGATCAAAGACGGTCTTACGTACTGTGCCGTTAGCATCCTCGATTTCTTTCGGCTTACCGATCATGTAATCGTAGACATAAGCCGTATCCTGACTCAAAGCGTTCGTGACGGTCGCAGGATAGAGATTGAACGAATCATAGCTATAGGTAGTCGTATTGCTTCGAGGATCAGTCTCGGAAGATAACAGTCCGTATGAATTGTATGCTTTCGTTGTGCTTGCATACTCGCTTCCAGTAATCCATTTTTCTTCCTTGGTCAGATTGCCTTTAAGCGCGGTACCGAGAGACTGACTATCGTAGTAATACTGGGTGAGAGCAACTGAGGTGTTTGAATTATTCTTGATCTCTTTGCTCGTAGGAAGAGTGAGATTGCGAGTCGTAGTAGCACTATAGGCATAGATAGTCGTTCGTGTATCAGAACCTGTATCAGAATAAGTACCATCAGTGGTTCCGGTCACCTCTCCCTTTTCTGTCATCTGGAGAAGGTTACCTGTTGAGGTTGCGTATGAATACTCGATCGCCTTATCCTTATGCGTTGAACCTGTTTCAAAATCTTGAGTAGATTCAGCGATGAGTCGAGGGAACCAATACACCGGAGCGGCCGACTCAGGGAGACGTGTAGGATTGAGTGTAGTAATAAATTTCAACATGGTACCAGAGCTCGTATTTGAGTACGTGACACTCTTTGACCCGGTAGACCCCATCTGAGAATTACTATCCCATGATTCTAGATCGCTCAAATTCAAGAATGCACCAAGATCGACCGATCGAGTCCCGCCAGCATTCACACCAAAGAAACCAACAAGCCAAGAACGAGGAACATCGGTAATGACGGTGGCAGTGGTTGAGGCACTGTTTGGAATAGCGCCCTGAGCACTATAAGCGCCAAAGGGATTATTGGTATCGACGCCGGAATATGACGTGACATGAGCACCAAGCCAACCATAACTACCACCACGATTCACAACGACTGTGTGAGTACCTGTCGGAGGATTTGCTAGATACCAAAGGTTACCATTCCTATTTGAATCAGCGGTGACAGTAGGTCCAAACGGAGTAAGCGGTATCCCGGCAAACGACGCATTACCTACCGCTACTCCACCCTGTGAATCTCCAACAAGGACAAGAATGTTGTCATCTTGCCCAACGGTGAAGTTGAAGGAAACTGAGGACGTCCACACTGCATTTGAAAATGCAGTTGAGCCTCGAGCGATGTCAGTTGTGCTGGAACTCGTCGTCGCATTTGTCGTAAATTGATCGGTCGTCCAACGATAAAATGCTTTTTTGATAGTCGTCGAAGCCGTTGTGAGAACATCTTCGCGATACTTCTTGCCGATCAACGAAAGACCATCACTCAATTCTCCGATAGTGGTCGAAGCGGTATTGCCCTGATGGTAATACGTCTGACTTGAACCCAGAGAGTCGATCTGAGTTATCTTTGAGAATCCTGCGAAACGACGATCCTTGATATTCTCGGGATCATAATAAATTCGCCCTCCTTCATAGACATAGTTCACTGACCCCGTGACACCGAATCCGTCATCATTTGTCGTTTTGGTAACAACGAGAACTGGGAATGATAGCTCGGGATTGGCATAGGCCATCTGTGACGTGTACTTGTGCTCCACGAGAGTTCTGCCACCCGTAGGATACCCAACAAACGTGAGTACATCTGTACGCGCTGTATTTCCAGCACTGACCGTACTTGTCTTCCCTGCACTGTCCGGCAAGCTATCACCATTCCAGTCAACAAGCTCGTTGTAGTCTACGCGGCCAGTCCACTGATTCGACGAGACAATTCCATTGAATATGTATTCGGGCGCTTGGAGCGAAGAGGTTGCAAAACCACTGCCGGTATTGAGGTAGACATAGTTGTATGTACCGGTCTCTATGTCAGAGACACCGGTTGCTTTGCTCGAATATGTCGGCATATTGTACGCTCGAACATAATCAAGGAGACCGTCGCCATTCATATCGATGAATCGAATACCTCGATCCCATCCTCCTGTCTGACGAGTGGTAGTCGCTATAGTCCAGCGAGTATCGACTGATCCCCAATTACTACCAGTATTGAGATAGAATCTCGTCGATCCGCTATCAGACTGCATCCAATCATCGAGACCGTCGCCATTTATATCGACGAGCTGGGACACTTGCACGTCAGTCGCCGAAAGAGGCATCGAAGCAATCGGAGCAAAAGAACTCTGCTGTATCCAACCACTCTTAGGGCCCGCATTGAGATAACTGCCTTTGATTCCAGCACAGTTGGTCGTAGTCGCTACGTAATCAATGAGACCATCGCCGTTTAGATTACCGAAAATACCAGTAGCTACGTTTTCTGAACCGTTCGAGCAAGCGAATATCGGCATACGAACAGGAGTATTCGTAGCAGTCCATGTAGATGGTGCCGAGCTCTGATAGTATGACTGAATTAAGCCTGTGCTATCCCAATAACTTCGGACGATATCTGCTCGTCCATCTCCGTTGAGATCAAAAATTCTCACACCTCTCTCAAGGAATGGGAAATCGTTTGCTCCGCCGAGGCCTGAATTGTCGTAGCTCCAAAACTCCGAGGTTACTGCCTGATTTGATTGCGTATATGTTGGATACTCATTCTTGTCGATGATGCGATGAGCGCTTGCATTGTCGGTATTACTCCAAAACACCGCCTTATCCGGAAGACCGTTACCATCAACATCGGCGACCATGCGAGCTCCGTTCCAAATGCGGGGATTTGTACCTGTTGCATAGGTCGGTGTCGACGACGAGTAGCCAAAAGAAGTGATTGGGAGTGATGCCGTGTTGCCGTCTTCGTCTCGTCCAGTCTCTTGAACTGACGCAAGGAGGGATCGTGATCCGTTTACTCCGCTTGCATACCCCATCGTATATTTACGTCTCCACTGTCCATCCACCGAGCTCTTTACCTCAGTGAGTCGCTTAGCAGTATTTACCCAAAATCCCGTCTTGTGCGATGTATATACATCAGGACGAGTCTCGTATGTCAGATCTACCGTGAACGGGCCATCAGTGGACCCGTGTCCTGTATACGTGATACCTGAAAGATATATCTGATTACCGTCTTTCGTATAGTCGTAGCTTATGAAATTGTCATTCGCATCTCGGACCTCTTCGAGCATCCATCGATACGCATTGTCAGGACTCGTGGTCGCTGATTGACGTGACGCTGTCGTTGTACCGAAGGAGTATCGCGTACCACTCTTGTCATACGCGGTCCATACATTGTTCTGAAATTGGTACTTAATAAAACGGCCATCTTCAAATCGATGACCGTATCCACCTGATGAATCGAGAGGTACGAGCTCACCTCCGAGAGAAGAAGTGAAGAAACTATCGACATACAACCTATCTGTCCCTGTCTGACTCGAACGCTCTATTGAAGGAACCGAGAGTTGCCAACCGTATCCATATGGACTATCCGAAAGGTCTTGGCTGTTGTAAATGAGCGCGAGATCGGGTGTGAGACCATTTCTACCTGGCGGTAGATCAAATACCACCTTCTGTGTGAAAGCTCCCTGGTTGATATCAATCTTTACCTTACCAAAACCAGCTCCCACAAGGTCTTCACGGTCTTTAGTCGTCCCCGACATACTAGACATCATCGAGAAACTTCCCAAATCAAGTTTCTTTCCTTTTACCGAGGAAGCTGTATCAGCAGATGATTTTACCTTACTCGTGGGAGCGGATGTCGTCGAAGAGGATGATGACTGTGCAAATACCGGTGCCACAGGGCCAAAGACCAAATTACAGGTTACAAAAAAGACAACTGATTTTTTGAGCCCGCGGAGTAATGATGGGCGCACAAAATTAAAAATTAACGATTAATCAAGTCTTGGTATAAAAACGACAAGAAAATTGCCGATACTGATAAAAGTATAACACCGCGAACCCGAAAAGAAAGATTGTTAAAAGCACCACATGAAGTACATGGGTCACTCCGATACTTAGTTCTCTTGGCGGAGACGGAGGGATTCG
>DIYB01000022.1:41111-42405 GCA_002428865.1 Patescibacteria group bacterium UBA6065
GAGGGATTCGAACCCTCGAGACCGTTTTAAGGCGGCCTGCCTCGTTAGCAATGAGGTGCTTTCGACCAGCTCAGCCACGTCTCCAGTAGATGAGACAATACCACAGCAGACAGGTATTTTCTATGTTTATTGATATACTCATGGCCGATGACTACGCGCCAATTCATCGAAATTGTATGGAGTCACTACCGTACTCATGGTCGACACGATCTGCCATGGAGACACACGACTGATCCGTACCACATCATGGTCTCAGAGATCATGCTCCAGCAGACACAGGTAGACCGCGTCATTCCTCGATACCAATCATTCATCCGACAATTCCCCACCTTAGAGACAATCGCGAGAGCAACACTCAAAGATGTACTCATTCTCTGGCAAGGACTCGGGTACAACAGACGCGCAGCATACCTCAAGCGGGCATGTGAAATCATTGTTCAGAGCTACAAAGGAGACGCGAGAGCGGCATTTGGATCACAAACACCGCTTCCTGGCATAGGACCCTATACCCGTGGTGCAATCCGTGCTTTTGCGTGGGACGAGCCGACTGTTTTGATTGAGACAAACGTACGCGCAGTCTATCTCCATCATTTTTTCAAAGGCAAAAAACAAGTGAGAGACAAAGACCTCCTGCCATACATAGCAAAAACTCTCGACAGTGGTCGAGCACGAGAGTGGTACTGGGCACTCATGGATTACGGCGCACATCTCAAGCGTACTGTGCCAAATCCATCCCGCACATCAAAACACCATACGAAACAATCGCGCTTTGCCGGCTCCAACCGCGAGCTACGCGCACAGATCCTGCGTGCACTACTCGTACGACCAAAAACTGTAGAGGCGCTCTCACGCGCACTCGCACGCGACATACGACTGATCGAGACAAATCTCCTATCAATGAAACGAGAAGGTCTCCTTGAGTCGACCAACCGTACCTACCGCGTACGAGAGGTCTGATACACTATCGGCATGGATCCCTATGCAAAAATCGAGGATGTGTTCAGACTAACGAGAGACCAACGCGATGCGCTCGCTCGCCTCTCAATCCACACCGTCGAGGATCTTCTCTATCACTTCCCTACGCGATACGGAGACAGCGCAGAGTCACGTGCAATTAGCTCGCTCGCAAAGGGTGAGACCGCGGTCATCTATGGAGAAATCACACATTTGAAAGCGTCGAAGGGGTGGCGTTCAAAAATACCGATGGCCGAGGGTACCATCACCGATGCGTCAGGCCTCTCAATCAAAGCGGTGTGGTTCAACCAGCCATATATTGCAAAAATGACGAGAGAAA
>DIYB01000022.1:42606-43939 GCA_002428865.1 Patescibacteria group bacterium UBA6065
ATTGCAAAAATGACGAGAGAAAAATCACTCGTCAGAGCCGAGGGCAAAGTCGCTGAGCGAAAAGGCACCCTCTATCTCTCAAACCCGAAACTCGAACATATAAGCGCGGTGCCAGCAGGTGCAGGAGAAAGCCTCTTTGGCAAAGAAGGTGAGTCACACATACTCTATCCGGTCTATCCCGAATCCCGTGGCATCTCATCAAACTGGATTTATCACACGATCCAAAAGATCTTTCGTGCTGGTGTACATGAAGCACTTGCTGATTCGATACCGGAGATCATACTCAAAAAATACAACCTTCCATCACTGTCATCAGCACTCATCTGGATACACACCCCACAAAAACAAGGAGACGCGATCGCAGCACGGAAACGATTTTCATTTGAAGAAGTTTTTTATATTCAACTCGAAAAACAGCGAGAACGAAGAGCGTGGAAAAGCGGATCGTCATATCTCATCGATCCAGATCCAGAAAAAGTAAAAGAGTTTGTTGCCCGATTCCCTTTCACACTCTCTCGTGCCCAACAAAGAGCGATCAATTCGATACTCTCCGATATGCAGAGCGGTGAACCGATGTCGAGACTACTCGAAGGTGACGTCGGATCAGGCAAGACCGCGGTTGCCGCAACCACCGTCTACGCCGTCGCGACCACGAGACCAAAAGGGCGTACATCTGGATCACTCCAGGTTGCCTACATGTGTCCGACTGAAATACTCGCAACACAGCACTTCGAATCATTCATACAGTACTTCCGACATCTCCCAATCCAGATCGGACTCATCACCGGTAGAGGATGTCGAAAATTCCCGTCAAAAGTAAACCCTTCCGGCTGGACCGACATATCCCGTGCGCAACTCAAAAAATGGGTGGCAAACGGCGAGATACCGATCCTCATCGGCACGCACGCCCTTATCGAGAAGAGTGTTGTATTCAAGGATCTCGCCTATACCGTGATCGATGAGCAACACCGATTTGGTACAACGCAGAGACAAAAACTGGTGACAAAACACCGCTCGACACCCCACCTTCTCTCGATGACTGCAACACCGATACCACGCACACTCGCACTCACCGCTTTTGGAGACCTCGATCTCTCGCTCCTCGACGAGATGCCAGCAGGACGAAAGCCAATCGTGACTACCATCGTCATGCCAGACACGCGCGACAAAATGTACAAAGAGGTACAAAGAGAGCTTGAAGCGGGACGACAAGCGTATGTGATCTGTCCTCGTATCGACGAGCCCGATCCGACCAAAGAACTCGCGGTTCAAGCAAAATCAGTCAAAGAAGAGGCAAAACGACTCAAAAAACACGTATTCCCAAAATACGAAA
>DIYB01000019.1:0-6097 GCA_002428865.1 Patescibacteria group bacterium UBA6065
CCGCCCATAGCTCAGTCGGTAGAGCAGCTCCCTTTTAAGGAGATGGTCCCAGGTTCGATTCCTGGTGGGCGGACACGAAATCCGCGAAATGTCCGCTCAAGCGAGCATGGTATGCTCGCGTCCAAGAATCGAAGACCTTTTGAGACAGTACTCTGTCCAAAAGGTGTACTGCTCCGGTACGGAGAGATTCCTGGTGGGTGGACAAATTACAAATCCAAAGCAAACTTCTCGAGCGCTATCTTGAAATCGTGTTTTCCCCTATGGGCATCATGATACATACGAACGAGATCTGAGAGGATGGTATTCATTTCCTCTCGTGTAAAATTCTTTGCAAACGACTGTGCCTTCTTGTGGACAAACGGGTTGAGTCCTGTCTCAACTGGCGAGAGACCAGTCATCGCAAGCGCGATTGATTTTGCCTGCCACCAGATGATACCGTGCACCTCCTCAGGTACCGCATCCTCATCGATCGCCTTTCGATAGAGTACCCAGAGCGATTGAGCGTCTCTTTTACCAAACGCATCAGCGAGAGCAAATATATCGTTTGATTGTTTCTTTGGTGCATCTTTGAGAGCGTGTTCCTCCATTTTTTCTGCATATTTCTCAAGTTTTTTCTTTGCTTCGGCGAGCAATTTACCCTCAAGCATGATGAACACATTTGGCGACTCCTTCATGAGTGGCAGACGCTCGTAGACAACATCATTTGCGTCACGATTTTCCAGAATACGGTCGGCATAGACGATATATTTATTCTCAAAGAGACCCTGACTCGCGACAAGCTCGTCGAGCCTCTCACCAGAAACATCCTCCCCCGTCATGGTAAAAAGCGATGCGTCAGGCTTTTTCTTTGTGAGAGCATCACGCAAGGCACTCGCCTTTTCGCGCACTTTATCTATATCAGTACCGTAAATGACGTATAACATTACTTCAAGTCTACCGTTTTTCGGGCAAAACAAAACCCGCACGAATGCGGGCTATAGAGAGTATTTAGCCAGACTCTCAATAAACTGGATAATACGGCTTTGATTAATAGCCGGAACCAGGATCGGACTTGCGGCGGTTCATCGCCTTGATGATCCACTCGCTTGATACCGATGATTGGGGGGCTGGTGAATCGGTGTAGGCCACCACATGGAGGCATTCCGCTTGGAACTCAACGGTCCTTGCGACACCGTGAATTCCGGTGCTATAAGCGATGAACGGATAGGTGTTCCCGTTATACAACACCGTCATAGCCGTCTCATCGACCTCGATCGTCGAAGCAGCTGGTGTGAGATACCCTCGCAAGAGCATCTCTCTCGGCAATTCCCCGATTACCAAGTCACGGAATAACTTCGACCAAATGCCGATTGCGATGACGTTGAACGTTTTGGTAGCCACGGTCGGGGCATTGGACTGTACGGAGGTTGTCATGAGCAGGAGTGGCCGAATATTCAGCCGCTTTTGCTCATGACAACCATATGGGTATCAAAATACTCTTACACATATATTATAAACCTTATATATCTATTTGTCAATACATACAAAACGGCTCAATAGAGACGTTTTGCGCGGTACTTACTACTGTACACGCCATACTTACTACTTCATTTTCACGAGCCCACTCCCCCAGTTATCTCCTACCGAGGCCTCTGCGACACACACGATGCCAGATATATCCTTCGGCGGTATCACCGCTTCCATAATCATCTTCGCGTCATGAGCAAATGACTCTGCGCTTTGTGCCTCGACTTCGTACACAATTTCGTCGTGTACCTGCATGAGGATACGTGCCTTGCCTTCATATTTTTCTGATACGAGATCCTCGAGTTGTATCATGGCAATCTTTACAATATCAGCCTCAGTGCCCTGAATTGGTGCGTTGATGGCCATACGTTCTGCTGCCGCACGAACAAACGGAATTTTCGATCGAATACCATCGAAGTACCGGCGTCTGCCGAAAAAGGTTTCGGTGTACCCGAGCCGAGCGGCCTCGGCTTTTACTTGATCGAGGTATGATGCGAGACCTTTGAATTTTTCGAAATAGTCGTTGAGAAATTTCTGTGCGGTAGCACGATCAGTACCAAGGTTTTTCTGAAGTGCGACAACACCCATCCCATACATAACACCGAAATTAATGACTTTTGCCTGACTACGCATCGTCTTGGTCACCTTGTCGACCGGAACCCCATACACTTCTGCAGCAACTGCTGCATGCACATCTTCTCCGCGTTTAAAAATACCTATCATTTTCTCATCTTTCGAGAGGAATGCGGCGATACGAAGCTCAATCTGAGAATAGTCCAGAGATACGATACGGCATCCTCGCTCGGCGACAAACGCATCACGAATCCTGCGACCCTCATCCGTCCGATTTGGTATGTTTTGAATATTTGGATCTCGTGATGACATACGGCCTGTGGTTGTTCCTGATTGGACAAAGGTCGCGTGGAGTCGGCCATCAGCACCCACAAGCGTCGGAATTGCATCGATATATGTCCCCAAAAGTTTTGAGAGTTCGCGGTGACGCATAATGTCACGAACAATTGGGTGGAGATCGATGATTTTTTCGAGTTCGCTCTCCTTGGTCGAGAGCGCTCCACCTGCGGTTTTCTTGGCGCGTTTTGGCACAAGACCCATCTTCACGTAGAGAATGTCAGCAAGCTGTTTTGGCGATGCGATATTGAACTCTTCTCCCGCCTGCTTCCATATCGACCGTTCGAGTTCCGACAATTCTTTATGAAACTCGTCTGAAAGCGCACGAAGGGCTACCGTATCAATCCGGACACCATGTGCGGTCATTGTGTCGCAGATAGCAATAAGCGGTTTCTCAATCCGTTCATACACATCGACGAGATTTCTCTCTCTGAGCTCTCGCATGAGCACTTCGTGCGCCTCGGAAAATGAGCGTGTTTTGGTAAAGGTGTAGATGTCATCAAGAGAGGGGTCGGTGATATTTGAATTGATGAGCCAGAGCATAACTGCGGCTTCTTTCATATCACGGATAGGTATCTCTTCTTTGGGAGTCTCTACCTCTATGCGCTCCTCGTTTAGGGATGATTTCTGGCCAAGCGCGGATCGAAGTCGAGCACCCATCGTCCGAAATTCGAGTTCTGCAAAAAGTGCATCAGCCCGCACAAGATCAATGCCGTCGCGCCACGTCGTCGATGGAATCGCCCACTCGATAGGTGCATCGCGGCGGATTGTCGCAAGCACCTTTGAAAACTCAGCATCCTCCTCACCTTTCTCAAGAAGCTCTACGACACGGGGAGTAAGTCCTGTCTTGCGTGCGAAAGCGTCTTTGTCTTTTTTGAGGGCTGTATACATATCCTCAATTGAACCAAATGTGGTAATGAGGGTGGTCGCAGTTTTTTCACCAATACCTTTGATACCAACAATGTTGTCTGATGGGTCACCACGAAGTCCTTTGTAGTCAGCGAGAAGTTCGGGACCGAAACCAAAACGTTCGCGCACTGCCCCTTCGTCGTACATGATCGTATCCTTGATCCCTTTCTTGAGAGTATAGACTCGAACTCGGTTGCCCGAAACGAGTTGGAGGGTGTCCATATCACCTGAGGCGATAACAATCTCAAGATTTTTGTCTTTTTTCGTCAATTCGACAATGGTGCCAAGAATATCATCCGCCTCAAACCCTTCGTGCTCATAGACTGGAACACCGAGTGCGGCAAACACGTCTTTTGATCGCTTGATTTGGTCAATGAGAGCATCATCCGCTTTTGCGCGACCTGATTTGTAGTCTTTATACGCCACGTGTCGATGGGTGGGTTTTGGCAGGTCAAACGCAGCGACAATGTAGTCGGGTTTTTGAGACTCGACAATAGACAGAATCATCGACATGAGTCCAAACAAAGCCCCGGTCGGTTCCCCTTTTGATGTCGAAAATTCAGGGAGTGCGTGGTATCCGCGATGAAGTATCGCGTGAGAGTCGAGGAGGATGAGGCGCTTTTTCGCGTTCATACGCTTATTGTACCTCTATTTTTCGAGTCGTTTCGTCTATGAAAGTAAAGAGAAGTGTGGTGGTTTTCTGAGGCACTACAACCTTCAAGTGCTCGGGCCACTCAATACATATGATGGTGTGGGGATCAGAAAGCGCCTCATCGAGAGCGAGGATGCGCGCATCCTCTGTGGTTGAGAGTCGGTACGCATCGATATGTATGAAACGTCTCCACGTGTTGTGTGTTGTTCGGTATGATTTCATAACCACAAAAGTCGGGCTTGTCACTTCGGTCGCATCGACACCAAGCCCATGCGCGAGCGCTCGAACAAATGTCGTTTTGCCTGACCCGAGATCACCTACAAGACGTATCACCGCTGCGGTGCCCGCCTCCGGAGTAAGTGATGCGAGAACACTCCGTGCAATCTGATTCGTCTCTTCAATACTTTTTGATACCATGCACCGATTCTACAGACTTAAAAGAAATAAAAAAGGGGCTCGCCTAAAGCGAGCCCCGCAGTCAGAGATAGTCTGTCCGTGGCCAATCCTCGTTTGGACCGACCTCTGTCATCCGTGATCGGACCTCGCGACCGGTCCGATCAATGACGGACACCTTGGCACGGATAAACTGGTTCCGAGAGACCAGGACCGGTCGCGGTTGCCAAAAGGAAACCCCATACCCACCAGATGAAAGGGTTCCCTCCCGCATGAGAACTGGTTCGCGATACTTCCGCAGGATCGGATCCCACGGCGCCGGACGATAGTAGAGAGACCAGCGAACCTCGATCCGAATATTCGGGTCGTCGTTTCGCACATAGAAACCTGATCGCTCAGATCCCTTACGTGCGGCAACCTCTTGCTGATCAAAGTCTATCCGGTTGGGATCCCTGACCACCCCAAACTTCACCGTATCACCGAGCGGTCCGAGATTTGCCGTATACGTTCCCCGACCGTTTGATGTTACGCATCCGGACAAAAGAGTCGCTGACACAATGACGAGAACTAAGAGGATGTTTTTCATGAAAAAAACAGTGTTGTGAGTGTGGCACCACGCCATACTTTCTAATTATATTATACCACTTAATAAGCATATAAGTCAACAATCTGAAAATGGCTTTAATTGGGCCACAAAAGACGATACAATAGCACCATGACTGTCAATTTCGACGAAGAGAAGCAGGACAAAAAACTCGAAGAGTTCCGAAAAAAAGAGGAGGAGGATATTGCACAGATTGTCGCCGAGCGACACGGTATTGAATATGTTGATCTCGTCCCGATCCCTATCAACATGGATGCACTCCGGCTTATCCCCGAGCAAGAAGCACGTGAATCGAAAATTGCAGGGTTCTCTCTCGTCGGTAAACGAATCAAAGTCGCCGCCCTCTCCCCCGCCTTTGATAAAACCGTACAAGCAATTGACCGACTCAAAGCAAAAGGGTTTGAGGTCAGCGTTGCGGTGGCATCATCGTCTTCACTCGAAAAAGCGTGGTCAAGATACGCTGACCTGTCATTCTCAATAGAAACCAAAGCCGGTGCACTCGAGGTATCAAGCGAGGAAATCAAGGGATTCCTTGCAAGCATACAAACGATCGATGACGTCAAAAAGCAGATTGGGGAAATTATCAAGCTCAAAAAAGGATTCCGTATATCAAAAATACTCGAGATTGTTCTCTCTGGGGCGCTCGCAACACGAGCATCAGATATACACATCGAACCAGAGGAAGCGTACGCTCGATTGAGGTACCGTCTCGATGGAGTGCTTACTGATATTACCGTCATTGATCTTGAAACATTCGGACTCCTTCTCTCGCGAATCAAATTGTTGTCAGGACTCAAACTCAATGTGAAAAGTGAGGCGCAAGACGGTCGTTTCTCTGTCAAAATCGCCGATGATATCGAGATACGCACCTCGATACTCCCCGGTGCCTACAGCGAATCAATTGTGCTGAGAATCCTGAATCCAAAATCAATTCAGGTTCCCCTCGAGGAGCTTGGTATTCCATCAAAACTTCTTGCGATTCTTCAGAAAGAAATCGAGAAACCAAACGGTATGATCCTCACCACAGGACCAACTGGATCAGGAAAGACAACCACTCTCTATGCATTCTTGAGGAAGATACACACTCCGGGGGTAAAAATCATCACCATCGAGGATCCCATCGA
>DIYB01000019.1:6379-9076 GCA_002428865.1 Patescibacteria group bacterium UBA6065
CAGGATCCGGACATCATCATGGTCGGTGAAATCCGCGACGAAGAAACAGCAAAAATCGCTATCGACTCTGCAGAGACGGGACACCTCGTCTTCTCAACCCTGCACACAAATAGCGCCGCTGGATCATTTCCCCGTCTCATTGACCTCGGAGTCAATCCAAAAACAATAACCTCAGCCATCAATATAGTCCTCGCACAGCGCCTCGTCCGTAAATTGTGCACACGATGCAAGAAAGCTCGACCTGTTTCGACACCGGAACGTGCATATATCGACAAGATTGTTTCCTCGTTTTCTGATACAGAATCACTTGTTGGTATATCGAAAGAAACTGTCTATGATCCTGTAGGATGTCCAGAGTGTAATGGGTCCGGATACCGTGGACGCATCGGTATTTACGAAGCAATTCTCACGGATGAGTTGCTTGAGGAGGCGGTACGTGGCAAATCAAGTGAGCGAGAGGTACGTAAAGCGACTCAGAGTCAGGGAATCCTCACTATGGAAGAGGATGGTCTCCTCAAGGTGCTCTCTGGTGTAACATCACTTGATGAATTGCGACGCGTCATCGAGCTCTCCGACGAAGCATAGGCTTGCTTCATACGATTTTCGTGTTCCTTTGAGTTGTGCACATTGCATATGAATGATGCCGAGCGTAGTATGGCCACAGAAAAAGCCGCCTTCGTGGCGGCCCCTCCTTCCAGATCATAAATCTCCAAGCGATACTTACAGATGTGCATCTAAAGTTAAATGAAGTTCTTAGGATAGCCCCAGTAATACCGTCCGAAGACTGCAAACCAGAACGTCCCGAGAATATTCACTAGTAAACCTAAAAGGTTTAATCGCTTAGAGATTCATGCTCTGGAACCTCCATTGCGTACTGCTTCATAGATAAGTCTAGCATAAACATATAGTTATGTCAAGTATCTCTACTGCGGGCTCCCATGATACCGAAAAAACCGGCAAAAACAAGGGTGTTTCCGGATCTGATGAATTATTCCTCGATACCACACTTAGACCGTCGTCGTGGGAGGAGTACGTTGGTCAAAAAAACATCAAAGAGAACCTCCGTGTTCTACTAAGAGCCGCATCAGAGCGAGGACACCCTCCCGAGCATATCCTTTTCTACGGTCCACCAGGATTGGGCAAGACAACTCTCGCCCACCTCATCGCAAAAGAGACGAGCTCGCAAATGAAATCAACCTCTGGACCAGCGATTGAGAAAGTTGGCGATCTCGCGTCAGTCCTCACCAACCTAGCGCCCGGCGACATACTCTTTATTGACGAGATACACAGACTCAACAAAACAATTGAGGAGATTCTCTACCCTGCCATGGAATCTGGGTCGCTCGACATCATCATCGGCAAGGGTCCATCTGCACGTACAATACAACTCGAGTTGCCACGATTCACACTCATTGCCGCAACAACCAGAGTTGCCATGATCTCGTCTCCACTGCGCTCACGTTTTTCGGGAGGCACTTTCAAACTCGAGTTCTACACGCGCGAAGAGATTGAGACCATCGTTCTTCGATCGGCGCGTATTCTTGGAATTGAGATTGATTCAGCATCTGCTCGTATTATTGCGGAGCGAAGTCGTTTTACACCACGTACAGCAAACTATCTTTTGAAACGTGTCCGCGATTTGGCTCAGATTGAGAAACAAACTATCACTGTCGACATCGTGGACCGTGCCCTCACCATGCTTGGTATAGACGCTCTGGGACTTACCCAGAGTGATCGAGACCTCTTGAAAACCCTAATTGATAAATTTGGTGGTGGACCAGTCGGACTCAACACTCTTGCAGCATCTCTTTCAGAAGAAGAAGCAACAATCGAAGAGGTGCATGAACCCTACCTCCTTCAGCTCGGACTCATAGAGCGAACTCCTCGTGGTAGAAAGGCGACACCGAAGGCTTTTGGCCATCTCGGTATTCGAGGATCATTACTCTCGTAGACACAACACGTATGGCAGGACACAACAAGTGGTCGCAAATAAAACATAAGAAGGCAAAGACTGATGGTGCAAAGTCAAAACTCTACTCCAAGTACGCAAAGCTTATATCTGCAGAAGCACAAAAAGTAAAAGGTGATAGAACATCAGCCTCACTACGAGCTCTCATAGAGCGCGCACGAAGCGAGGATGTAACCAACGATGTTATTGAACGAGCCATCAAAAAAGCATCCGAACCCGGCACCACCCTTGAACCGATTATGTATGAAACGTATGGTCCTGGAGGTTGCGCAATTATCATTGAAGCACTGACGTCAAACAAAAATAAAGCTGCTCAGGAGGTAAAACACATCCTCTCAGAGAACGGGTGTGCGCTCGCCGCTTTGGGTAGCGCATCATGGGCATTCACACGAGAAGGTGCGACCTGGAAACCACACGTGACTGTAGAGCTATCTGATAGTGATCTTGTCCTTCTCGAAAAACTTGTTGACGATCTCGAAGCGAACGAGGAAGTCCAAGACGTGTACACAAATGTCGAGTAACTTGTTTTGATATGATGGTTCTATGCGTATACTCGCAGTAGATCCTGGATATGACCGTCTCGGCATCGCCATTGTCGAACGAGAAGGGACTGGAAAAGAATCCCTTCTGTATTCGGAATGTCTCGAGACACAAAAAAAACACAGACACGAGGAAAGGCTTCTTGTGGTCTCAAAACGGCTTGCCGAGATCATACGCGACCACTCTCC
>DIYB01000019.1:9315-11927 GCA_002428865.1 Patescibacteria group bacterium UBA6065
TGCAACAGAAACACTCTTCTTTTCGGTCAATCAAAAAACAGCCCTCAAGGTTGCTGAAGTAAGAGGGGTCATACTCACAGAAGCCGCACGAGCAAGTCTTCCTGTGTTTGAATACAATCCAATGCAAGTCAAAGTCGCTGTGACAGGATATGGAAAAAGTGATAAAGATCAAGTTATTTTTATGACCAAGAAAATACTTCGAATCAACAAAGAAGCACTTGATGATGAATACGACGCCATGGCAATAGGAATTACCTGTTTTGCAACAGAACGTTTTACTGAGAAAAAGTAGAATAGCTACCAATACAACAACAGGGTGTGTGGATATCCACAGATACAAGACCTTTCCAAATAAAAACTGATTTGTTAATAATAGAGCGTTTCATCAACTGATATGCCGAAAAATAAAAAAATAGAAAAAGAGGATCCAAAAGGAAACGAGGTACAGGAGGAAGAACACGAGAGTCTTGATGTACTCAAAGAAAAAGATGAGGAGGAGGAGGATGATCCGAGTCCTAAAAAAGTAGCGAGTGATGACGAAGAGGTTGAGCTCGACGATGATGATGCGCTCCCCCTCGATGAGGAGGAGTCAGAAGAAAGCGACGACCCTCTCACTGATTTTTTACCGGAAGAAGAAAGTTGGTAATAACAGGCCCCGCAAGTGCGGGGTTTTCTGTAACACCATCACACGGCACCGTCGTCTTGTTGGTGCTTTTTTTTGATGTTATCGTTAGCCGTATCAATGTATACAACATTACTGGAAAGACTTTGGGTTCATCTAAAAGCCCACACAAAGCGTGATATTGCCCTCATTGCTCTTATTATCACGCTTTGTGTGGTTTCGGTTGTTTTTTTCTGGATAGCATCATTTCGGATGCCAGATTTAACGTCTTTTGAATCGAGGCGTGTATCTCAATCAACGAAAATATATGATCGTACGGGGGCAGTGCTCCTTTATGATGTTCACGATTCTGTCCGCAGAACGGTTGTCCCGTCAGAAAAGATATCCGATTACATTAAATATGCGACGGTTGCCATAGAAGATGCTGATTTCTACAACCACGAGGGTATTAAATTTTCGTCGATCGTGCGGGCGGTGTTGGCGAATTTTATATCTCGCGAGTACAGCCAGGGCGGATCAACTATCACCCAGCAGGTGATTAAAAACGCACTCCTCACTACCGACAAGAAGATTTCTCGAAAACTAAAGGAGTGGGTACTCGCACCACGTCTTGAACGTGTCATGACAAAAGATGAGATATTGTCAGTGTATCTCAATGAAATACCGTACGGTGGAAATCGATACGGTGTTGAGGAGGCATCAAAAGCATTTTTTGGAAAAAGCGCTTCAGAAGTAACTCTTGCTGAGGCAAGCTATCTCGCAGCCATACCACAAGCAACAACCTTTTATTCCCCGTACGGAAAAAATATCGACGCACTTGAAGCTCGGCGACAACTTGTTCTCGAACGAATGCGTGAACTTGGTTTTGCGACAGAACAAGAGGTTCAAAACGCTCTCAAAGAGAAGGTTGTGTTTCAGCCAAAAGATGAATTTGGTATCAAAGCACCCCATTTTGTTTTTTATGTGATAAACCAACTCGAGCAGTTGTATGGAAAAGAAGCGGTTGATGTTGGTGGGCTCTCAGTTATCACAACGCTTGATTATGAATTCCAGAAACGTGCCGAGGAGCTCGTCAAAGAAACTGCCTATACAAACGAGAAAAATTTCAACGCATCAAACGCTGGCATGATTGCACTTATACCCCAGACAGGGGACATCGTCGCCATGGTTGGTTCGCGCGATTATTTCAATACAAGTATAGATGGAAACTTCAACATCGTAACCGCGCACAGACAGCCCGGATCAACAATGAAACCACTTGTATATGCTGCTCTGTTCGAAAAAGGATACACGCCAGACACAATTCTTTTTGATCTCGAGACTGAATTCTCAACCGAATGCACACCACTGGGTGAGCCAATCAATCCCCAAAAAACCGCGTCCTCGACCTGTTACCGACCACAAAACTATGATGAAAAGTTTCGGGGACCAATTTCCGTACGCGAAGCACTCGCTCAATCAATCAACATACCTGCTATCAAAGCACTCTATCTTGTGGGTATACGAGACGCTCTTATACTCGCAAAAAACATAGGTATCTCGAGCCTCGGAAAAGCAGATGCATATGGACTCACCCTTGTGCTTGGTGGTGGAGAGGTGTCTCCTCTCGAAATATCGTCGGCGTATGGAGCATTTGCAAATGATGGTGTGTGGGTGTCCCCTCGTGCCATTGTCTCGGTCACAGACTCGAAAGGATCTATGCTCTCCTTGCCAAGAGGACGATCAATTCAGGCACTCTCAGCGGAGTCAGCTCGAACAATATCAGACATCCTCTCTGACAACGAAGCACGAACGCCCGCGTACGGGTCACGATCAGTTCTGTTTGTTCCTGGATATGATGTAGCAGTAAAGACCGGTACCACAAACGATTACAAGGATGCTTGGACAATTGGATACTCTCCAAATGTTGTTGTTGGTGTGTGGGCAGGAAACAACGATAACACCTCCATGGAAAAAAAGGTTGCTGGTCAAATTGTCGCTCCCCTTTGGT
>DIYB01000019.1:12111-13584 GCA_002428865.1 Patescibacteria group bacterium UBA6065
CCCCTTTGGTCATCTCTTATGCGTGAGGCGCTGGCGAGAAATGAGAAAACCTTTTTCCCTAAACCAGAATACCCAGAAAGAGACGGTCAGAAGCCGGTTATGAGAGGAATATGGCAGGGTGGCGAGACATACACCATTGATACTGTTTCAGGAAAACTCGCTACCGAATACACACCCAAAGAAACACAAAAAGAGGTTGCGATTCAAAATGTCCGTTCAATTCTCTATTGGGTTGATAAATCAAACCCCCTCGGACCACCACCAACAGACCCAGCAAAAGATCCGCAATTTGAGCGCTGGGAGGTACCTGTTCGTTTGTGGGCCGAGGCAAATGGTTTTGTTGATGAAACAAGTCCATCCATACCAACAGAGGTAGATGATGTTCATACACCAGAAAACATGCCGCGGTTATCGATCAACAACCTTGTGTCTTCAACATTATATGGTCTATCGGACACGATACCACTCCTCGTAACAAGTTCTGGAAGGTATCCTTTGTCGCGAGTCCAGATATTCATCAATGATCGGTTTGTAGCAGAGCTTCCGTATCAGCCGTTTATATATCGATTCTCGCCAAAAGACATACCAGACGTTCAAGAGACAAACTCTGTTCGTGTTGTGGGGATTGATTCTGTTTACAATCGTGCTGTTGTAGAAACAACTCTTCTTGTACGATTTGATGGTTAGCGGATATCTTTAATTTTTCTCGGTGCGTTTTTATTTGTAGTAGTAATAATATTTTCTTTATTCATAAAAAGAAGTGTGCGTAATGATGGTGTTGTTTGTACATACGCAATGCCTCCTCGTAGGGTTACGTGAATCGGTTCCTGTGCCTGTGTATGAGAAACTATTGCCTGTTTGATCGCCGATATGGTGAGTTCATCTTTTAGACCAAAGGAAGAAAATTTCTTGAGATAGTCTTGTATATTGAACATGTTATCTGTTCATTGGCATCACAAGATATGTGAAAGTTTTATCAGAAACACCACGTACAACCATTGGTTTGTTTGGACCGGAGAGTGAGAAAGATAGACTATCCGCTTCGATCGACGACAAACAATCGAGAACGTATCGATAATTGAAGTTTATATCAATATCTTGACCTGATAGCGTTGCGTCTATGCCGCTCTTAAATTCACCCACCTCACTGTTCCTTGTGGATAGTGTGAATATTTTTTCGCTTGGGTGTACAGAAAAAGAAAGTTGGTTGAATTTATCAGTAAAAACCTGTGCTGTTTTAAGCGTGTCAGAGATGTCTTGTTTAAGCACAATGACTTCTGAGACAAAAAGTTTGGGTAGTATTTGTCTGTAATCAGGGAAGGTTGCGTCTATAACGCGCGACATGAGGTAAAAGTCCTTACCCTCGATACCTATCTGGTTTTTATCAAAAAAGACGCGTATATCCCCTTTTACCGATTCAATCACCTTTATGATGTCTGGTATGTTTTTTGCAGGGAGGATGACTGGATTAAA
>DIYB01000019.1:13787-14814 GCA_002428865.1 Patescibacteria group bacterium UBA6065
TGGATGACTGGATTAAACTGTAATGATTCTTTTACTTTTACTTTTTTCTCAGCAAGCCTAAATGAGTCCGTGGAAACAAACACGAGATCACTGCCGTCTTTGTACACATACACACTCGCAAGTTCTGGTTTAACAGATGATGTTGATGCGCTGTACCACACAGACCGTAATCCTCGTATAAGAAGTTGTGGGTCAATATCGATCACCTTATCTGTATCCGTTCTCGGTATTGTTGGAAAATCTTCTGGTGATTGGGTTTTAATAATCGAGGTGTTTGTTTGTGTAGACACCACAATTGAACCATCTTTTGATTCTATGGTGATGTTTTTGTCCTTTTGTATACCAGAGAGGAGAGAATTAAGAACAGGTCCCTGAAACACCACCTCTCCTTCTTGAGAGATTTTTGCTGGTATTCGTATCTCTATACCACAATCAAGGTTTGTTGCCCGAAGAATTACCTCTGTTTTTTCTGCTTTTAAATACACACACGAGAGAACAGGTAGTGAAAGATGCTTCCCGGTCATTCGGTCTGCTTTGGCAAGTGCTTCCACCAACTTATCCTTCACACATTCGATCTTCATATATGTATTATATCTTTTCTATTAAGAAACTATTACTTCTATTATAGGTGTTGATAGGTGTATATCTTTAAAAACCCTTACACAACAACATATAACTCTACTTTTAATTTGCACAACACGGGAATTGTTTTTAATAAGGTGTGACCAACTTAATAAAAACAAAATATGTATACGTTTTATCCACCAATCAACACCACACTATCCACACGTTATACTCATCACACAATCAAAGAACGGATATGGCTGAGTTCCTGAACAAGACTTTGGTTCGTTTTTATATCCTCTTTTATTTTTTCACACGAATGAATGACGGTGGTGTGATCACGGCCACCTAATTTCTCCCCTATTGATGGGTACGATATATTCAAGTCTTCTCGTAGGATGTACATAATAACCTGTCGCGGCTTCACAACCTCTTTTTTTCTTGTTTTTTCGTATATATAACT
>DIYB01000019.1:15079-15754 GCA_002428865.1 Patescibacteria group bacterium UBA6065
AGATGTTTTTCTTTGGTTTCGCGCTGTTTTTAATGATATTTTTTATCTCGGTGAGATTAAGCTCCCTTCCCCGCAGATTTGTTTGCATTGAGATTGAGTTCAACACACCCTCCAACTCGCGTATGTTGCCATCGATCGACTGTGCCAAGAAATCAAGCACATCGTTCGACAGTGCGAGGTTGTGCATGAGCGCCTTTGAACGAAGGATTGCAGTTCGAGATTCAAGATCTGGTGCAGGAATATCAACAATCATACCTGCAGCAAACCGCGATTTGATTCGATCCTCAAGGTCTGGAATGTGGTTTGGATGTTTGTCTGAGGAACAAATAAGCTGTTTGTTGTTCTCGTGAAGTGTGTTGAACAGATGGAAGAATTCCTCCTGAGATTTTTCTTTTGAGGAAAAAAATTGGACATCATCCATGATGAGCACATCGTATTTGCGGTACTTTTCTTTGAATTGATTCGCTTTTCCAGTTTGCAATGCATTCATGTAATCAACAGCAAACCGCTCAGATGTGACGTAAAAAACCTTTTTCCCGTGATTGTTCTTGATGTGGTTACCAACAGCTTGCATCAAATGGGTTTTTCCTCTTCCGGTATCACCATAAATAAAAAGGGGGTTATATGTTACTCCGGGGTTTTTCATAACCGCTTGAGCGGCGGCGTGGGGCAGTT
>DIYB01000019.1:15954-18844 GCA_002428865.1 Patescibacteria group bacterium UBA6065
CTTGAGCGGCGGCGTGGGCCAGTTCGTTAAACGGCCCAACAACAAACGTCTCAAATGTGTATCGTGGATTAAGGTTGTCTTCTCGGTTAACGTAGAGATCCTGGAGCGGTAGCTCTGTTGATGCTGTCGCCTGCTCAATCGAATGGGTTGTTTCTTGTCGGCGTTCAGGTGTTTTTCCTATTGAATATTCAAGAGAACGTATATCAGGAGACGCGTCACGGAGGCTTTTGAGGATCACCTTATGGAACTTGTTCGTGAGCCAGTCCCGTACAAAGGCGTTTGGTACGGCGAGATATACCACCCCATCAGATATTTTATGGATGTACGTGTCTTTGAACCACGTAGTGAAGTTTGCTTTAGAGACTTGTATCTCTATCCCCCCAAGCACATGTTCCCAAAGTTTTTTCGTATCCATCTTTTTCTTACCCTAGGTAATAAATAGTTGAAGGTGTTTTTCTTGTGTACTAGATGTCCCAGTACAGAAGGCTTGACCGTTGTTTAATACGAATAAGTATATAAACTAAGCCAAATTTTAATACTTGTGGATGATGTGTAAATATGTTAATACTATGTGGACAATCTGTTAACAAAAAACCGATCCCTTGTTTTACTTTTTGCGGGGTTCGAAGTAGACTTACGTTCCATTATGGCAATTGTATACAAAGCACGAAATAAGAAACGAGCGCAGGCGCACGGATTTCTAGCTCGAAAATCAACAAAATCAGGCAAAAACGTGATCGCGCGCCGAAGGCACAAGGGGCGAAAGCGCGTTGTTATTGGTTAAAACCATGATTACTCAGGCACTTCGTCTCTCTCGAAAGGACGCAGAAGCCCTCAAAAACGGAAAAAGCGTCTTTGGGACGCTTCTTTCTTTGCGGTATACCCCATCCACTACATGTGGATACTCTGTGACCGTGTCAAAGAAGGTATCAAAAGACGCTGTTGGCCGAAACCGGATCCGTAGGCGCACATACGCTGCGCTGCGCTCTATCATCAAGGATGAACAGATATCAGCACTCATCATGATATTTCCTAAATCGTCGGTACGAACAATACCGTTTGCTACTCTTGAAAGCGATTTAAGAGACGTCATGAGAAAAGCACACCTCATTTCCTAGAATGACCCACTCGTGTACTATAGAGTGACTACGCTATGATTTACCTGTTCAACACATTCATTTACGAGCCTCTTTACAACGGATTTACCCTCCTCTCTGATCTCCTACCCTTTTTTGATGTGGGAGTTATTGTCATCCTTTTCACTATTGTAGTGAAGCTTTTCCTTTTCCCTATTTCAAAAAAAGCGGTTCGTACACAAGCGATCATGAAGTTGGTCGAACCAGAGATCCGAACCATCAAGGAAAAGTACAAAGACGACCGACAGCGCCAAGCTCTTGAGATCATGGCGTTGTACAAAACAAAGAACATCAACCCGTTTTCGAGTATTCTCCTCATTATCATTCAACTTCCAATCCTCATCGGGATGTATAAGGTGTTTGTAACAGGATTTTCACCGATTGATACCAACATTCTTTACTCCTTTGTTCCCCTCCCTCAATCAATAGATGTATATCTTTTGGGGTTTATCGATATTTCGTCAAAGAGTTGGATTATCGCACTGTGTGCTGCGGTATCACAGTACTTCCAGATACGTTTTTCAATGCCGGTATTGCCACCAAAAAACGATACACCCTCGTTTGCAGATGATTTTGCGCGCAACATGCAGATACAAATGAAATACGTTTTACCTGTCGTGATATTTTTTGTCTCGTACCACTTTGCCGCAGCCCTCGCTCTCTATTGGACCACATCAAACCTTTTTACCATCGGTCAGGAGATTGTAGTTCGTCGCCAGCTTGCCCGCGAGGGTCTCAAAAAATAAAAAACACCCCGTACGGGGTGTTTTCCTTACTTGAGATCGAGTACCCAGAGAGATGAGTCAGATTTGTTTATGAAGATTATTTTTGAGTCATCTGTTGATATGTCGAGTTTTGTCATATCCATATCAACACCCTCTTCAATCGATGGGTCGAGTACGAGATCGGTCATACCGTCTTGCACTCCAATTTTCCACAGACGATCTTCAAATGTGACCAATCCTTGGTACCAATCATCTGGATACGTCCCCTGTCGTACTGTGGTTGGGACTGCGCAATATACAAAGGATCGATCTTTTTCTCCCCACACACATTTATCTGACAGGGTTGAGAGTCCGAGATTAACAAATCGATTATCGACAACTGAATAGAGTGCGGACACAATCCCTCCCCGCTCCTGTGCTGAAGCAAATACCCACGTTGCGTCAGTGTTCGCTATACCGGTTAGTCCGAGTACATCGCGAATGATCTTTCTCTTTGATCCATTTGAAACATCGAGGAGATATAGGTCACCACCGAGTGTGCCGGATGGTTTGGTGCCAACAAGGACTTTTGTTGGGCTTACTTGTTGTACAAGCCACTCATCGGTGTAGAGATTTGCAACCACCGACCTGTCTGTCCCATCAATGTCCGATCGCATGAGAACCCCTGGTCGTGTGGGGTCGAGGTATCCGAGCGTGTTGGACGCTACTGAAATCTCCCGCAGGTTTGCTGGAAGAAAGTATCCTTCGAGTGGTGTACTTGTCGAAAGTCGGCCATAGAAAGTCTGTATTATTCCCCCGTCCTCCTTGAGGTATCGCGCGACAAACTCATTCCCTGACGATGCCCACACTGCTTCATATATCTGTGGCATGGTGCTATTTGAGATCTTTGTACGAACCATGGTATCTGCATCGGATTCAAACACATGTCCCGTTGCGCGATCCATATATCGAACCGTGTACACATTGTTGCGTGTGGTGATGACGGCACCCGATACCTCATCGTCAGAGAGCTTCCTCAGACGGTCTACA
>DIYB01000019.1:19032-31586 GCA_002428865.1 Patescibacteria group bacterium UBA6065
CTACAGTACCTACGTTACTACCAAGGTCAATCACCTGGTTATCACCTCCAGGACGCACTGTGCCACCACCTGGTTGTACACTGCCTGTACCAGGACCAAACGGGAACAGATCAGATCCTGTGTCATCTGGCACCACCGCTGATCTAGGATCATCACTCCTCAACCAGAAAAACAAGGCAAAACCGATACCAACAAGGAGAATGAGTGCTATGACGACGAAGAATTTTTTTTGGGACATGCGTTTATACACTAAAAACTGCAACTAGGACACACTGTCTTTGCTCGTTCTCGTGATTGATTTAGTAATTTCAAACCACCCTCCCTATCACCCGAATCAACGAGTCTATTCGCAGCATCCCTACCATTTCTATAAATAGCGTCCGCAAGCGCTGATGGTGTTAGGTATCTCGAAGTTTCTACGGGTTGAATTAGAGATGCGCCAGGACCAGCAGATCTAACTGCTAACAGATACGATTGATAATCATTATATTGTTTTATAAGACGAACTTGCTCGGTTGTTGCATTTAATGCGACTTGTTTTTGTTCAAGTACCACAATTTGTTTCTGAGTCTCTTGATTTTGGGCGTTTGGATCAGACGCGCGCAATTGTTGTATAGCGGCGTCGTTGTTCCTCTGTGCACTTGATAGTGTTGCCTCAACATTTGTTGACGCCGTTGCTTCAGATGCTGTACGGGCGCCAATAAGCTCGAGATGAGCACGAGTGATAGCGAGGTCTGGGTTTTCTGCTGCTCTTGTATACAATTCCTTATTCACCAACTCAGTTCGTAATCTCCTTGCTTCTTGAAGTGCCGCCCTATCTGCGTCGGTCGCCGTTCCAGCATCAATCTTGGATTGTAATCGTTGTGTCTCGGTATCGAGCGATCCGATCCGTGTTCTAATGGCAGACGCCTCCTCAAGGGCCTTATTTGCTTTGCTTATAGCGTTATCAAGGTCTTCTTCAAATTTTTTCCTATTCGTAATTAGATTACTAAGTGCGCCACTGTCATCTTTTGGCAAAAGTAAATTAATTCGCAACAAGTCTTTGTTAATCGTTCGGAGAATGAGATATGAGCCAAGGATGAGTAGGAGGCCAAATAAAGCGTTTGTAATTTGTGATTTTGCCTTACTTTTACCAAATATAGATTCCTCATACATGTATCTAAATCCAGCAAAAATAATCATGATGACAGCGAGTATGCCACCGATACCTATCGCAACATTGAAAAGGCCTTGGAGAATGCCACCAGGGTTTTTTGAGGTTTTTGTGTAGTCAGAAATACCAGGAATGTCGGTGAGAGGAATATACTGATTGTTTATTTTGTAGTCTATGAGTTGAGCAGAAAGCTCGCTTGGGAAAACCGCAACAACACACACCAAAAAAAGTATTGTACTAATTATTTTTTTCATCGAATGTAATGAGTGTCAAACCACTTGCTCCCTGAAGAACCCTTGATGTGCTTTGAAGCACAAGGCGGATTTCTGATCTGCCAGCAGTGTTATTGTCTCGTCGCAGGGTAATCTCCATATCTCCTGAAAAATCAACAAGCTCTCTCCCGTTGAGTTTCCAAGTAGACAAAAGCACGGGATCATTCTTGCCTGTTACTGAGAAAAAGAACGGCTCCGCAACAAATGTCACCTCATCGTTGGTGAGAGAAAAACGATTGCCTACCGCTGTCTGGTATCGGGCACCATAGAGACCGCTTTTTTCATAGAAAACTATTTTAGGTACAACAGGTTGTATGGTCACTGACCGAGACGCAACGATCGATTCACGCGGTGATGAAACTTCGACGGTGATGTCTTCCCCTTCTCTCAGGTAGCTTGTTTGTGTTGAGACGAACTGATTTTTTCCGTACCCGGACGCCTCTCCCACGACAGCACCATTCTTCTTCCACGTATAGATGAGATCTTTGGGATCGATTGCTCGTCCATTGTCTCCAACAAACTCAGGGACTGCGGTCACACGGAACGAACCATTGTAGGAATGAAGTGCCTTGCCCCGATAGAAAGGTGGTACGTATGTATCAGCTTCCCAGACGAGCGATACATCTGCTGGACGTATAACAATACTCTCAGAAACTGATGCATTCGGTGTTGTGACTGAAACATCAATTCTTGAGAGTGACCCAAGTCTTCCTGAATCGACCGACACAGATTTTTGACCAACACCACTTGATACCTCTTTTCCGTTGACCGTCCATGTGATGAGGGCCGCATCGAGGTCGATGCTGAAGCTCTGTATTCGAGCAGTTACCGTCTCATTTGGTCGAGGATTTTCGGGGAAGAGTGTGAGTGTGAGTGGGTCTGAGATACCAGGCACGCCCTGTGCAAAAAGAGCGAGTGGCGCCATAAGCGCTGATATGAGGAACATATAGATACCATATCGCATGACAATGAGTATTGTATCATGCACCCGACAGGGCGAATTCCACCTACTGATTTGCCTTGGACTGTTTAATTGCGAGCACCTGTGATGGATCTGAGGTGATGATCTGGTCCTCGGTATACGAGGCAATAATCTTGATTGCTACGTGTTTGAGCCCAACGAAGAATATGCCCTCCCCCACATCCGACTCAAGGAGAAGATATTTTTCCTCATCAGTGAGTGAGAAAGTTTGTTGGAGCTTGTCTATCGATGACGGAGACTGTTTGAGGAGCATCTGAATCGACGAGTTGGTGATGATCGGTAGGCCGTACGGAGATTTGAGGAAGTCGTCGACATCCTGTGTGATTGTCGCAAGACCGAGGAAATACTTTCTTCCCCTCTTTGCCATACCAAGGAGAAATGATGCAGTATCCTCTGACTTCATCATCCACCACGCCTCGTCGATAACGAGTAGGCGTTTCTTGAGATTCTTTCGAATCGCATTCCAGATGTGATGGGTGAGGATGTACATAGCCACTGGTTTGAGCTCGTCTTCCATATCACGTATCGAGAACACGACAAATTTTCCATTGATATCAACATTCGTTGGTCGATTGATGAAACCTGCCCACGTCCCCTTTGTGTATTTGGTCAGGCGTTGAACGAGAGACTCACCCCCTTCCATGCCAGCGAGTACAAGTTCGAAATCCGAGAGAAGTGGAGGTTCGGTATTTGAGAAATCAGAGTCAGGGGTGATGTCTTTGAGTGCATAAGTCTCGGTGATCGCACGATCAATGAGCGCGTCTTCTTCTGGAGTGAGTCCGCCCATCATGATGCGGAACAAACCGACGAGGTTAACTATGTTTGAGCGCAAGACATCAGCGCCAGACTCGTCCTCTCTCGGTGTCGGGAGATCGAACGGGTTGATGTGATGCTCTGAATTCAGAGAAATATTGAAGTATTTGCCACCAGTTGCTTCGGCGAGATATTCGTATTCCCGCTCTGGGTCTATGACAATGACTTCGGTATCAAACATGAGTGTGCGTAGAATCTCAAGTTTGGTCGCGTATGATTTGCCTGAACCTGATTTTGCAAACGTGATCGAGTTGTAGTTTTCGAGAGAAAATCGATCAAAAAGGACCAATGATGAATTGTGCCTGTTGATGCCGTAGAGAATACCTTTGTCTGAGGTGAGGTCGAATGATATGAACGGAAAGAGTGATGAGAGTGGTGATGAGTTGAGTTTTGAATGGACCAGAAGCTCGTCGCTCGCGGTTGGTAGGTTGCTACGATACCCCTGCTCTTGCTGGAAAAGTGCTGGTTTTACGTATACGAGTTTTGACTCAAGTATCGATTTAATCTCCGACTCTGTCTTGTCGAGCTCCTGCTCAGAATCACCATAGATGGATATGTAGACGCCAACATCAAAGAGCTTTTCTTGCGCCTGTTGGAGCTGATCACGTAGGTTCTCGAGATCCTGGTATGCGGTATCGAGCATCGGGTCACGAACAAGCCCTTTCTGCTCGCGGATAGATATCTGACTCTGTACTTCAGCAACCTTTTTTTGGAACTGGCGGAGGACCTGCGCGGTATCTACTGGGTGAACGAATATGGAAATGTTGAATACTTTGTCGAGATTGATGATCGGAGCAAACCAGCTTTCGGTAAGGAACCGTGGATATGAGATAACAAAAAAGCTACGAACGATTTTGTCGCCGAGTGAGAGCTCTCGTGGCGATACCTTGAGTGCTGATGGCGCGATGACATCCTTGAGCTCGAGCACACCAGCCTGATAGATCTCCTGTGGGAGGATGGGTGCAATTGAGGGGGTCGTCTGCTTTTTCTTGAAAAAATCAAAAAGTCCCATGATAGTTATGATAGTGCAATCGGCTTCTCAGTGTCTCCTGGGTTGAATATCTTATAGAAGAGCTCGACAATCTCCTCTGTACCGAGCTGAACAGTGCGTATACCACATCGCACAAGCCCCTGGGTCACTACAGATACTCGTTGCTCGAGCTGACTCCTATGTTCCTCGAATTCCAAGAGGTGTTTTTCGCTAGCTTGATTCGGATCTTTTTTTCCAAGAACACCTGCTACCCCACCTTTGATTGCTGGAGCCATATATGGCACAACAACAAAGAATGTCTTGGTCATGATGTTTGAGTTTTCTGTGAAGTTTTTGACGAACTCGATGTACTCACGAGTCTGGATTTTCATGAGATCGTTGACCTGCTCCTTGAGTCGACCTTCAAGAAGGGCTATGTAAGGACGAATGTCGAGCTTTCTCGATTGCATAAATATCTGAACCGGAAAGTCGAGTGAGTTGAGGAAGTTTTGGAATTGAAAAATAATTGATTGCTGCTCATCAGTCGATTTGAGGGCAAAATTGAGTGATGATGCCATAACCACCGCACGCAACGAATCATCCCTCAGGATGATGACTCCCTGGCGTATCTCTTTTATTGGTACAAATTCTTGTGTCGTTTTCGCTTTGAGGGCCATTGCGCTCGATATTTCTCGTCCTAGGCATTATACCCTACCCAGCCCCCTCACATTCCCCATTCGACGCTTAGAAGTTTTTTTGATCTCCTCGTTGCGCTGGATTCTCGGCTTGTTTGATATCGAGTGACCACGTGAGATCCTTGAGCTTCGAGTCAGAGAGTTTGGGTACATAAAATGATGAAACATCCACTTCCGGTGCTTTTTCTTGCACAATCACCTTGTCCACTTTTTTCCAGATATACAATTTTTCTCCAAAGAAGTATTTGAAGGCAGCCTCGACGAGGTGAATGAATGGTTTGTTGTTTATCTTGTAGAACGCAAGTGCAACCGAAAACATAAGTATCGGCAGTATAAATATGAGAGATATGTAGAGATTGCCGATGAGTGTATACACGATAAATGAGAGCCCTGCCCCACCGACGAGGTATATGAATTGTTTGAGGGTGAGGGGGCCAAATATCTTGTCCTCAACCTCTATGAATTGTGGTACTTGAAAACGCATGGGTTAGGTTACTCGATCGGTTCTCGATAGGGGTCGAGAGCCGGCTTCGGTTTTGCTACAGCTGCTACTGGTTGTGCAGGCGTTGGGGGGACAACTATTTTTTGTGAAGGGAGAGATACTGGGGCGACAAGTTTTTCTCCAACGAACTCACGTGCCACTCCATCGCCTGATGAGGGGCGCATCTTTTCTGAGGGTTTGGGTTGAGCGATGGATATGGGATGTACTACTGGTGTTGGATTTTCAATAGCAGAGAGAATGTTACTTCTTTCATCATTTGGAGTGTCAGCGGATATTTTTTGATCAGACTGAATAGATTCGTTGTTTCTAAGTTGTGAGATAAGAGAGTTATTAATATCCAATATTATTTTTTCTGCCATCTCACGATCGCCGGCAGCTGAGTGTTTAATCAACTGATCGAATTCAGAAGAATCTATTATTCCAAGAACAAAAAGTGTAATAGCTTCCTCTATAACACCAACACTATCTATTTGTAATCCATATTTTTTACCAATTACGGTGAGGGCATCTACTGTAGATTGAGCAGACAAAAAATCCTTTATTTTTTGTGGTGACTCATTATATTTTTTTTCTATCTCAGATTGATCCATGATAATTGGATTATTTTTTACCCTCATTTTTCTCTCCATCAGAAGATTTTCCTTCTTCTGGCTTATCTTCTGTGTCGAGTTTCTTTTTTATTTTTTCAGTCAACTCCTTATCCTCAATAATCTTACCTTCCTTCTTTGCTGTTTCTAGGTTAACACCATTTTTTGACTTAAAAGCACTATCCACCTCGGTGTATTTTTTATCAAACGCTTCTTTTTTATTCACTAGATCTTTTTTTAGATCCGCTATATTTTTCTTTCTAATCGCTATACCTGCCTGCAGAGCAGATTTTTTCAATTCATATGTTGAGTCATCAACCGTGATACCGTCAATTGATTTGTTGACATCATTAAATTTCGACAACTCATTTTCCAGATCAGAAATCTGATCCTCTATAGGTTTTTTTGATTTGTTGTATATTGCTTGTTGATCTACGTACTCTTTTTCCAATTTATTTAGACCAAATTCTTCCTCCGCCTCCCCAGCTTTTTTCTTGAGATCTTTTTTTACTGCATCTCCACCAGTTTTTTCAATTTTGCCACCGGATTTTGCGGCATAATCAGTTCCCCATTTTTGCTCAAATACAGAACCAATAGCGGCGCCTGTTGTTTTTTGACCACTGATTACCCCATACACACTTGAAAGTGGTCGACTAATGACCTTTCCAATAAGTCCGGGCTGGGTTTTCTCCCCAGTAGTACGATCTTTACCTTGTAATACTCTACCCCGCTGCAATTGAAGTGTTGAACTGATTTCACCGAGAGATTTACCAGCATCTTCCTCTGTTTTCTGGTATGCCTTTATATCGCCAGTATAGCCTTTTTCTGCGCCCTTGAGATTGTTTTTGAGCATAGGGGTTTTATCAAAACCAAGTCCCGAGCGGGCTGATTTGATGCCAAAATCATTATCAGCAGCAAACGCTCCTACAGTTCTCGTAGCATCACCGATACCACGAACAATTGCGTTGTTTGATGTGGCCATACGGGTTGCAAGAGAGCTTTTGGCTAGATACGCACCAGTACCACCAATAACCCTTGTTGCCACTGTACCAGTTGCGAGCATGGCCGCTGATTTGATGACACCGCCTATTTGATCAGCAAATTTGCCGGTATATTCCTCAGCAATCTCGAGTGATTTGTGTATCATCATCGCAACAATTGCAAATAGTACATACTCATCGATTCCAAAACCGCTTGTCACAAGACCGTTTTTTACCGCCACGTTACCAGCGTTTTGAAGTACCGCTTCAAATTTTGTTGCCATGAAGAGTGTGATGTAGAGCAGGAGTAGGAACATCGGCGCCATGAGACATGCCTTTGCGAGTTCATCACGCCACTGTTTCGCGTATGCATCGAGGCGAGGGACAAGGTGACCGATAAATCCTATAGGGGACGTAATGAGTAAGATAATAAACGACACAACTCGACCCAACATGAGAAACGCCACCTTGAATAACACGTAAATAGCTATGCAGTTGAGTGTAAGAAGTGCAAAACCTGTTGCAAAAACAGTAAGTCCCCAACTGGTAAAATTTTCTCGACTCAGCTCACCTTGCTGTTCGGCGAGGCCCTGCATCTTGAGTACTGATACTGTTGCCGCACTTACTCCACCAGTGCCTCCGCCGAGGTCTTTGATGCCTTGTGTGATCCATGCAGTGAATACATTGCTGACATCAATTGCTGCTTTTGTCAGGAAAAGGCTGAAGTTGATGAGTATCGCACCGATAATAACTGATACAACAACACGTCTTGTCTCCCCTGTATCAAGACCGAGAATTGTTCTCACACCAGTAAAGACGAGGATGAATATGAAGAATATGTTGCAGATATCACGGATGATTGCCCATCCCTGTGTAATACCGTCACCACTAAAGAATGCCGAAGAAAGCGAGATGTCCAACGCCACATCTACCAAAAGTCCAACAACGTTGAGAACAAAACCCGTTATCGGAATTAAAACCCACCACAGCAACTTTCCGAGAACGCCATATACCACACCTGTGGTAACAGAAAAAAAGTCAGTGAGTACATCAAATACTCCGGAATTGGTACTTTCGGCCGCGTGGACGAATGAGGGGACGCACACAAGCGCTCCTACAAATACAAGGAGTGGCAGATACGACAGAAGGTGCGTGAGACGGATTCTCATCCCTATTATTGTACTACACAATACCGTCACCTATCCTGTGGGTTTCTCGCGCTTTAGATCGAGAAAGAGGTGACATGCATCTTGTCTTCAAGCTCTCTACCGTTTGAGTCAAATACATGGGTTTCAAAACGATATGAACCGGTCGGGGCACCTATTTTTACAGGACCCTTGAGAGTGAAGCTGTAGCTTGAGTTGCTGTTTACGGAAAGATTGAATCGGATTGATCCGGTCGATGGTGTAATGAGCGATTGGCTCGAGGATACAACACCGTTGGTCACACCTCGGAGAATATCAAACGAGTCAGTAAATACGCTCTGGAATGGTACGGTTAATCCATTCCTCGTGAGACGGATCTCGACGCGAATTGACGATACTGTTTTTCTAGCAGAGAGACGTAGCTCCCTATTGAGTGGGGTTGTCGGACTGATCGAGACCGATGTTGGAGTCTCGGGCGTCCATGCGAGGGTTGATGTGGCACTCGCGGTATCCTCAATAGCTGGTGCTGTGGGAGAGGAAGCGCCGGTTGCGGTTGTGGTGAGGCTCGGTGTAGTGGTTTGTTCGATGACCTCAACCTCAGCGAGTTCGAGCGGATAGTAACAGTCCTCGTCGAATTCAAATCGTGAGCACGAATGAGGTGTCGCTATCTTCTCGATGCGCACCGTGCTTCCCGTCTGGTTGATTGGGACAACGATTGGGTTTGTCGATCCTGAGGCGCTAACGAGGTTGCTCGACCAGTTGCCTGTGCCACTACCGATGACTACACGGAAAGTTTCAAGTGTTTGACTTGCTGGTTTACCAGAAACTGACCATACACGCACTTCCCTAATCCTCTTCGATTCACCGAGATCAACTTGCCACCATGGGTTTGCATCGCTCGGATCAGTCGCAGACCCCTGAATATACTGCGAAGTTTGTGTTGTACCGTTGACCGCATTGCCTGACCCTGAGCCCGATGATTGACTTGTGCTCTTGAGAAGTGCGATGTTTTGAGTGGTTGATGTTGCTGTGACGGAGGACACAGCTGCCCCAAATTGTTGATTGTTTGCATTAATCGCTTCGCCACCGACACGATCAATAAACTGATTGATTCCACCTACCTGCGAGTCTCCTCGTTGGAGAGCGAGAGCGTCGCTGTAGCTACTTATTCGATACTCATCGAGTTCAGAGACTGCTCCCACGTCGACCGCTGCTCCGGTAGGTGATGAGACGCCATAGAATTGACCTTGGTAGGTGCTCAGATATGAGCGTGATGATGACGATCGTTTCTTTGAAAGACCGAGGAGACCATGTGCACCCTGAATGACTTTTTGTGCGAGTTGGTTCATGGTCGCTGCGATCACATCATCTATTTCTTGAGCAACCGCTGCCTGGATGTCACCCTGACCAAGCGTATTATTGAGTTTCTCAGCAATGACGGTGCCTGGTGTTTTAACTGTTTTTTCGAGACACTGGGGCTCGTTACTTGTGCTTGAACCCGATACAGTCTGTGTCTGTATACTTGTCGGATCAGTGAAGCTTCGGCTATCTCGTCGCGTGACTGTTGTCGAGAATGTGCCGATCTCAGTCCCCAAACTTGCCATATCATCGGTGTTGACTGCTAGAAAGACACGTCTATTCACCTCGTCCTCGGTCTCGTAGCGGTCACACGTCTCAAAGTCGAGAAAGCCCTGTCCGAGAGCGACTCGTTTCTCTTTGATACCAACGGCATTTGCCGCTCTCTGGGCAAGTTCTGTCTCTGCGATAAGGTACGCACCGTAGACGCTATTTTGTGGCTCGGTAGTGATTGAGAGGAAGTTGTCCCAACCTCTACCTCCGTTGGTCGCAATGTTGTCACCTATACCCGAGAGTGTACACCGCGCTTGTTCTCTAAATGGACGACTATACTTGAGCGCGAGGGCGAGACGTACCTGGAAGCCGAAGTCGTTACACAAAAAACCGAGATCCGATCCTTCTATAAAAGTACCGATCGCCTGATCAGCGCTATCGATGAGTGTCCCCTCAAAATCAGTGACGAATGCTGGGCTCCCTTCAAATCCACTATTAACCCAATCGACGATGCTTGAGCCGATGTTACGTATGATAGAGATGATGATGGCCTTGGCGAGAGGTCGGACAATACAGTTGTTGAGTGTGCTACGGTAGAGTTCCGAGTCCTTCAATACATCTGACGGTCCCTCGGTTTTACTTGCCTGTGTCGGAGCATCAAGTATGCCAGTTATAAAACGCAATTTGCCAAGACCAAGGGCGAGGGCGAGGCCGCCAACACACGATGTTGAGTCGCCAGCTGCTTGGACAGGAGCGGGCCGTGAAAAGAATGCTGTTGGTATGATGAACGACACTGCCAAAACAAACGATACAATTTTTCGTGGCCATGTATGTGCAATCCCCTGTTTCATTCGCATCATTATATCACTCAGCGATAATTGCATATCCAGGCTCTTGAGAGGTGAATGTGATGTTGCGTGAAGCAAACACTCGTCTCAACTCGAGCGCACCCGCTTCGATCATCGAGAGTCCGTCCTCATGTAGCGGTATGCGAGAGAGTGCGCCAACGGGATCGGTGTCGAGGAGCGCCATACCCTCTGTGGCGTAGAGCACAAAGTAGAGGCCGTTGATTACTTTTATATGACCACCTACCACAGCACGAGGCACTTCAAGTGCGCGTAGCGCGTCGATCATCTCTTTGTAGCGAGTGATGTTATCAGTAAAGCTTGTTTGCGCGGTAAGTGATGGATCGTTTGCAACTCGCTCGAGCTTTATGAGCTCATTTTCTCCTCCCTCTGGTAGCCGTCGTGTGGTGATTGTGCCCACAGCATTTCCGTATGATACGAGACGAGCATATGTTGTATCACTAGTGCGGACATCAGCTTCAGATATCGAGGGCACATCTTCGTTTGTGTAATCTTTGTCGAGTACTGTCGCCGCTATTTCTTCGGAGAGTTCGACTGAGATGTCGAGACCAGCTTTTTTCGCTTCGACATATCGGACAAAAAGCTCTTGGGAGAAACGATCGGTTGCAGTAAACGACGGACCAGTCGAGTCAGATGTGCTGGTTGCTGATCCATTCTCATTTTCCCTGACGAGGGGGTTTGTATTTCTGGTGACCTCTTCTCCATCGCTAATACCATCCCCGTCTGTATCGGGGTTGCCTGGATCGGTTTTGTATATCGCTTCTTCCCATGTCTTGAGCCCATCGTTGTCAGGGTCCTCGTCGAGCGACTTTTTAACTATCTTTTCAACCGCAATAGCAGTTGGTGTTCGTGTAGTTTCACCATCTTGTGTCGATCGTTGAACGATAAGTGCCCCGATGACGATGAAAATTGCAACAACGAGCGACACACCAATTCGTGTTTTAAGAAAAGAGAAAACATGTTCAAACATGCGCTCAGTATATCAGGTATACTTGATGCGTGAACAGGAAAATCCTCATCGGTATATCGGTAGGTATACTCGCACTGCTTTTGATTGCAGTGTATCTATATGTGACGAGAGACGGAGCACATGACCCAGAGACGATTGCTGATACAGAATGTTTTATTTTCCAAGGAGATACACCGGATGCGCCATGTTATTCCTCCAGCACCCCTCGTCGTCCTGTTGATTCTGGTACTACTATTCCTCAGCCACCCCAATCGAGTGGGTCAGATGATGTAGCATCATCGGCCGTATCAATCCCGGCAAATTGTAGTGATGCCCGCAACCTGTTTGAACGAGATGGATGTATCGCTTCATATGCAATTACTCAAAAAAACGTGTCTTTGTGTGGTGGCGTGTCTCAAACACTTGCACGTATTGCATGCGAGAAAAATGTATCTGATACGCCGATAGTAATTGATACACCACGATCTTCATACGAAACCCTGTTGCGTTCAATACCTTCTGCACAAAAGACGCCATCCCTTATCCTCTCAACATCGACAAGTCCAAACTTTTCTCTTGATTCAATCAAGGTTGAAAATGACCCAAGGCTTACACGGGACGCCTTTGATGATCGGTTTAAAAATAACGCACCACTTGCGCTTTTCGGTATTTCTGCATACCAAGTTCGCCCAGGAGAACGTATTACGCTTTCTGGTACCGGTTTTTTGAATAACAACGAAGTGTATTTTGATGGCCTGGTGGTCCCTGCGGCGAGCACAAACGGTTTTTCTCTCGAGGTATCTGTACCGGGGACGGTGGGAACTTATGAGGTGTGGGTGACAAATAGTAAGGGATCGTCTCGGGCATCTGATCGCCCGATGCGAATCACCGTGACAGACACCCCCGCCCCACTTCCTGTTGTGACCAGTATCTCCCCAATACTCCCGTCGTTTTCTGACACAGTCACTGTATCAGGGTCTGGTTTCTCAGTATCAAATACAGTTTCAACGAGTCTCGGACCACTTCTCGGGGTTTCATCAAATGGATCGAGTATGCAATTCCGAATTGCGG
>DIYB01000017.1:0-1523 GCA_002428865.1 Patescibacteria group bacterium UBA6065
CCTCTCAAATGATTTTTTCATTGAGAATCTTTTGAGAGGAGAAATCCTTTCTTTGGTTGACGCACATTGGAGTGTTAGCGAAACCCTCGTTGTCAGCCAAAGAACTCTTTCACAATTTTCCTGAGATTAAGACGAGAACAGGGGTGCTTCCCGAAGCAATGGCTGTCTTTTTCTCAGGAAACAATTTCTGTCTTGAAACGAGACGCGCTGTGTTCTACGAGCAGTTGAATGTTTCTGACAGATCCAGCAACCGACCCACCTCGGTTGCTGTCCCTTCAGAGATCGCTTCTGACGAAGCTGTTTGTGAAGGGATGTAGGTCCCTCAGTAGAGTCGTGCAAAAGCCTGTCGCAAGACGTTGGCGCTTCTGATTCTACTGTGCTCTTTGTAATATTTTGTCTGAGCCTTACGGCAAGGACGCATCAAAAACCATGTCCGCCATCGGCGGACGAACGGAAGGAAACTGACATGAGCTCCCAAGCTCAAACCAAACGATTCGTGGGCATCCGTCCACGGATCAAACAGACGGCATCAGGCGAAGCCCGTCCCACCCAGGTCGTCATTATCGACGGCGACAGCGTGACCAAGCTCGACCTCGAATCGGAGCAATCCGAGCTCGACTTCGTGCTCGGTGTCTATCCCTCGGCATACCGCAAGGTTGTCGAAGGCGAGGATCTGTCGGCTGTGAAGCCGCATCACATCGAGCTCGATTCCGACGACAAGCCCGTCAAGGTCCCGTCTTCATACAACGGCCTGCGCTCGGGTGACATCGTCGCGATGACGCTCGGTGGATCCGGCGACTATCTGGCGTTCGCACTTTCCCGCAGGGGCGAGTCTGTGGGCGCCACGGTCATGCGTATTCCACCCTTCGTCCTCGCACACAAACGTAGCGAAGAAGGTAAGAAAGATGACGATGCTGAGCTTCTCGCGCGACTTGCGCGCGAAGCGCCCGGTCTCTTCACCCCGGTCTACGTTCGTGATCGCGGCGTTGTCCGTGTTCGCGAGGCGTATCGTCAGCGCATGGAGGTCATGAAGGCTCGCATCGGGTGCCAACAGCGCCTGCGGCAGTTTTTCATCGGCAAGATCTTCTGCTCGACCGACGGACTCTTCCCTGAAGGTGCGATCGAGAAGGAATTCGACAAGCTCAAGGCGAACGATACCGTGCTCTCAGCTCTCGTGATTGAAGAAGCTCGTGCCGACCGCGAGCTCAAAAAAGCCGTCGAGGCGACCCACGTCTGGCAAGGTGTCTTTGCAGATGTTGAAGGCGTCGGTCCCGCGATCGCCGCCCGCCTCATCTCGGTCATACAGGACATTCGTCGTTTCGAGACCGCGCCCAAGCTGCGCAAGTATCTCGGAGCGCACGTGATGGACGACGGTCGTTTCCCGCGTCGCAGGACGGGGGAGCTCGCTGGATGGTCAAACGAGGGCCGTCAGGCACTCTATCTCATCGTCGATCAGTTCAACCGCCGCGAGGATTCCGAGTGGGGCAAGAAGCTCCGTGCGAACAAGGCGGCCTATCAGGCGG
>DIYB01000017.1:1741-2948 GCA_002428865.1 Patescibacteria group bacterium UBA6065
CCTATCAGGCGAAATATCCGTTCCCGCATCTCGTGTTTACGCACGGGGGCGAAGAGCGGACGTTCGTTCTGGAGCCCGGCAAGTTCGAGAAGCACGGCGCGAAGTATTCCTTCGAGCTCGATGGCGAAGGAGTCGAGGTTGCAGGTAAAATGCGGTATTTCAAGGGCCACCTCCACAAGATGGCTCTCTGGCGCACCGCGTCGCAGTTCGTCGACTGGCTTTTCGACGCCTGGTGGGACCTCGAACGCAAGCTCGATAAGCCCGAAGACAGCAGGAAGTCGTCAGCGGCTTGATGTTCTTTAGGTGACGCGTTAGGCTGTGTCCACAAGGACGATGCAGTGGGTGTCATCACAACTATCCCGTATGCGAGCAATCGCGTACGGGACTTTTATTTACAAAATTATGAAGCTTGCGGTATTTTACTGTATAGAGACTAGTATTTGCCTGTCTTTTTGACGACCGAAAACCTATCTCCACTGGCTCTCTAGAGCCAGTGCCACTTTTGAGGATGATGTAGTTGATGTCGTAACGTGTGAAAAATCGTCCCTCCGTCCGCCCTGGACGGACGTTACATTTCGCTGACGAATACTGGGGTAGTTTCTGATTAAATCAGTGTCAGCTAAAGAGATCTTTCACAATTTTCCTGCGATGAAGACGAGTAGACCCTTGTATTTCGAGACAAGTGTTGTTACTTCGCAGGGAATAATTTGTCTCCAAGACGTGCTGTGATGTGTCTGAAACGAAAGATGTATTATCTTGCTGACGGCACAATAAAGCCCTGCGCTCCGCGCAGGGCTTTTCTCTTTTTGTTATACTCTTAGGTATGTTTTCGTTCTTGAAGAGGAGTCACACTGAGCTTGGTGCCGTCTTTGATATTGGTTCATCATCTATCGGTGTTGCACTGGTCAAATTCGAAGACGGTGTACCTCCGCACATTGTCTATACTCATCGAGAGCACATGCCGTATCGCGATACAGTCGATCCGGAACGTTTTTTGTCGGACATGATTCTGACTCTCGGTACAGCACACTCACGATTACACAAAGAAGGACTCGCACATCTCAAGTTCACTGAGTACGGTAATCATCGGGTGAAGCGTGCGTTGTATGCCTTCTCGTCACCGTGGGCTGCGTCACAGACCAAGATTGCGTCAGTGCATTATACTGACCCTACCGAAATCACCGAGGAGCTTGTGCGTACGATTATC
>DIYB01000017.1:3150-9591 GCA_002428865.1 Patescibacteria group bacterium UBA6065
AGCTTGTGCGTACGATTATCGCGAGTGCTGAGCAAGCGTTTGAGGCGGAGGTGATCGATCCTGCCAACGACCCCGCGTTCAAAGAAAAGCTCTCAGTCATTGATCGCCGTGTGGTACAGGTACGACTCAACGGATATGAAGTGGGAGATCCCTATGGCAAAAAAGCTCGAGATTTGTCCGTCTCTTTCTTCATATCACTCGTACCGAAGCTCGTGATCGACAGGGTGTCTGAGGCGTCACTCGGTGCGCTCCATCCAAAACGCATTCGACACGCATCGTCTCAACTCGCGACCTATTCCGTACTTCGTGATGCGCTATCAGGAAAATCGGATTTTATTATTCTCGATGTGGGTGGGGAAGTGTCTGATCTGTCAGTGGTCAAGGACGGCCTCATCCTCGAGACCGCGAGCTTTCCTCTGGGTAAAAATTTTCTCACTCGACGTGTGTCACGCGCCCTCTCTGTGACCAACGATGGAGCGCTCTCGCTTCTCAAACTGTACTACGGTGGACACGCTGATGCGTCGGTATCAGAATCATTGAATCCAGTTATTGATAATGCGGCCCGTGAGTGGGTCGGCGCACTCCATACGACACTCACACGTATCGCAGGCACGCTGTCGCTCCCACAGGACCTCGCTATAGTCATAGGAGGGGATCTAGTGCCTTTCTTTATGCGCGCAATTCGTGAAGAGAAGATTACGCAATTCGATATTGTTGATGTGCCATTTCGATCAACGCTCGTGAATCACGAACTTCTTCGCTCGTTTGTATCATTTTCTTCGCGTGCAACAAAGGACCCGTCGCTTTCACTCATCTCGATATTTGCCGCTCGGCATTTTGATGAGCAATAAGACGTTTTGAAGTTATACACATGGTGCTCGTACACGAGTGCTAAGGTATAATTGGTACATACTATGGTGAGAAACAAGATGATGGACATGGTTCCGCCCGAAGGAGGACGGAGCATACGCAATATTCCGATTCCGGAGTCAAAGCAGCGCCGAGAAAAACAGGAGGAGCGCCGCGAAGTCGCGAGGGAAGTGCGCGAAGAATTTGTGCGTATACGCGAGGAGCATGATGTCCGCCCGCCTCGTACCTGGAAATGGAAGAAATGGTACGGATATGCCCTCGGCGCACTCGGTGTTGTCGTGCTCGCGGTCGTCGTGTCGAGTATGTTCCATAGCGCCCAAGTATCAGTGACTCCTCGCATACTCACCGCTGATATGAATGTGAGCCTTTCAGCAAAGAAGAGCGCGGGGGCTGCGGATCTCGCTTTCTCACCCCTTTCTATCAAGAAAATTGGTTCGGTGACCGTGAAGGCGAGTGGTGAAGAACAGGTAGAGAAGAAGGCGTCTGGTACCATCGTCATTTACAACAACTATTCGAGTGCGTCTCAGCGTCTCATCAAAAATACCCGATTCCAAACTCCTGAGGGACTTATATTTAGGATTGATCAGTCGGTCACTGTGCCTGGCAAGAAGGGTGATATTCCTGGATCTGTAGAAGCGGTTGTCTACGCTGATGAGGCAGGGGAGAAATACAATGTCGGACTCAAGGATTTCACCATCCCAGGATTCAAAGGCGATCCTCGGCACACTGCTTTCTATGCAAAATCAAAACCATCATCACCGATTGCGGGCGGTTTTTCTGGTGTTATGAAGGTTGTTTCTGATGCGGATCGCAAGGCTGCACAGGCAGAAATTGAGAAGAATCTCCGAGCTGAACTCTTGAAAGAAGCTGAGGCGAGCCTCTCGTCTGACATGATTCTTTTTGATAATGCATACCTCATCACATTTACCGCATTGCCACAGGAAGCTGTCGGCAATGATCAGGTTACGATCAAAGAAGAGGGTATGATTTCTGGATACCTCTTGAGTAAGAAGGCGCTCTCTATGTTTGCTGCTCGTGCGGTGGTCAAAGAGTACGAGAACGAGCCTATCCTTATCGAAAATCTCGAGGATCTCACCTTTACCGCAAAGAAAGAGATTTATCCTGCGACTGATACTAGCGTCTCTTTTGCGCTCTCTGGTCAGGCACGGTTTGTCTGGGCGTATGATGAGAAAGCGCTTGCCGAAGGTCTCGCTGGAGCATCTCGTGATGAGGTACCTTCGATCATTCGTGGATTTCCTACGATAGACAAGATGGATATATCGATGTCTCCATTCTGGAGACGCTCGTTCCCCGACGATGCGGCTCGTATCGAGATTATTCGTGCAGAACCATAGCACGGCTTCTGAGAGGGTCGTTTGACAGAGCGAAACTCATGGTTTAATCTGTTGTAACCCTCGATTCAATAATGGATAAAGAGAAACCAAACGTACTCGGCACCGTCATCGAAGCGCTCCCAAACACCTTTTTCAAGGTACAGCTTGAGGATGGCACTGAGTTACTCACGTATCTCGCCGGTAAGATGCGCATGCATCGGATCCGAGTACTTGTCGGTGACAAGGTCAAACTCGAACTCGATCCATACGGTGGCAAGGGGAGAATCATCCAGCGTTTATAAGACATACACATCATGCGAGTTAAAGCATCAGTAAAGAAGAAGTGTGCAAAGTGCATCGTCGTGAGGCGCAAGGGCTACGTATACGTGGTCTGCAAGGCAAATCCGAGGCACAAACAGCGTCAGGGCTAATCGCGGCATAGAATGCCGCGCTACCTGTTTACAAGGATAGCGGCATATGCTACAATGGGCCCTCTCCGGTTTTTAACTGGAATTCTTTGTTTTTAGATACATCATTTTAATCCTAACCTTCCTACGAGACCGTCATGCGAATCCTCGGTATCACTCTCCCAGATGAAAAGCGCATTGAGATAGCGCTCACCTCACTCTACGGTGTCGGGCGTTCACGCGCACAGTCGATACTCACGGAAGCGAAGGTTGATTTTGCAAAATTGGCAAAAGAGGTGACTGCCGATGAAGAGAATGCTATCAGGCGTGTTATCGAAGGTCTCAAGATCGAAGGTGATTTGAAGCGTGAGGTTTCAGCAAACATCAAGCGTCTCAAGGATATCAAGGCGTACCGTGGCGTACGACATCAGCGTGGTCTCCCTGTGCATGGTCAGCGCACAAAGACAAACTCTCGTACTCGTCGAGGTAACGTCAGGAAGACTATGGGTACCGGTAGGAAGGTCGCCGAGAAGAAGTAGTCTCGAAACATTAATTTCTGAATATCACAATGGGTAAGAACAAGATAGTAGAGAATACGAACACAAAAGCAGCGCAACCAGAGGCGGCTGCTTCAGCGAAGGCTGTTTCGAGTTCAAAGAAGAAGGTTGATGTTGGTACTCTCTACGTCCAGTCGACGTACAACAACACCATGTGCCTCCTCACAGATGCAAAGGGTAATGCACTCGCAGCATCGTCGGCAGGCGCGCTCGGTTTCAAGGGCGCAAAGAAGGGTACGCCATTTGCTGCTGCAAAAGTCGGCGAAGTCCTCGGTGAAAAAGCAAAAGCTATGGGTGTCAAAGAGGTTGTTGCAGTGGTCAAAGGTGTTGGTTCTGGCCGTGAATCAGCAATCAGGAGTTTTATTGGCAAAGGTATCGGTCTTTCACGTGTGATGGACGTCACGCCGGTTCCTCACAACGGTCCGCGACCACCGCGTCCGCGCCGCGTCTAGTCACGTAATCCAAACGAAGCCACTACTATGTCAATGCGTATCACGCGAAAATACAAGATTGCTCGCCGCCTCGGTCCCTCGATCTACGAGAAGACTCAGGGCGCAAAGTTCGCTCTCCGACAGGAGAAGCGTTCGAAGCCTGCATATCGACCGAGGACTGAGTTCGGTCTCGCAGTTGTCGAGAAGCAGAAGGTCCGCTACACCTACAACGTAGGTGAGCGCCAGTTCAGCAAGTACGTCAAGGAATCAGTGGCAAAGAAGGGCGTGAACACCGTCGAGGCTCTCTTTACAAGGCTCGAGACGAGACTCGACAATGTCGTGTACCGTCTCGGTTGGGCACCGACCAGACTCATGGCACGCCAGATCGTTGCGCACGGCCACATCACTCTCAATGGCCGACGCGTCTATATTCCATCTATCGAGGTCTCGGTAAATGACAAAGTGGCTATTCGCCCAGGGAGTGTCGGCAAGCCTGTCTTCAAAGATCTCGATGAGAAGATGAAGAAAGTGTCTCTTCCTGCATGGATTTCATATGATGCAGACAAGAAGGTTGCGTCGATTCAGGGTATGCCGAAATGGTCACCGACAGAGCACGCGTTCAGTCTTCAGCAGGTGATTGAGTTTTATAGCCGTTAATTGGGTTTAGTCTTTTTAACGTAAGCACAAACGTATGACCGACAACACTATCGTTCTCCCATCGAAGCCAAAGATCGTCCTCGAGAAGGGCGCACTTGGCGTCTATGAAATCGACGGTCTCTATCCAGGCTATGGCCACACACTCGGCAACTCTCTCCGTCGCATCATCCTCTCGTCACTCACCGGTTCGGCTGTTACTCACGTAAAGATCGCGGGCGTTTCTCATGAATTTTCTACTATCGCAGGGGTCAAAGAGGATGTCATCACAATCCTCCTCAATCTCAAGAAGCTTCGCTTCCGCCTCCTCACCACAGAGCCTCAGCAGCTCCGCCTCAAGATAAAGGGTGTCAAGGATGTAACTGCCAAGGATATTGAGCTCCCTGGTCAGGTCGAGCTTCTCACACCAGATCAGCACATTCTCTCAATCACAGACAAGGCGACTGAGATCGATATGGATATCACGGTTGCTTCGGGTCTCGGCTACGTGCCAAAGGAGGTTCTCCAGAAGGATCGTGTTGATATCGGTACTATCGCACTCGATGCTGCGTTTACTCCGATCAGGAAGGCAAACTACGAAGTCGAAAACATGCGCGTCGGTGATAGGACGGATTTCAATAGACTCAAGGTGACCATCGAGACCGATGGCACCATCACTCCACACGAGGCACTCGAGAAATCGATCGCTATCATGATCAACCAGTTGAAGGCGATTGTCGGATTCAAGGAAGATGAGCCAGTAGCACCAGTTGCTGAGGCAAAAACCACAGCTCCTGCACGCAAAGAGCTCGATACCGAGTTCTTGAAGACTCGCATTGAGACTCTCGAGCTCTCACAGCGTACGACTAATGCGCTTGCGAGCGCAGGTATCCGTACAGTTGGCGGACTCGTCAGAAAGAAGGAGGAGGATATCGAGAATATCGACGGCTTGGGTCCAAAGGGTATTCAGGAGATCAGGAAGGCACTCGCTGAGTTTGGAGTGACGCTCAAGTAGACAAATACGACGAAAGAAGTTAATCTAGGAAACCTACCACACACCCCATGAGACACCACGAGAAATGGAAGACGCTTGGACGAGAGAAGAATCAGAGAAAAGCTCTGGTGCGTTCTCTCATGCGCTCACTCGTCCTTCATGGCGGTATCACGACCACTGAGACAAAGGCAAAGGAATTGAGGAAGTATATCGAGCCTCTTATCACAAAGGCTCGCGCAAACACGCTCGCGAGTCGACGCCTCATCGTCTCTGAGATCGGCGATGCAAAAGCCGCAAAGAAGCTCATCGATGTCATTGCGCCAGAGTACAAGACGCGTCCAGGTGGCTATACTCGTGTCGTGAAGCTTCCGCTCCGAAAGACTGACGGTGCGAAGATGGCTCATATCCAGTTCGTAAAGTAATCCTATGAAGACCTACACCATAGACGCACAACAGAAGAAGCTCGGACGCATTGCAGGAGAAGCAGCGAAAATCCTCATGGGCAAGACATCGCCTGACTACGCACCGAACAAGGTGTCGGATGTCAAAGTGACTATTATCAATGCGTCGAAACTCGATATCGATGCAAAGAAAAAAGATACCAAGGAGTACACACGCTTCTCTGGTTACCCAGGCGGTCTTTTTACGAGGACTCTCGGCGATCTCGTCATCAAGAAAGGTTACGGTGAAGCGGTCCGTATCGCAATCAAGGGCATGCTTCCAAAAAACAAACTCACGCCGAAGATTCTCAAGAATCTCACCATCACTGAATAAATCATATGACGACACACGCTCCGAAAGAGAAATATTTTGAGGCAGTAGGGAGGAGGAAGACCGCGATTGCTCGTGCACGCATCACCCCAGCATCCAAGGGTGCTTTCTCGATCAACGAGAAGGATCTCGCAACCTATTTCCCGACAGCTGAGCTCCAGTCTATTGCACAGGCAGCTTTTGATGGTGCGAAACTCACTCAGAAATTCCACGTTTCAGCCATGATCGAGGGTGGAGGCATTCACTCGCAGGCAGAGGCGCTTCGCCATGCGATTGCTCGTGCTCTCCTCGACTACGATGCAGAGCTTAGGAAGAAGCTCAAGAAGGCAGGCTACCTCAAGCGCGATCCACGTGCCAAGGAGCGCAGGAAGTTCGGTCTCAAGAAGGCAAGGAAGTCCCCTCAGTGGAGTAAAAGATAAAACAAAGAGCCTAATTAGGCTCTTT
>DIYB01000017.1:9777-10657 GCA_002428865.1 Patescibacteria group bacterium UBA6065
GCCTAATTAGGCTCTTTGTTTTACTGACGGAACATGAGGATGAGAAGGGGGTCGGGGAAACTCCGGTTTCCCTGTGGAGGGAGGATTGGGAAAACCGTGGGTTTCCCAAGAGCGGGAGCGACTCAGTGGTCAAAGACCTTGGAGCAAGCGATAGGGAAAAACCACCGAAAGGTGGTTTTTTTACCACTTTTGTTTCGTAGTTACGTGTAGGTATTAAAAAACTGGCCTGCAAACAGGCCAGTTTTATCACTTTTTGAGAATCGCGAGGACCTCCTCTAGGTCTTTCTCAGCCCGGATGAGGGTTGGATCATTGGCGGTCTCTGACACCGTGCTGAGCTCTTTTTCGAGCGCGCGCCTCTTGTCTTCGAGGTTGCTGAGTTCGAGCTTGATATTTTCGGCTCTGGCTCGAGCATGAGCGAGTCGACGGGTCTGACACCTGAGTGTTGCGAGGCGCTCATTGACGTCCGGAGGGATGACGGGAACCGCGACCTCCTGTCGTGCAAAGAAACCTCCCTTGACCGACGGGTGAGCAGTGATCATCATCTCGAGATGCTTTGGCTTGATATCCGGTGAACTCAGGTAGCACTCGAACCGTGATCCGTTACTGTCACCTTGGTCGATGAGGCGGATGGCGTTTCTGGCGATACCCTTGATTTCGATACCTCTCGGGTGATTGCCACTCGACGGTAACTTGGTGGTGATCGTGAGAACGAATTCACCCTCTCGAAGACCAATCGCAAGCAATAGATCTCGCACATGCATCATGACGTCGGTTTCACGTCGCGCACGTCCTTTGGTAGTGATAACTATCGTTTTTGGGGGCATAATGGAAAGGTGCTCTACTAATGAAAACTAATCATAAAATCAAATTTGTCAATAT
>DIYB01000017.1:10870-12257 GCA_002428865.1 Patescibacteria group bacterium UBA6065
AAATTTGTCAATATCACCCGATTTGATTCATTTGTCTGATTTGTTTATATTTCTATCACTATGAAAGATGCCATGGAGAAAAAGAATGAGGATTTAAAGCCTGAGCCGACTGAACTCGAGCGTACTCGCGCTGAGCGCGACGAATATCTCGCTGGTTGGCAGAGGGCCAAGGCCGATGCAGCAAACGCCGAGAAGCGTATGAAGGAGGACATGAAGCGTTTTCGAGAGGTTGCCAATCAGGGTCTCATCGAGGAGCTTCTGCCGGTACTCCAGTCGTTTGAACTCGCCTTTGCGAACAAGGAGGCATGGGAGAAGGCCGACAAGGGATGGCGCACGGGAGTTGAGTATATCTACAACCAGATAAAGAGTGTGCTCGAGCAAAACGGGCTCTCTGAAGTTTCACCTCTAGGCATGCCGTTTGATCCTCAGCGTGATGAGGCAACTGCATATGAGGAGGTCTCTGATGCTACCAAGGACCATGTGGTCGTGCGAGTAGTAGAGAGAGGCTATATGCTCCATGGCCGACTCATACGTCCTCCAAAGGTGGTTGTGGGGGAGTTGAAAAAGTAGTTTTTTCCAGTATACTAGCCTGTACCGATGCTTATCATACAGCCTAAAATAAGCATATTTTCTCGAATCGTCACCAACCTCTCCGGTGAGCGGATAGAGGTGTTTTTTGCCGTTCGCGAGATTTCGGGTGTCCGCGAAGTCCGAGTCGTTGGTACCAAGCCTCTCGTAGATGAATCTGTTGAAGAGGCGATTGCTCTCTTGCCTGGTGCGACCACACATCGTTTTGGAGCATCGATCATGCGCGTTTTTGAGTCGGCGGTACTCTCACCGCTCTCATCGCTTTCGTTTCTCCTTTCTCAACCAGCGCGTGCGCCAAACTTTGCATTCTAGTACGTCAGTATTAGAAATCTAAGCAAAGTATACTCATGTCAAAAATCATAGGTATCGATCTCGGTACCACCAATTCAGCGGTTGCCGTCATGGAGGCGGGCGAGCCGAAAATTCTCGAAAATGCCGAAGGTATGCGCACAACTCCGTCTATCGTCGCTGAGACGAAGGCTGGTGAGCGCGTCGTCGGTGTAGTCGCAAAGCGTCAGTCGGTAACCAACCCAAAAAACACGGTATATCAGATCAAGCGATTCATCGGCCACAACTTCGATGAGTCTGCAGTTCAGAAGGATGTCAAAGTGGTGCCATTTGAGACCAAGAAGTCCGCAAACGGCGGTATCGAGGTCAAAATGGGTGACAAGTGGTATCGTCCAGAGGAAGTGTCTGCGATGATCCTCGCAAAGATCAAGGCGGATGCCGAGGCGCGTCTCGGTGAGCCAGTCACGCAGGCAGTTATCACGGTGCCAGCGTACTTCAACGACAGCCAGCG
>DIYB01000001.1:0-6349 GCA_002428865.1 Patescibacteria group bacterium UBA6065
ATCAGGGTCTGGTTTCTCAGTATCAAATACAGTTTCAACGAGTCTCGGACCACTTCTCGGGGTTTCATCAAATGGATCGAGTATGCAATTCCGAATTGCGGATCTGCCAATTGCACCCCTTATCAAAGATGTGCCACAGGTGAAAGGTACAAAGATTCCTGTCCAGATGTACGTGCAGAGTGATGGGGGTATTACAAAGGATGTGTTTACATTTGAGGTACAATTCTAAAATCATGCAGAAACGGTTTCGAAACATAGCCATACTCATCGTATGCATCGCCCTCATAGGCTTCTCGCCGTTTCTGGCACACGCGCAACTCTCACTACCAGGATTTACTGGTATGTCGGTGTTCACATTTCCGTGCACATGCTCTTTGAGTTTATGGGGATTTTTTGCGCCGCTCTACATCACCTCATTCCCACTTGCCGGTCCGATGGTGTACGTGCCGTGGGCGACCATACCATTTCTTAATTTTTTGCCGACCATACCACTTACGACAAATGTCGGTGCATATATTCCCGCTGTTCAGGCCTGCTGGTTCTATGTGCCGCCGGTCTTTTGTGTACCGATTCCTGCGGTGGGTATGATGCTTTACGTCGGTACAAGTCTTCCTGGCGGAGTGATCTAGATGTGTTGTGCGAGTGCGAGCCAGTCTTGTGGTGACAGGTCCTCTGGGCGCACGGATTCATTCATAGACAGTGTTGTAAATGCGTGCGCGATGGCCTCTCGAGAAGCAACCGTCTCGAGGTTGCGAGAAAGTTTTTTTCGTTTCTGTGCAAATCCAGCACGAACGATTGCGAAAAAACGGCTCTCAGCCTCGGGTGACAGGAATGGGGAATGTATAGAATCGATTCGTAGTACCGCAGAATCAACTCCTGGTACAGGACGGAAACTCCCTCTTCCTACTTTTCGTACAAGATCGGGTGTTCCATACACTTTGACTGAGATGGAAAGCATGCTCTCTTTTCCATCACGAGCAATGATGCGATCAGCAACTTCTTTTTGAACCATAAGCACCATGCAGGTAGGTTTTTTTCTTTCGCTCAAGAACCGTCTCACGATTGCGCCGGTGATGTAATACGGAATATTTGCGACAACCTTGTATGATCCTTTGGTAATTTCGTCGATTGGTGTCTCGAGTATGTCGCCGTGAATCAACTCAAACCGATGCGCGTACTCACCTTTTGTATACAGATTATGAAGGTGTGAGATGAGTCGATCGTCTTTTTCAACAGCGATAACGTGTGCGCCTGCTTTGAGGAGTCCTAGGGTAAGTACGCCGGTGCCTGGACCTATCTCAATAACAGTCTCGCCTGCTATGATGCGAGCCGCTTTGATGATGTCATCAACAACCTGTGGTGCGGAGAGAAAATTTTGTCCGAGCGATTTTTTAGCAAACGGCATAGATGCCTCTTCTTATATATCAAAATAGATGACTTTGCCACCCGCACGTTCGTACCGCTCCTCTCGCTCGATGTGCTCATCAGGTATGTCAAAGATGAATTCAGACGGCACACCAACCTGACGTGACCCGAATATCGTGCGTATATTTGCATACGACGCGTAGATTTTTTTCTTTGCACGAGTCACTGCGACATAAAAGAGTCGTCTCTCCTCTTCCTCATCCCTGTTTCGTCCCTTTGATTCCATAGGTTTATGAGGAAAGAGGTCTTGTTCGAGGCCGACAATAAACACGTATTCAAATTCGAGACCTTTTGATGCGTGGACTGTCATGAGTTTGACTCCTTTCTGCTTATCTTCCATCTCGTCCTGATCTGACGCGAGTGCGGCGTCTTCGATAAGTTTTGCTACACCCTCCTCTGGTGGAAGAAAGTCGTATTTGACGGCGAGTGTCGCGAGCTCCCTCGCATTTTCTAATCGCTCAATATCTTCATCGGTGCCATCCCTCAGTTCCTGTTCGAGACCCGATGCGCGTAAGATAAATCGCACGACATCGGAGGCTTTCTCGGTGCGGATCTGTGCAACGATAGAATCGAGAAGCCCGTTAAATGATCGCCATTTTTCAAGTGTTTTTCCCGTGAGTGATGAAGCCATACCCGAAAAAACCTTAGCAATTGTTGCCTTCCCTAATCCCCTCGGAGGGACGTTGATGATTCGTTCAATGTCAGAGAGTGAGTCGCGATTTTGCGCTGCTCTCATAAACGAGAGAATATCTTTGACCTCTTTTCGTTCGAAGAATCGTGTACCGAGCACCTGATACGGCACGTCCCTTGAGAGAAACGCCTCTTCGAGAGCGCGTGACTGAAAGTTTGCCCGATAGAGTACCGCAATCTCATGAGGATGCACTCCCCGAGCAATCAACTCCGCTGACTTCTCTGCAACAAAACGCGCCTCGTCGTTTTCATCAAACGCCTCAAATAGAGTCACCTTGTCACCGACCACCCCTTTTGTGAATAGTTTTTTATCGAATCGATTCTTGTTTTTTTTGATGATCGCGTTGGCTACGGAGAGTATCGTCTGGGTCGATCGGTAATTCTCTTCGAGCATGACAATTTTTGGGTTTTTAAAGTCACGTTCAAAGTTGAGAATGTGTTTGATATCAGCCCCCCTCCAGCTGTAAATATTTTGATCAATGTCTCCAACTACGCATATGTTTTCTTCTATTCCGACCAAGAGTCGCGCGAGAGCGTACTGAACCTTGTTCGTATCTTGGTATTCGTCGATATGGATGTACTGCCACTTTTTCTTGTATGACGTACGAATGTCATCGTGGGTCTCGAGGAGATGGAGTGCCTTGAGAATGAGATCATCAAAATCGAGTGCTTTTTCGCGTGAAAGGGCTGCTTCGTATCGTTCCCATACTCGGACAACAATGTCACGCATTGGGTTGGCTCCCACTGAGCCACGGATTGATTCGAGAGTTCTCGCATCGCCTTTTTCTCGTGAGATGATAGAGAGAATCATGCTGGGATCATACTGTTTAGTGTCCAAGCCGAGTTCCTCGAGGGCTCTTTTTATTGCTCGACGAGAATCGCTTCGATCAAAGATGGTGAAATGACGAGTGAGACCGAGCAATCGAGCATTTTCTCGAATGATATGCACGCCAAGTGCATGAAAGGTTGAGACAAACGGTGCGTCACTTGGCGATATACCACCCTGACTTTCACGTTCAAGGAGCGTGCGTACCCGATCTCGCATCTCTTTTGCCGCCTTATTGGTAAAGGTGATGGCGAGGATGTTGTGTGGCGCTACGCCACATCGTATGAGATGCAGGATACGATACGTGAGTGTTTTTGTCTTACCTGCACCCGCTCCAGCAAGGATAAGGAGTGGTCCTTTGGTCGTGCAGACGGCCGTTCGTTGCTCAGTATTGAGGTCGTCGAGATAATTCACTACGACACTATATCATACATCGCTTAGAATTCTATAAAACCCTTATTTTAAAAGGATATTTTTGAATTTTGGATGTGTTGGGGATAGACGGTGGACAATGATTGTTGACTAATATACCCCCTTGGGTATAGTGAAGAGGCACCGTAACGGATGAAACTCTGAAAATGGCTCAACAGAGCCATAAAATGTCAGAAAAGGACGCTTCTACTGGATAATACAACCGTATTTCTACTCTCTCTACAAAGGAATTCCGCTCGATCCAATTGACTTATGGCGGAAATTCTAAAATATGGCTTAACAACAAGCTTTTTATTGCGAAGCTTGTTGTGCTTTTGGCTATTTTGTTCACCCCTTCTACGACACACGCGGGGATATTTTCGTTTATGAGAGAGATTGTTTCTGGTTATGAGGTCGAGGCTGGCGCTGTTTCTATCAATACTCAAAACATGGCACTTCTTCAGGCGCCACTTTCTCCGGATACATCGGCCCGTGGTGGCGGAGAAATCGCCATTGTTGATGGGAGCGCCCTCCTGCCTGAAGCGGGTGTTGCGGGTACCTGGACTGACGTTGATGACTATCGATCGACTCAGATTAGTCTCTATGTGGTGCGACAGGGTGATTCACTCTCTCAGATTGCTAAGATGTTTGGGGTATCGGTTAATACGATTGTGTGGGCCAACAGTATCAAGGGACCAATTCGTGCAGGAGATGAGCTCGTGATCCTTCCTATCTCAGGTGTCAACCATACCGTCGCAAAGGGTGAGACAGTACGTTCTATTGCGACAAAATATAAGGCGGATGTATCCGAGATCATTTCGTATAACAATCTTAAGGAGAATCAGGTGCTCGCCGTTGGCGACACTCTTCTCATCCCAGACGGTGAAGTAACAATCGCGCCTCGATCAACGACGGCGACACCAACCTCGCGCCTGCGTGGAGCAAGCAGCCCTTCATACGAAGGTTACTATGTTCGCCCACTTGAAGGTGGGAGGAAGACACAGGGTCTCCACGGATACAACGGCGTTGATTTCGGCGCGCCAACAGGAACGCCGGTTTATGCTGCCGCTGATGGTGTGGTAATTGTTGCTCGATATTCAGGATGGAACGGAGGATACGGTACCTATGCTGTTATTACACATCCAAATGGAACACAAACGCTCTATGCTCACCTCTCTGCACTCATTGTGTCGCAAGGTGATTCGGTGAAACGTGGTGAGGCGATCGGAGCAGTTGGTTCCACGGGCAAATCAACCGGACCACATCTCCACTTTGAGGTTCGTGGTGCGAAAAATCCATTTTAAATAAAAACCCACCAGTAATCTGGTGGGTTTTTTATTGAACCGCGTATTTTTGCCTATATTGGAGAGCTTCGAGAATGTGTTCTCGAGTGATGTGGTCTTTGTCCGAGAGATCGGCGATCGTACGCGCAAGACGTAATACACGATGGTATCCCCGCGCAGAGAGATCGTATGTTTTTGATGCTTGGTTTAGGATTTTTTCTGCTTCTGGGTCGATGTTGATAAGTGCTCCGATATCTCGTGCTGACATCTCGCTATTGAGCATGTTTGGTTTATCGGTTGATCCAAATCGATCACTTTGTTTCCGACGCGCTCGATAGATCATCTCTTTTGCTGTTTCTGATTCATGGCTGGTACGAGATCGCTTGATGAGCTTGTCATGGTCAATTTTTGATACCTCAATCCACATATCAATTCGATCAACAATAGGACCAGAGAGTCTCCGTTCGTAGCGCGCAATATCTTTTGCGGCACAAACACACACCTTGCCACGCACTCCTCTATTACCACATGGACAGGGATTCATTGCGGCGATAAGTATGAAGTGCGCGGGAAAATGAGCGGTTCCTTTTGCTCTCGACACAGATACGATACGATCCTCAAGTGGCTGGCGTAGTGTTTCGATCACCTTTCGATCAAATTCTGGAAATTCATCCAGAAACAACACGCCTTTATGCGCCAGAGTGATCTCTCCTGGTCGTGGAATGGTACCACCACCGACGAGAGATACATATGACGCTGTGTGATGTGGTGATCGTATCGGCGGACGTGTGACAATCGATCCGTCGAGTAGTCCAGCAGCCGAATGTATCTCGGTCACGATGAGCGAGTCTTCAAATGACAGTGGTGGAAGTATGGATGAGAGTGCTTTTGCCAGCATCGTCTTGCCGGTTCCTGGTGGTCCCCAGAGGGCAATGTTGTGGCCTCCTGCTGCTGCAATCATGAGGCCTCGTTTTGCACTCTCTTGGCCGATAATGTCATCGATAGTGAGTTCGTCGTCTGCTACGGGATTATGTACCTGCGTCTTTTGTGCAGGAGCTAATCGGCTGGCTGTGTGCGAGTGCACATGCTCGAGGTGTTCGATAAGTTCATGGAGTGTTTCTACACCATAGATCTGTATGCCATCAATGAGTGCTGCCTCACGCTCATTTGCCTTTGGCACGTACAGTTCAAGAAACCCGAGCCTCTTTGCGAGACGAGCTATCGACAAACATCCTCGTATGGGTCGTATGTCACCATCGAGTGATAGTTCGCCAGCAAACATGCGTCCCTCTGTTTCAAATACAGTTAGGCCCTCAGCGAGGAGATATCCAAGCGCAATCGGCAAATCAAATGACGGACCTTCTTTTTTGAGATCAGCCGGTGCAAGTGAGATGACGATTTTTTGGCTCGATGATCGAGGAGATTTATATCCTGAATTTTTAAGCGCTGCAGAGACTCGATCGCGAGCTTCCTCGACTGCCTTATCGGGTAATCCAACCACTGAAAACGAATGGAGACCTCTCGATAGATCGGTCTCCACTGAAACGAGGTGAGCTTTGAGAAGGTGGTTTTGTGCGCTGTAGACCTTCGAAAAGCTCATGTGTTTTTTCCTAATACACTTGGCTATCCTTGTGGGCAAGACAGGTGCGTGCCGAAGGATTTGCTTCAAGGCGGGCTTTTTCTATTGGCTTTCCCGAGACCTCGCAGATACCGC
>DIYB01000001.1:6521-11088 GCA_002428865.1 Patescibacteria group bacterium UBA6065
TATCGGTTCTCCCGAGACCTCGCAGATACCATATGTTCCCTTTTCTATCTTTTCGAGAGCGCGCTTAACGTTTGCGTACTGGGTTTCGAGTTGTTTAAGTATCGCGGTGTTTGATTCATAACTCTCGATGTTGTCCGCGATATCTGCGGGATCTGATGCGTTAATATCGACGTCTCCAGAAGAGGCTTCCCAATCTTTTGGGTTATCAGGGTTGATGTGTCCAACACTCTTAAGCTCTGTTTCAAGCGTTGCAAGCTCTGTTTCGAGCTTCTTTTTAAAATATGCGGTATCAATCTGTGAACCTGTCTTTTTCATAGTGAATCCATCATACGGCCTCTGTGGGCAGTCGGCAAGCGCCGTGGTCTTTATTGGACGACTCTGACTGAAAGAAGGGCTGTAATAAGCTCGCGCATACTTTTCTCGGTTGTTGTAATGAGGATGGTGTCTTTGTCTGTAAATGCATACATGACGATCGTTGCCCCAGATTCATCGACCAACTCCCGGACGTCAATATTCGAGAGTATTCGATCACGGAATACGTCTGTATTTGTTGTTACCGGTACAATGTTTGGCCTACTGATACGGATAAGTGATATGAGATCGTTGCGCATGTCTTTTTCCCATTCAAGCATGCCTGGGAATGCGTTTTGGAAAAAATTTGTTTTGAGAATGATGAATGGCGCCTTTCCATCAAAGACGTGTATGCCAAACATGTAGTCCCCAGACAATGATCGTATGAGTCGATCGGGTGCACGCGATGTGTTGAGCACAGATCGTATCGAGAGTTGGCGTGTGGTTGTGCTTGTATCGAGTATTGGTAGATATATAACACTACCAACTTGCCCTTGAACCTGTGTGCCGGCCGCTGCTACTGCTTCAATGGCTGAATTCCCCACTGGCGATACGGGCGTGAGAGCCTGGTATGGCATAAGCGATGGTAGACGAAACTTTTCGTTTGATTGGGTTATCCCAGCGTCATTACCTTTTATGTAAAAGAATGTCCCTGCGCCAATTGCACCACTAAGCACTATACAAACCACAACTACCCACATCCATATTTTTGAGGTAGAGGGCTCTACGTACTGGATCGGAGTCGCTTCTCTTTTTTTGTGTTCAGCGATTGCGATGTCCGCAGCGCTCACGTTGTTATAACGAACCGCTTCCTCGGCGTCCATCTTGAAGGTTCGGAGTTGTCTAATTGCTGGGTTGTTTGCACTTGCTGATGGTGCTGGTTCGGGACGCACGCTTGGTTCTGGTGTGCGAGTAAACGGTTGCGGTGCGACTGTTTCTTTGGCCAGAACAGGTGTCGGTTGTGGTACTGATGATGGTGAGGCGGGTTTTTTATTGAGTAATGCTTCCATCTCAGCGTCCATCCCGACTGTTTTCGCTACAGGTTCTTTTTGCTCGGTATCAGTGAACTCATTGTCCTCGGTGTGATCAGATGTCTCAATCTCAACACCTTCTTGTTTGAGGTTTGAAATGGTGGATTCAGCGATATTTTCCGGTTCCTCACGTGTTGCCATAGAGTATATTGTAGCAAAAACGGGAGGTATCCTCCCGTTTTTCAATCCAGCTATTCTTTCTTTGCCATCGGACTATCTCCAAAGAAGTGCTCATCAGCACGTTTTATTGAGAGGCTCAGTCGTCCTCTCTCATCAACCTCTTTCACAACGATAGGTACCTGCTGGCCAATAGAGACAAGTCCTTTGAGAGACTCAATGCGCCACGGAGCAAACTCCGAAATATGGACAAGTCCCTCGGTTTTGTTATCGATTCGTACAAATGCACCAAACTCTGTGATTTTTGTTACTTCTCCCGTCAGCCGATCACCTTCTTTGTATGTTTTCGTTAATGCTTCTATGACAGCCCGAGCTTTTCGCACCGATTGTTCCGGGCCGGATACGTATACAGTCCCGTCGTCCTCAATGGTGATGTCAGCTCCTGTCTTCTCCTTTATCTCTTTGATGGTCTTCCCTCCTGTACCGATGACGAGTCCAATCTGGTCAGTCTGTATACCAAATGACACGATGCGTGGCGCGTATGGCGAAACAGATGGTCGTGGAGATGCAATCGCCTTTTCCATCACATCGAGGATCATATGTCGCGCACCCTTAGCCTTTTCAAACGCCTCTTTGAGAATGTTGGTTGGGATACCGTCAACTTTGATGTCGAGTTGGATTGCGGTGATACCTCGTCGTGTGCCAGCAACTTTGAAGTCCATATCACCGTGATGATCCTCTGGCCCCTGTATATCTGTGAGGAGTACATACTCGCACTTTTCTTTTCCGAGGAATCCTTTCTTTGTCCGCATCATAAGACCAGAGGCAATACCTGCGACATGTGCGTGTATCGGCACTCCAGCATCCATGAGTGCAAGTGATGATCCGCATACCGATGCCATCGATGTTGACCCGTTCGATGCGAATGCCTCTGATACGACGCGGATTGTATAGGGGAACGTATCTTTTGAAGGGAGAACTGGAAGTAGAGCTTTTTCAGCAAGCGCGCCGTGACCAATCATGCGGCGATTTGTACTACCAGATCGTCCGGTTTCACCTGTAGAAAACGGTGGAAAATTGTAATGGTGCATATACCGCTTCTGCTCTTCGCCGGTAAGTCCATCAATTGTTTGTGAGTCCTCTGGACCGCCAAGTGTTGCTACTGAAAGGACATGGGTTCCTCCGCGGTAAAACGTACCAGACCCGTGGAGCATAAGAGAGATTCCTCCAGCCTCTGCAAAGAGCGGACGTATCTCATCCAGACCCCGTCCGTCAGCCCTTTTCTTGTGATCTATTGCCTCATCATGCACAACTTGGTTGATTGCTGATTCGAGCACATCAGATGCTCCTACGTGTGATTCAGTCGGCAGGTGTTCTTGGAGTGTTGCGAACCATTTTTCTTCAAGTGCTTTGAGGGCTGAGTTCCCTGGCCCAGAAAAAACAGCCGTCTTGATATGAGGAGCCATTTCTTTTTCAAAGAGTTTTTTCAGGACCTCACTCGTTTCGCGTATATGGACATGGCGTTTTTCTACCCCCATCTCTTTGATTATTTTTTCTTGGAACGATTGAAGTGATCGTATTTCCTTGATTGCTATATCGAGCATCGCACCTATCGCCTCTTCTCCCATCTCGTGTGCAGAAGACTCAATCATGTTTACCGTGTCATCTTTTCCGCACACCAACAAATCGAGGGACAGGTTGAGTTTTTCTCGATGTGCTGGGTTTACTATCGTGCGTGACGATTCATCGATACCGATACGCACCGCACTCACCGGTCCGTTCCATGGTATTGATGATGTCGATAGTGCGAGTGATGCCGCGAGGACTGATGCAATGTGTGGGTCGCCATCATCGAGCGCGAGGAGTGTCACCACGACTTGCACCTCATTTCGCATCGCCTGATTGAAGAGTGGTCGAATCGTGCGATCGATGATTCTCCCCGAGAGTATGGCGGTATCTGAAGGTTTGCCTTCTCGACGAACAAATTGTGAACCGAGTATTTTCCCTGCGGCATAGAACCGTTCCTCAAAATCAACGGTGAGCGGGAAGAAATCTCCCTCCTTCTCCTGTGCGCTCATGACGGCAGTGGCGAGGACGGCTGTTTCGCCGTATTTGACGATGACTGATCCGGTTGCTTGTTCTGCAAGGTCAGAGAAAATAACTTCTATCTTTTTTCCAGCACACTCGGTTGAGAAGGTTTTCTTTTTCATCCTCCCATCATAACAAAACACCCACGATTGGTCGTGGGTGTGGTGTGATTAGAGTTTTCGAAAAACACGACGGACTCTCGATCCGGTCTGGCTATCCTTGGACGGCCCTTTTATCTCCTGCTCTTTTCGTTCGTCGGTGGAATCATCTTCTTTTGTGTGCCGACGGCCCCCACGGTAGCTCATGAGGTAGCGCCCCGGGTCCGTATCGAGGTCGAGGAAGTCATCAACCGACTCTTTGAGTTTCATCGATGCGGATTTGCCGAATGTCACCGCTTCTACCTGACATCCCTGGTTTTCCTGGAGATACTTCACAAGTGGGAGGAAGTCGCCGTCACCAGAGACAATGACGACCGCATCGAGTTTTGGAGCGAGCTTGACTGCATCGATGGCAAGACCGACGTCCCAATCTCCCTTTTTTGAACCCGAAGAGAACACTTGAAGGTCTTTTGTCTTAGTTTCAATGCCGACTTTTGTGAGTGCGTCAAAGAATCCCTGTTCTTCACCGGATTCGGTGGTGATGACATAGGCGATGGCACGAATGAGTTGTCGATCACCGACCGCGTCTTTAACGACATGGGCGAAATTGACCTTCGAATGATAAATATTCTTTGCTGAATGGTAGAGGTTTTGTGCATCGATGAATACACCGACGCGCTGCTCCTTATGTTTTATGACTGACATGGTATGAGTTATATAAAAATCTTATTATAAAAATATTTCCAAAATACATTTTGAAAAAGCACCGTGCTCAATGATTATCTCACAGAAAGAAGAATCCGCCCCTAGGGCGGATTCTCAGCTCTTACTTCTTGAGATCGAGCTTCTTCATGAGAGCACCGTAGCGTTTCGGATGCTTTG
>DIYB01000001.1:11293-12498 GCA_002428865.1 Patescibacteria group bacterium UBA6065
TAGCGTTTCGGATGCTTTGCTTGAAGATAGCGTAGATGGGTCTGCCTGTCGGCAACCATCGCGAGGAGGCCTCGTCGCGAGTGCCTGTCCTTATCGTGTTTCTTCAAGTGCTTCGCGAGCTCGTCGATGCGAGAGGTGAGTACTGCGATCTGGACTTCTGGCGAACCAGTGTCTGTGGCGTGTACTGCGGCACCCTTGATAACTTTCTGTTTCTTTATCGTTGAAAGCATGGTTTGAATAGGATAGCACACATATCCAAAAAATGCAAGTCTTTTCTAGCTATTATTCCCTTATGAGACTCGAATTCCAGGAGAGTTCAAATATAGTACGCATAGCACTACAGAGGCCTCTATCCTCTATGACAATGGCCGAAAGCTGTGTTTTCTCAAAATTAACTATCGATATTCTCGAATCACCATAGATAGTGATTTCTCCAGCATATGGGAATTGATCTTCTGGTATGTATCGCGTGACTGGCCAAAACTCTTTTGGTGCATTTTCGAATACTCTCTGGCTATAAGCTCTATTTTGTTCAAGGTCAGGGACGATTGCTCGAGTACGTATTTTTTTCTTCACTTTTGTTTCGACCCACCATTTGAAAAACTCTTTGGAAAAAAACGGCTCCATCTTGTCTGCGCGCGAAAAAGCCAGCATTTCATAGGGTTTTTCGACGTCCATCATGTCTTTGTATATAGATGTCACAGCCTCGACACCTTCGTAATAGGTAACACGAGGATGGTTTTTCAGTGCATGGTAGAGGCCATCAATCTCAGGTAAAAGTGATTTTGTCTCACCAAGCACATCCTCTGCTTGTCTTACTCTTGTGTTTGCGAGCTGTAGTATCTTGTTTGGTCTCTCTATTTGGTAGAAGTATTTATTTCTCTTCTCTATTTCGTTCACAAGTCCTTTGATAGAGAGATCGGTGAGTATTTTGTATGTCGTACTTCTATTGAGCCCCGCATAGAGGGCGATTTTTGCTGGATATGCCCCACCAAGCTCCAGTACAGACATGTAGACAGCAGACTCCTTATCACTTAACCCAGTCTTTTTGATCTTGTTGAGAAGAGTGGTGTTTTTTATCTCCATATTTACAGGGTATACCTATCCACATTTTTGTCAATTATGACGAACAAAATACTTGTACAAACAAATAAACTTATATTTATAGCCATACTTACATGTTTATTTGTTTGTATAATCACACA
>DIYB01000001.1:12649-13295 GCA_002428865.1 Patescibacteria group bacterium UBA6065
AATACCTATATAAACAAAAAACTTATATTCATAGCCACATTTACACGGTTATTTGTTTGTATAATCACACAACTTATTGACGATCTAGTATGGTTATTGCAGAAAGCTCTTTGAAACAAATCACATTCATAGCTTCCTTGTTAGGTGGCGTGTGGTGAGTTGATTTGAGCTAAAAGGAAACATGAAAATACTCGTGTTCGATGATAGTGAAATCCACCGTGAAACCGCATTGCTTACCCTGAAGGGTCATGATTTGAAAATTGTTGGTACGTATGACGATGCTCAGGCAGCCCTCAAGACGGTGGTTGATTTCGAGAAACTTGAAAAAGTCCTATCAGATTTACTTCAGAAGAACGGCCTTGCTTCCGATTTCAATCCATATAAGGGCGAGGTTTTAGACGAGCATCGGAAGCTTTACTGGAATCTCTGGAGTGAGGCACGGGAAATCGTGAGACAGAGACCTGATTTCGACGTCGTTCTCACCGACTTGTTTGTTCCGGCATCTTCCCAAGCTATGGGACCAAAGGGTAAACGTTTCATCGGACAGGAAATGCCTCTCGGCACTACCATTGCCCTCCTCGCTATTTGTGCTGGGGTGAAGAATGTTGCCGTAGTGACTGATGGTGATCATCACGACCATCCAGCC
>DIYB01000001.1:13490-13844 GCA_002428865.1 Patescibacteria group bacterium UBA6065
CCGTAGTGACTGATGGTAATCATCACGACCATCCAGCCATTGCAGCTTTTGACTGTTTCAGTGGGTGTGATGCACAAGGCGTGAAGCTCATCTGCACAAATCGTCCCGATTACACAGCTATCGACTCAAATACTGGTGAAGTTGTGGACCGTGACTTCCTTGACTCACAAGAAGGATTGGTGGCGTATCCGCCCAATCCAGAACGTACCGGGAGACAAGGTTTGAAATGGATTCCTGGAAAGAACTGGAAAAAAGTTCTTGATCGACTGCTCCGTTCGGGTCCGTACGTCGCCGAAGGCCCAGCATCAGTTGAGTAGTTTATTTCAAGCCCCTCTAATCATGAGGGGCTTTTTT
>DIYB01000001.1:14063-14256 GCA_002428865.1 Patescibacteria group bacterium UBA6065
TTTGGTATAATATTGTGCGACATGGCATCACTTGCACAACTGAAGCGACAATTTCTCGAATACACCGAGATTGAGCGTGGTCGTAGTCAAAAAACGATCGAGAATTATGAACGTTACCTCGATCGATTTCTTGCATATTTGAAGAGTGATTCCCCCGCTGCTATCACTGACGCCTCGGTGCGTGAGTATCGTC
>DIYB01000001.1:14475-25310 GCA_002428865.1 Patescibacteria group bacterium UBA6065
TCGTCAAAGCACTGGCAATAACGCAAAAACTGGTGAGACACTCAAACGAAAAACACAAAATTATTACCTCATTGCTCTGCGCGCGTTTCTCAAATATCTCGCTCGTCAGGATGTGAAATCCCTCGCCCCAGAGCGTATCGAGCTCGCCAAGGTACCTGAGCGTCATGTTGATTTTGTGACGGCATCAGAACTCACCCGACTCCTCGCATCCCCGTCGGGATCTGATGAGAAGTCACTTCGGGATAAAGCCATTCTCGAAACACTCTTCTCTACCGGACTGCGCGTCTCTGAACTCTGTGCACTTACACGTGATTCAATCGATCTCTCATCTGACGAATTTTCTATTCGTGGAAAAGGTGGGAAGGTCCGTGTCGTATTTCTTTCAGACGCTGCAAAGTCAGCTATCAAGGCGTATCTTGCAGTCCGCAAAGATATGGAAGATGCTCTCTTTGTAAAAACTGGTTCAGAGAACAAGAAAAAAGGTGACACTGGTCCCCTCACCCGTCGCTCTGTCGAACGTATCGTCAAACAATGTGCAACCAAGGCCGGTATCATGTCGAAAAAAGTGACGCCACACGTTATACGCCACTCATTTGCCACTGATTTGCTCTCAAATGGCGCTGACCTGCGATCAGTTCAGGCACTCCTCGGTCACGCCAACATCGCGACTACTCAGATTTATACACATGTCACTGATACCCACCTCCGCTCGATTCACAAACAATTTCATAATAAAAAGAAATGAAAATTTTTTCTTGGAATGTTAATGGTATTCGAGCGGTGCACAAAAAAGGTCTCTTCGTGCCTTTCATCAAAACACATACTCCTGACATTGTGTGTCTGCAGGAGACAAAAGCACAACAAGGACAAGCCGAGATAGATATGCCCGAATATGTCGAGTACTGGAATTCTGCAGAGAAAAAAGGGTATTCAGGTACTGCGCTATTTAGCAAAAAAAAGCCTCTCGCCGTCATATACGGCATACCGGATGTGATAGCTGGGAAATACGGTCTCAAGGCTGATGAGTACGGTGATCCAAGGACTGAGGGCCGGGTTATTACCGCAGAATTTGATGAGATGTACATCGTCACGGTGTATACACCGAACGCAAAAGACGATCTTACTCGTATTCCCCTACGTCATGAGCACTGGGACCCCGCTTTTTTGGCTTTCATGAAGTATCTCGAGAAGAAAAAACCAGTTGTTTTCTGCGGAGATCTCAATGTGGCTCATACTCCAGACGACCTCGCTCGGCCAAAAGAGAACGAGGGGCTCAAAGGTTTTACCCACGAGGAACGCCAAGGGTTCCAGAATTTTATTGACGCAGGATTTGTAGATACGTTTCGCATGTTCCATACAGGTAATGGTTTTTACACTTGGTGGTCGCACTTTGCACAATCACGTGCTCGTAACGTCGGTTGGAGAATTGACTACATTCTCGTCTCACAATCGTTACGATCAAAAGTAGTTCGAGCAGATATCCACCCTGAAGTGTTTGGCTCTGATCATTGTCCAGTGTCTGTAGAAATAGCTCTGTAGAGCCATTACACAGACGTCCTTTATAAAGGACAGTTATCCACACAAATGTCCTTTACATGTCTTTTATGGATGCTACACTAATCTCCAGAAGCAGTTGCTTCTACCAATCCCTCTGGGTTGCGTAGAGGATGACATTATAAGTTCTTTACACAATCGAAGGTTTGGTCGCAGAGGTTCAACAGGAATCTCATGAGCTTCACAGCTCAAAAAAAGACTAAAGAAAGCTCCGAGCGAGCGCAGAGTTGCCTCCCATTAAAAGGCGACATATCAATTGAATTTGCGCGCCTCCCTTTTTGGGTTCGGCGTTCTGCACTCACTAGAGCGGTTCTTTGGCACCGCTCTTAGGTATATCGCCTTCGGGCGGTTTATTCGTTCAAAAAACGGCTACACTGAGCCGCTTTTTTATTTTCCCCTATTGTACTCCGTGACGTTTACGAATCGTATTGAGTTCTGCTTCCTCGGCTCGATCCTTCTTGTCCTTACCAATGGCCGCGAGCTTTTTGAGCTCTTTAGTATCGAGTGTTGCAAGTGTCTTTACACGATTGGTGAGGTATTCGGCCGTGTTTTTTGTGGGATCATCGAGCACTTCCTCCATGAGAGCATTCAATACGAGTCCAATCATGGGTCCTGGTGTAATACCGAGGATGTTCATGATATCCCCCCCATCGATTTTGAGCATACCAACAGATACTGGATCACGAAGCGCTTCCTCGACCATTGCCTTGTATTTTCTCAGCCGGTATGGATTCTCTTTTGGTCGACCGGTACCGATGCGATCGCAAATACGGACATTCATGAGGTCCCAGATACGTTCAGGTCTAACGTTTGCAATCATACGTCGAACCGCCGAGAGTGTGATGGTCTCTGTGTCTGAGAAAAACATATGCCAGCGAACGAGTTTGGTCACATGGTCGATGGTTTTAGTTGGAAAATTGAGGTTTTTGAGTATCTTTTCGGTCATTTTCGCTCCGACAACCTCGTGTCCATAGAATGTGTAGGTCCCCTTACCCATTCTGCGCGTTTTTGGTTTGCCTATGTCATGAAAGAGCGCGGCGAGACGTATCTCAAGAGAGTATTTCTTATCCGCAGCATGTTGGAGTGTGCGTAGGAGGTGTTCCCACACATCGTATGCGTGCGTCTGTGTCTGTTCAATTCCAACACCTTCCTCAAGTTCAGGGGCAACGTACGCGAGTATACCGAGCTCTCTCATGAGTGCGAGTGCCTCCATCGGTCGATCAGATGCAATGATGCGGATGAATTCATCTCGTATTCGTTCCTTTGCGATATGACTGAGGAGTTCGCGGTGCGTTGAAAGCGCCAGAAGAGTTTCCCCTTCTATAACAAAACCGAGTTCTGCTGAAAGTCGTACTGCACGCATGATACGAAGCGCGTCCTCAGAGAGGCGGATGTGCGGGTCCCCTACCGCCCGAATAACCTTATTTTTCAAGTCTTTTTCGCCGCTGAAGCGATCAACGAGCGACAGGGCTCTACCTTTTTGTACTGAGAGGGCGAGTGCATTGATAGTAAAGTCTCGTCGTTTGAGATCATCTTCAAGTGAAGTGCTGAACATAACCGAGTCGGGGCGACGTTTGTCCGAATACTCTCCCTCTGTACGATACGGAGTGACCTCAACGACTGAAAGTGACGGATCAGCCGGGTTTTCATTTACAACACCGACAGTACCAAATGAGTTTTCGTAAAATGTTTTTGAAAAAAGTGATTGTATGTGCTCAGGCGTTGCATTGGTGGCGACATCCCAGTCTTTCGGTGTTTTTCCGAGAACGAGGTCTCGGACACATCCCCCGACGAGATACGCTTCGTACCCCGCGGACTCAAGTGTTTCGGTGATACGACATATTTCCTGCGGAATCTGTGCGTGCGTGAGAGTGTTTCCCATGAAGGTCATTTTAGTATACTTTTGGTTTTTGGCGTAATTTGGCGTATGATGATCCCACTGCTCCCGTGGTGAAATGGATATCACAACGGTCTTCGGAACCGTCGTTGGGGGTTCGAATCCCTCCGGGAGCACAAAACGAAGTTTTGTTCATGGAGGGATTCGAAAGCCGGAGCACGACGGTGCGAGGCGGGGTCGCGTGTTTTTTCAGCAGAAAAAGACACGTGACCGAATCCCTCCGGGAGCACTAGTTATAAGCTAAAATCGCCCCACTAGGGCGATTTTAGCTTTGTGTGCGGGTAGAGAGAATCGAACTCTCATCTCATCCTTGGCAAGGACGTGTCCTACCACTAAACGATACCCGCGACTCGATGATTCTACACTACCAAGCACAAATTTCAAATAAGAGGCATTAAAAAGAGCGTCTAAGACGCCCGTTTTTTACCCCTCCCCTTCCTCTCCGTTCTTTTTGGCGGAGATGTCACTGTTTGATTTCCGGTAATTCCTGCATACGGGGGTGAACCTTTGGTTCGTTGCCAATTCGATGTGTGAGCGGGGTATTTCATGGTCTGGAGAGCATGGTATCACGGTGGCATGTGTCCGCAATACGACTTTTATGACTACAGATCATGCACACAACTGTTGTCAAAAGTCATTATTATTTATACGAGTTAAATAATGGGTTTTGTGGAAAACTGGGGATAAGTGTGGGGATAGTGTTTAAAAGACAAGGCCGTTTTTTGTCCTTTATAAAGGACAAAACTACATAAAAATGGCTCTACAGAGCCAAAACTTCATTTTTGATCATTTTTTCACATGAAACTCTCCTTTATGTTACATATGAAACATATTCTATGTTCCACGTGAAATGAAAGAATAAATATCTTAGTTGTTCTGAATGTTTTTTGTTGATTATTGTTTTTAAGCCATATTGTTGGACTATCCGATATATCGGCACGACAAAGTGGCTCATTTATTGGTATGAATGTATACTTTTCACGTGAAAAGATTTACTTCTGATACACAGAAGATCGGTCTTCTCGGTGAAGATATCGCATGTCGATATCTGGCGAATAAGGGGTTATCAATACGCGAGCGCAATTATACTCGTAGATGGGGAGAGATAGATATTATCGCTGTTGATAAGGGCAACAAGATTCATTTTATTGAAGTAAAGTCATCTTTTATATACCGCGATAGTGTTTCACGTGAAAGATATCATTCATTTTCACATGAAACTGGTATTAAACCGGAGGACAATATGCACCCAAAGAAGATGGAGCGGTTCATGAGGACGGTTGAAACATACCTCAGTGAACGTGGGTATGAAGGGGAATGGAGTATGGATCTTGTGACTGTTCGAATCGAAAAAACGAGTCGTCGAGCTTACGTACAATTCTTGGAGGATGTAATTTCGTAACAAAAGAGTGTTCAGAGACATCTTTCGTGCTAGTATAGTGTTCGTTCGGTTGTGAAATAAAAACGGGCTGTAGTATAGCGGTAGTATACGTGCTTTGGGAGCATGCGGTCTGGGTTCGACTCCCAGCAGCCCGACATGGATCGGAAAGGATTTCAGAGGAGGGTAGAGGATTTTGTATGTGAACACTGTGGTAGGGAAGTGCAGGGTGATGGGTACACCAATCACTGCCCACAGTGTCTCTGGTCAAAACATGTCGATGATGCGCCGGGTGATCGCACGGCGCTCTGTGGTGGGATGATGGAACCAATACAAACTCTCAAAGAAGGGAAGAGAGATATGATCGTTCAACGATGTATTCTCTGTGGACACACAAAACGACAAACGCTTTCCCCAAAAGACGATTTCGGTGTGTATGTGAGTATTGCGCAAAAAGTTGCTGATGTGCATGCGGGAGTATCTCGTAGAAAAGGGGAGTAAGGTGTGATAGATTGTTCCCATTGCGGGCCCCTTTAGAAATATTGCTCTCGGGGATTCGTGATACAGCAACGATTAGTTTTTCATAGATTTTTCTCTACGAGAAATGTCTATGATATTTCTAACGGGGCGGGCGTTGTATAACGGCTATTATGACTGCCTTCCAAGCAGTAGACGCGGGTTCGACTCCCGCCGCCCGCACAAAACAAAATGACTGCCGTTGCGCAGTCTTTTTGTTTTGCTCCAGGGAGTCGAACACCGGAGCGGGACCTGCGCGCCTCGCGCGGGAGCGAGGTGGTGCCCAGACCGAGGTGAGCGACGGCGAACCGAGAGTCGAGGGAGACTCCCGCCGCCCGCACAAATAATTTATATTGAAGTGATTGTTTATCATTTAAAAACCGCTCAATAAAGAGCGGTTTAGTATTCGAGGAGGAACATGCTGGGCATTCTTTGATGAATAATTTCTCGATATGCACAATATTTAAAACCCGAGAGTGAAAACCTCCATCCGCGAGCTGTCATACTGGCATTTAATGAAAGTGAGTCGCGGGTTTTGTCAAAGGTTCTCTGATCAATTTCTGCATCATGGAATCTGATACTAAAAACTCCCGATGCTGGACTCTGAGAAATTACTGCGTCAAATAATGCAACCGCTTTAATTTTTTTTCTCGAAAGAATGAAATACACCCAACACGTGCCGTTCCAAAAAATACCAGGAATGTTTATTGGGGCAAGCTTCTTGGGCGGCATCAGCTTCTGGAGAAGCAAAGAACACTCTGTGATTTGCATTTTATTTCACACTATTCGTTTTTTATGAGATGTCAAATCATATGTTTTATACAAAATATAATTCTGTGTAACGACGTGATCCGGAACACCTCTTTTGACTCTGTAGGCATTTCTATGTAGTCTGTGTATTAGAAAGACTTCAGTGGTGCTTTGGTGTGTTAGCTCATTGGTAGAGCGCTAGCTTCGCGAAAGCGCCTAGGGGATGTCGGTTCGATTCCGACACATGCCACCACGCGTCAGTGCCCGAAGCCTGTATGCGACGCAGAAGGCAATCTTCTGTGGAATCAAAAGGCGTCACATGGAATACATCCTCGTGATTTATCCTGATGGCACGGTTGAGAGAGTATTGCTCGTCGAATATCTCTCCACTATTGCTATCAGGTAATCGGTTATATGGTGCCACAAGTCTTTCTTCAGGGGACCTGCTCGCATGAGCGGCCCCTTTTCTTTTTGTGATACACAATGAGGCGATCAAGACAAAACAAAAACCCCGATTACGGGGTTTTTGTGTGATGCGTGAGGAGTTTTATTTGACCGCGTCCTTGAGAGCCTTTGCCGCGCGGAACTTTGGAACCTTCATTGCTGGCACTGAGATCGATTCGCCGGTGCGAGGATTTCGAGCCTGTCGCGCCTTCCTTGTCTTGACTGAGAAGATGCCGAGACCTGCGATTGAAACCTCGTCACCCTTCCTCAAGCCGTCGACAATCGAATCAAATACCTTGTCGACAACCTGCTCTGCCTGGACCTTTGTGGTGTTCAAAACACCGTGTACTGCTTCTACGATTGCTGCCTTGTTCATAGTATGTTGTATAGCTACTAACTAATAATGAGGGACTCCTCATACACATGACGCTGTGTATGAAAAACCTTCCGTGCTATCGAGAGGTTTAGGTCTGTAATAAGTATATAATAGGCCGTTTTTTGCGCAATGTGCCAAAAGAGCCATATCTGACAAGCCTGAAATAGAACACCGACCTCTCTCTTGCGTCTACATAACAAAAAACGGCTTCACAGAGCCATATTCAGATCAATGGTTCCAAATATAGTTGAACATTTTTCTGAATGTTTCATGTATGTATTTACTGTCGATCACTACGCTGATTATTCCTTCTTTAAAATTTGTTATGGTCACTTTATCTCCATATATGATTATTTGTGCAGGAATGTGAAGTTTTTCAGATGGTATTTCTTTTCGGGTTATGAGGTATTTTTCGTCATCTGTTATATCTGTAGCTGTTTTTTGATTACCAAGGGGGGTTATGGCTTTTGTTTTTATGTTCTGAGCCACTTGCTTTTCTATCTGTTCTTTTATGAGGTGTAGCGCTTCTTCACGGCCTTCCTCGATGGGCGAACTTACTAGAAAAATATCTTGGCCAGTTTCTAAGATATCATCGTAGATTTTCTTCATACCCTCTACACCCTCATAAAATTGGATATTTGGCCTACCAAGCAGCAGGTTGTAGCTCGATGCCAGCGAGCCAAACACGGAGTTGAGGTTTTCGGAGGCTATAGAGCTTTCTTGCTTTCTCTTTTCGGCCAGATTCTTAATGACCTGCGGATGGGAGGGGAAGAAAAGGGTTATTTTGCCGACATTTCGCTTTTCAATGAGGCCCATAGCGATGAGCTGATCAAGGATCTTGTATGTAAGCGCTCGCCCTATCTGGGTTTTTGTCGAAATAATTTTGGCATTTGTCATGCCATTATTAAGGAGGAACATATATATCTTTGCCTGCTTATCACTTAGGCCAGCGTCTATTAGTATATTTTCATTTATATTTGTCATACTTTTGTGACAATATGAATATTGAATAGCAACGTTTTTCGTATAACCCTTATATTTAAGTAAATCATAGACGTTATTTAAAGTAAATGTATTGACGAATCTATTCAATGTGCTATAATTACAAGGTAACAGTTCGTTGAATTTCGCACAGTAAATGGCTTTAACCAGGTGTGCTCAAACAATACACCAGTACAGGAGATATTATGAAGACCTACTTCGGTTTCGGAATCGCCCCGTCGATGTTTCCCGCCAACTGCACGATCCGGAAGCAAGAGCTTTCGGTCGAGCAGGCCAGGGGAATCATCGCCGAGGGTGTGGTGAGCTGCCTCAACCCCAGCCACAAGGTGTCGATCGACGTGATGGAGAACAAGTTCGGCGTCAAGGTGGAGATTCCCACCAAGGCCCCGAGCGTGGCTCTCGAGAACGGCGACCGCCTAGTGGTGATGGGTGTGAGCGGCCTGCCCCGCCTCGAAGGGCGGCACGAATACACGACGGACGAGGTGAACAGCGCGAAGTTCAGCTTCGCACTCTTCATTGTCTCCGAGTAGTTCGTGAAAAACACCTGTAAAAAGGTTTGAACAAAGTCCGGTTCTGTAAAAGAAGGCAAAAAGGTTTTATGTGTTTGACCTAAACAGAACACTCCTCGCTCATGGAGGTCAATGAGCTACTTATCAAGTCCATAAGTAAAATTGTGGACTTGTAGGAAATGTTCTTCGTCAGAAAGGGGTAAAGGGGGGATGAAGACGTAGCATACACAGGCCAAGGTTCGCAAGAGGATCGAAAAAAATGAAAGGAGGCCTGATGACCTACGTCGTGCATCCCGACGGCACCATCACGGTGATCAAGCGCTGATGCGCCCGTCCGTCGAGGGTCTCTGAATCAAACTATCCCCGACGCTAAACAAGCCATACTGGTTTATTCGGCGATGAAGAGTGATGCCGGCCAGCTAGGAGAGACAACCTAGTAAAAAACTCTAGCCTCCTCGTCCGAGTCTAGTAATTAAATTTCAGTTTGGTTTCAAGCAAGGTTTCCCAAAACCTGCCCGAAAGTTGTAGTGGTCGAGTCAAGAACTCCCACTCCTTCCGGATCTGTCGCAGAGTGAGTGCTTTGCCTGATGAGTCCAAAAGGACGAAACAGAAAAGATCTTTTAGAGGTTTTCATAAGTTTTCTGCTCGCAGAATGTTGTTAGTAGAAAACTTATGAAAACTAAACTATCAATCAGTATCCTGCTCCTCGTGTTTTTCCACTACGCCCTCGTATCGCAAAACACTAGGGCGTTCCTAGTGGCTAATGTGCTGTCGGTTTTTTTCCTCGCTACGGTTTTTGCAAGGTGGACGATGAGGCACAGCAGGCGTCGGAAGTTCCTGAATACAACTATTTCCGACGATAAATAAACATAGGTGGATGATGAAGGATCAATCCACCGATCTGTAATGCAGCTTTGTTTCGCAATAGACAAAACGGTCACAAGCCCGTGTAAATGCAGAGTGAAGTAACTGAACTAGGATGCATCCTAGGAAATGAGACAAGTGAGATAGCAGCTCTCATGTTTTCAGTCCCGCCCGAGAAGTGAATATCTCGGTAACAAGTTACGGGGATGGAGAAAGGGCCCTGGAAGGACGCGCCGCCAACCTTCCACCACATCAGATTATTTAATTGAATAGTTGTGGTGCTCAATTTCAGTTTGTTTTCAAGCAAGGTTTCCCAAAACCTGACCGAAGGTAGAAGTGGTTGAGTCGCATTGTGATTCCTGCTCCCTTCGGTTGCTTCTCGGAATGTGTATCCCAACTGATGAGTTCGAAAGGACAAAAAGCAGAAGTTCTTTGAAGGTTAGTTGGTTGAATGTTGAATGCACCAATAATGTTTTTAACATTCAGCCAACTAAAATTATGAATATAATTATATATGCTACTACCTTGAGTGCTACTGGAGATGTCCATTCGGACATCCCTATTGTGGCATTCACTGGTCGGCACTCTGCAAGGCGTGCTGACCGAGCTGTAAAAAAGCTGTCTGGACATCGGACACGCTTTGAAAGGGGTTCGCAGACCAAGCCGTCTCTTTTTTGGACACTTCCAGTGTCCAACAAGGAATTGGCCGACGCCTGGGAACCCTGTTACAGGCTGAGGGTACGCATATCTGAATAAGATTCGGAGTCCGATCCACTTGGCAACAGAATGGATCCGTTTAACCATTCGTAAAATGGTTATCTTGTAGAGTCTACGGACATTCGCGGACTCTTTGGATAAAGTTCTTTGTAATGAATGTTGATGTGTTAGCCATAAGGATTTGTTTCTCCAAGTAAGAGATATAAATCCTTATGGCTAACATCATTAAATACATGTCGCGGCGCTCAATTCGAGCGCACGCCTCTTGCCCATCAGAAAGGGCTGGAGATACGGTTGCGAAATTGAAGCGCGAGCTTCGTCGCACCCTCCGTCGTCGCCTCAAAACGATTGACGATCATGGGCAGTCCCTGGTCGCAGGGACATATTGGTTCTAAACATCAACAAAATAGGAGGATTATGAAAATCAACATAAAGGCCCCGGGCCGCATGGATGCCTACAAATCCGTGCGGAAAGCCCTTCCGCCACCGTCAAAAGCATTCGGTGTGGGCAAGGGCAGAGGCGGCTACGATCGCAAGCGCGAGCGGTGCGATCTCAGGAAGGAATTCGCGTGATATTTTCTAAGGCTCCTTTCTGTCCGAGGATGTGTATTCTCGCTGATGAGCTCGAAAGAGCGAAACAGAGTGTTCTTTGAATATTAGTAGTCATAAAGCTCTGCACCCAATGCTTTGGATGTTGAGTTTTATGACTACTAAAAATGAAATCATCGCTGACCTCAGAGCGCATGCTGAGGCCGAAACTCGGCAAGCCGAACGGTACGGGAATAACAATTCCGGCACGGGTGTTTGCATGTCCCGGGCTTCTCACGC
>DIYB01000001.1:25495-27162 GCA_002428865.1 Patescibacteria group bacterium UBA6065
GGTGTTTGCATGTCCCGGGCCTCTCACGCTCGTGAGATGATCAAAGTCATCGAAAAGGGCGAGGTGCTCGCAGTCACCGGTTACAAGAAGGTCATCCTCCTTATTGGTCTTGATTGTCTACCCATAGATACACTTTCGGCTTTTGCGAGGGGATGGATGGGGAGCAAGGCCAATGCAAATGGTGCGCTCGGTGCACTTGATGGCGTGCCGGCGACGATCAGTCTTAGCAGGGCTGGTAACGCTTGGGTCATCCGTTTTGGATCCAGAGGAGAGTCTTTGGTGGTGTTGCACGGCATGGAGTGGAACAGTCTGCCATGTCAAAACACTACGAACGGTGCGGGCAGAGGTCACTGGGTTGCCCTCTGTAATCGATCTCTGGCTAAAGAGCGGCTCGCTCAAGTGGTCAGAGGAGAGAAAAAGATTTCTTCCGAAAAGCACTCTATGCTTGAGGATGTAATCAAACGCTCCATATAGCGTTCAATTTCAATAATTAAGAGACAAGGATGTGGCCTTGTCTCCCTAATCAAGCCAACAAAGAAATTTGTTGCTTTGTAAGGAAAGTCATTTGAGAAATTGGTTGGTTGCCACTGTATATAGGAAAACTAATTATTATAAATGAAATATATACATTCGTTAGTGTGATGCATTGGCACACATCACACATCCCTTCTTATTGGTTATGAGGTGACTCGTAACCAGGAAGGCGAATGGTTTTACTATGTCAGACAGTGTATCGTATCACTATCTTGCGAATTCAATAACCCGATTCTCACGGATGAGTGTCACCTTGATTTCACCCGGATATTTGAGATCCTTCTCTATTTTGCCTGCGATCTCACGGGCCATGGTGCGTGCGTCGAGATCGGACACCTGTTCTGGCTTTACAAATATACGGATCTCACGACCTGCTTGGAGGGCATATGCTTTTTCAACACCTGAAAACTGAGATGCAATTGCTTCGAGATCCTTGAGTCGTTTGAGGTAGTTTTCGACCGAATCGCGCCGAGCTCCAGGGCGAGCCCCTGATATTGCGTCAGCGGTTTGAACAATCTTCGATTCAATCGTCTCATAGGGATACTCTTCGTGGTGAGCCTGCATCGCTTTTATGACGTCTTCGGACGCACCGAATTTTTGCAGGATTCTCCGACCAATCTCGACATGCGTACCTTGGACTTCGTGGTCGAGTGCTTTACCGATGTCGTGGACGAGCGCCCCAGCCTTGGCAATTTGTACGTTTGCACCAAGTTCCTCTGCGATCATGCCCGCAATGTGTGCCATTTCGATGGAGTGCTGGAGTACATTTTGGCCATAGGAGGTTCGAAAATGGAGTCTGCCGAGGATTGCCAAAATACGTGGATCGAGATTGAGCACACCACACTCGAAGGCAGCCTGTTCACCTTTTTCTTTGATGATTTTGTTGATCTCTGCCTGAGCCTTCTCGACAAGCTTCTCTATTTTTGCTGGTTGGATACGCCCATCCTGAATGAGTTCTTCGAGTGCGAGCTTCGCGACGTGGCGACGGACGGGATCAAATGAAGAGAGGGTGATTGTTCCTGGCGTGTCATCAACAATCACTTCGACACCTGTCATTCGCTCAAATGCCTTGATATTCCTACCTTCTTTGCCGATGATTTTTCCTTTGACCTCATCTGATGGTATGTGGAGTG
>DIYB01000001.1:27360-37516 GCA_002428865.1 Patescibacteria group bacterium UBA6065
TCTGATGGTATGTGGAGTGTTGTCGAAAATATATCCGAAGTGACACTATTGCCCAGTCGCTGGATCGCGGTGGCGAGTATGTCTTTTGCTCGTGACTCGAGACGATCTTCATTTGCTGTCTCAAGTTTCTGCATTCGTACAAGTAGATCTTCCTCGTATTTACGAGCAACCTCTGACAAGAGCTCTTCTCGTGCTTCTGTCTCTGAGAGTCGTGATACTCGTTCAAGTCCTTGAGTGCGTTCGGTTAGGAGCTTGTCAGCACGCTCTTTGATGTCTTTGATCTCAGTAATCTTTTGTTTGAGTCCCTCGATTTCAGAATCAATGTCCGCCTGACGCTTTTCTAACGTGTCCTCTTTTTTTATGAGACGCTCTTCGGTTGCTTTGAGTTTTTCTTCGCGCTCTTTTGCTTCTTTCCGGAGCTCTTGCATTGTCTCGGTAGCCTTGTGTTCGGCTTCGAGTATGATGCGTTTCGCTTCCTCCTCTGCTTCGAACTGCATCTGCTTGATTTCGAGCTCCATCGAGCCGCGCTTGCCAAGCGAGATGATGAGGCGCAGGTAGTAACCTATCGCAATCCCCGCAAGTCCTGCGATACTCGCGAGTACGATAAATAGTTTTAATGACATGGGTAGGGGATGGTACCCCTCGGACGATTAGGTCAATAGTCGATCAGTGGAGGAGTGGTGATGGTGAATTGCTGTGTGGTGGAGAGACCTGTGCATACGGAGTGTATGTGTGCGAGCGGGAAGTACCAAAAAATGAATTGATATGACCAACAACTTCATACTATATAAGAAGAGTGGGTGTCGCAAGGTGTCTTTTCTACAAACAAAAATCACCCTGTTTGGATAGGGTGATTTTTGTGTACAAATCGCTAGGAAATAATTTTGTCGATAATACCGTACTTTTTTGCCTCCTCCGCATCCATGAAGAAGTCTCGTTCGACATCCTTCTCAATTTTTGTGAGCGTTTGACCAGTATTTGTGGCAAGAAGTTTGTTGAGCGTGTCTCTCGTCTTGAGAATGTGACGAGCAGTGATTGCGATATCTGATGCTTGACCCTCAGCACCACCGAGCGGTTGGTGGATCATCACTTCAGCGTGGGGGAGGATGAATCGCTTACCTTTCTTTCCAGCAGAGAGCACCACTGCGCCACCTGATGCGGCGAGACCGACGCAGTACGTCGCCACATCATTTTTTATGTGGTTCATCGTGTCGACGATTGCGAGTGTAGCGGTCACCGATCCGCCTGGAGAATTGACGTAGAGGTGGATATCTTTTTTTGGATCTTCAGATTGGAGGAAGAGGAGCTGAGCGATAACAATGTTCGCGGTGTGGTCATCGATTGGACCCGAAAGAAAGATAATGTTCTCTTTGAGAAGGCGAGAATAGATATCGTAGGCACGCTCGCCCATGTTGGTTTTCTCAATGACGGTGGGGATGAGGATAGACATATATAGTGTGATGTTTCCGGTTCTGCTAATGGCTGATGTTCATACAATAGATGAAAAAGAAGTTGTGTGCAAATTTGTTATTTCACCCGTTTCATATAGAGTATCTTCTATGAGGTTACACAGATTTTTTGTATCACACGACGTATCGAAGGGGGGTACTATCACACTCCCCGAGCCAAAGGTCATACACCAGATGCGCTCGGTATTCAGGTTTCACCCTGGGGACAAAGTGGTGCTTTTCAATGGTGATGGCACCGACTATGTTTCAGAGATAGTGACTCTCGAGCGGGAACGAGGAACGTTTCATATCGTTGAACAGCGTCCTGCTCTATGGAAGCCGCGAGTGAAACTCACCATGGTTGTATCGATGACCAAGAAAGATACTATCGAATGGTCGATACAAAAAGCGGTTGAGCTCGGTGTATCAGTATTCGTGCCAGTTATCTCTCAGCGGAGTGAAAAGAAGGGATTCAATACAGAACGAGTGCGACGGATTATTATTGAAGCGACTGAACAATCAGGTCGCGCCGATCTCATGGAGGTGTCAGAGCCAGTGTCGCTCGATGAGTGGTTGGTGCGCGGTGATGGATGTGTTATCGCGTTTCATACCTCTGGTGAAACTCTGTCGATGACAGATGTATCGGGACATATTTCGATTACAACTTTCATTGGACCGGAGGGTGGTTGGAGTGATGAGGAGCTCTCAATTTTCAAAGAAAAAGGATTTCTCATTCGTTCTCTCAGTACACCCGTGCTCCGTGCTGAAACTGCGGTGACTTCTGTCGCGAGTATTCTTGTACAGGCTACTCATCGTTAGAATGTTGCAACAAAAAAAACCGCGCACGGTGCGCGGTTTTTTTGTGTTTTTCTTATGAGATTGATTCGAGGTAGTCGAAGACTGCTTGGGTTTTGAATGTGTGTTCAAAATACGCACGAGCACGATCGGCATCGATATCTTTGTGGTGCTCTTTGAGGTGTGTGAGCTCGGCGTCTATCTTTGATTGGTCAGCAACAATTTTTTCTTCTCGCGCGATATATTCAAGAGCAATATCGAGTTTCACTTTTTTCTCTGCATCAGCACGCCACTCAGTCCGCATCTCCGTTTCTGTTTTTTTGAGGTGTTTCAGATATTCGTCAAACGAAAGACCCATGCGCTCAATATCATGTCGCATTCGTGCAATCATGTGATCGAGTTCACTCTCGATGAGCACGTTAGGTATGACGAGTACAACCGCACTCGCGATTGCATTGATGAGTGAGAGACGACGTTTCTCAGCAATGCGATGAGTTTTTTCGTGCGCGAGATTGTCTCCGATTTTTTTTGTGAAATCAGCAACGTCTTTGAAGTCACCGAGTGATTGCACAAAAGCGTCTGTGAGTTCTGGAAGCATAGGATCTTTTTCGCCTTCCTTTGCCACTGCACGGCTTCGACGAATCTTTTCGATCGCTTCAGTAACCTCGGTATCTGTTACGGTCGCTGGTTCTTGCTTCTTTTCATTTTCTTTTCGAGCAATCGCTTTGTAGTCGAGTGTTTTTATTTTTGGCACCACAGCAGTTGTGATGGTGAACTCGAGGGGATTGCCGCGCGCCATCTTAGTGATCGATACACGGGGTTTGCCGACGGCATCAATTTCTTCTGCCTCGAGTATGTGACCATAGGCGTGCGAGATCGCGCGCTCCGCTCCTTCAGAAAGGAGAGTGGTCTCACCGATTCGATCGAGGATCATTTTTTCTGGCGCCGCCCCTTTGCGAAATCCCGGGATAGTGATATCACGCGACATATCGGCGAGAGCATCCTTGATATGCGAGTCGAATTCCTCGCTCGGTACGGAACTTGTGATTTCCACCTCAGAGGTATCTGGTAGTGGTCGAATAGACGCTTTGTATGAATGATGTGATGCCATAAATATATAGTATTGTCCGCAAAGTCTAACGGTATGATGAAAAACATGCAAATCAAAAACCCGCCGGAGCGGGTTTTTGATTTGCGTTGGTATTACTGGAGCTCCGCCTCGAGATCCGATAGATCGATTTGAATATCTACCGCCGAATCAAGATCAGTTTCAATTGATTCGAAGCCTTCTGTTGGCGTAGGTGTACCCGCGATCTTTCCTCCCCAGATGTAGAACGCGCCAACGACGAGCACTGCGATGATGACGATAATACCGATGATTGGTCCGAGTGATTTTTTTTCTGCTACTTGTGGTTCCATAGTGGCGATGTGTGTTTAATAACGAGTCTACTGAGTTGATGTGGTCGTTGCTGTGCCGACGGCAGGCTTGAGATTTTTGATGACCATAACGATTGCTTCGTGCGCTTCCCTGATTACTTTGCGCGCATTATCGGTTGCTGTTTTGAGTGATTCGAGCGATGCTCTCGGATCATCAGATGATGCTGGTACCTGTGCCACTGCGTCTGCCGCTGAGTCTGCCGATACGATCTTTGCACGAGCAGCCTCCAGTCCTGTACGAGCAGCGGTCACGTCAACGCCTTTTTCAGCGAATGAATCGAGACGCGCACTCACTTTATTTGCTGATTCATTGAGTCGATCAACAGCTTTGTTGAGCTGTTCAGATGTTTTCGCAATCCTTTCCTTGAGCTTTGCTGCAGCCTGAGCCTTTTTTTCTGCAGAAGGTTCTGCACGAGTCGAAGATGCATTCTTGCGCATCTCTTCGCGCTTCTCTTTGACTTCCATACGTGTCGAAGATGCAAATTCTTTTACCTCCATCCTCTTGAGTTCGACCTCTTTCTTCACTTCAACACGCTTGTCTTGTAGCTCGATTTTCTTTTGTTCGAACTCCTTTTTGTATTCATTACGTTTCTTTTCTGTCTCTGCGCGACGTTCCTCGATTTTCGCTCGGATCTCGGCGCTTGTAGGAGCCGGCTGCACTTCAGTTGCTTCTTGCGCACTCACTACCTGTGTTCCAAACAGAGCGGCGAGGATAATCGCAATACCATATATATATGTCTTCATATTTCTATCTTTATTAATTTGTTACCCAGATATGTCGAACCACCAGAGGTAGCGTCTGCCACCTATGATGGTAAGTATATACCAAAAACACCCTGTGAAGGGTGTTTTTGGGCATCAACTATTTCTTGTGTTTTTGTTTGTAGAGCTCAACTGCTTCGTTAAACACTCGAATCGCCTCATCTTTTCCTTTGAAATCCCTGATGATTACTTCTTTATCTTGGAGTTTCTTGTAAGTTGAATAGAAGTGCTCAATTTCTCTTAGTGTATGTTTGTTGAGATCTTTGAGATCACGGACATCGTCCCAACGTGGGTCGGAGACAGGTACTGCAATCACCTTCATGTCACTATCACCGCCATCTTCCATATCCATGACCGCTACAGGTCTGACTCGTACGAGAACACCAGGGAAGAGCGCGTGCGTCGTGAGGAGCACTACATCGAGTGGGTCACCATCATGCCAATGAGTACGAGGCACAAACCCATAATCATACGGAAAGTCCTGAGAGGTGAACGCAACACGATCAAGAGCAATAAGGCCGGTCTTTTTGTCTATCTCGTATTTATTTTTTGAACCCTTCGGTATTTCAATGATGACGTTTATTTTTTCTGGTGTTCCTGGGTCAATGTCGTGAAGTACATTTGCTGCACTCATGTTTATAGAGAGTTGTTATACCGAATAATATAGGGAGAGGCGGGATTCTGTACTAGGCCTCAGTCGAGGTTGGAGCATCAGGAGATGAAGTCTCGATGACACCATCACTGGATTTGATGTCTATTTTCCAACCAGTAAGCTTTGCTGCAAGACGTACATTCTGACCACCTTTTCCGATTGCAAGTGATTGCTGATCACCTGACACCTCGACAGTTGCTGTTTTTGCCTCATCGTTGAGTGTCACAGAACTTACTTTTGCTGGTGAGAGTGCGTCCTCAATAAACTTTTTTGCATCCGCTGACCAGTCGATAATGTCTATTTTTTCACCGCCGAGCTCTGATGTCACTGTAGAGACACGAACACCACGCTGACCGACAAGCGAACCGATCGGATCGATATGAGGATCGTGAGACATGACGGCTATTTTCGATCGGGAACCAGCTTCTCGTGCAATCGCCTTTATCTCGACGACTTTTGAGGCAATCTCAGGCGCCTCAACCTCAAAGAGTTTTTCAAGGAATTTTGGATGAGAGCGAGACAGTTTGAGAAATACGCCTCGTGGTGACTCTTCGACGCGGAAGAGGTAGGCACGGATACGTTCACCCTGCTTGTAGCGCTCAGATCTTATCTGCTCTTCGAATGGTATGACGCCGACTGCACGGCCCATGTCTACGAATATGGTGCCACGCTCAATGCGCTGGACGGTACCAGTGACAATGTCACCCTCACGACGCCCGTACTCACCAAGGACAGAGACTTTCTCAGCCTCACGGATTTTTTGTATGATGACCTGTTTTGCGGTCTGAGCAGCGATACGTCCAAAATCATCTTTTGGCTCAAGAGGGAAAAAGAGTTCTTCATCGAGAACAACATCCCTTTTGATTTTGCGCGCATCATCTATCCAGATGTGGTGTTCTGGGTTGTAGCGGACGCGCTCATCTTCAGTGGGGAGGTCTGGCATATCTTCACCCTCAGGCACTTCGATCACACGTGACGGGTCGACAGCGATTTTTACCTGGAAAAACTCGGTTGCACCCGAATCGAGATCAAATTTTGCACGGATAATCTGACCGCGCTTTCCGTACTCCTTTTTATAGGCAGTTGCGAGCGCCATCTCGATTGCTTCGAGTATTTTCTCGCGCGGAATACCGCGCTCTTCCTCGAGCTGGCCGAGGACCGAATGAATTACTTTGAGGTCAAACATAAGTACCAGTTTGTAGTCTTGATAAGTAAGAAGGTCCGCCGCGAGGCGAACCTTTCATGCGCTGTATATTATCCTACTACACATCAATCGTCAATGGTCTTTGCGTTGTATGGTATTCTAAGGTGGTAAAAATAATCACAGTCTGCACCATCCATGTATACTCGCGTGCTTCGTTTGTGGTTTGGGTTTTCTTTTGCATCAGCATTTCTCTTTGCGTTATCTGTTTTTCCTGTTAACGGTGATGCTGCGGGACAGTGTCGAAGTGTTGATAATGTCTGTACACAAGCTACAAATAGCGAGATCTGTGGAGCGATATCAGGGTGTTCGTGGCAACCAAACGTCAGTACTGAAGCGGTGTGGGCTCAGCAAGGGGAACCTCTCACTATGAATTACCCATTCGGTACCGGTTGTCACTATGAGTATGAGTGTACTAATCAGTCTGGATATGCAACCGCACCCTCAGGGTCATGTTCTACACCTGGTCAGACGGTTGACTGCTACTTTACCGATAGCGCCTCTGGTTGTGGTCGATGGGGTGTTCAGGGTTTCTTTAGAATACGCGATAGCTTTAAGTGTGAGCCTATTCCAGCTATACCGTCTGGTACCTGTGTTCCCGCAGTCACCTGCTCAAGTTACACTACGCAGGAGTCCTGTAATCCGTGGGCAATATGTGAATGGCTCGAAGACCTCCAGGTCTCCATTTCTGCCTCACCGTCTCGTGTTTCGTGGTGGACAGGTGGTACCGTCACGGTATCATGGTCTACTAATGTGCCGGCATCTTGTACTGCCTCAGGTGATTGGTCGGGATCAAAAGCATCAAGCGGTAGTGAATCAGTGAGAATATGGCCGTTTTCAAGTGCGAAAACGTACTCTTTGAGTTGCACGACCCAATATCAGGGATCCGATACTGATTCAGCGACGGTATTGGTCGGCAATGATGATATCTGTGCAAACATACCTGGAGAACAAACCGCGTTACCTGCTGGTCGCATACAGAGCGGAAACAACTGTGTCTGTCCAGAAGGGACTATCGACGACCCATCTGGACAGTGTGTGACACCCTCGCCGGTTCCAGCACTTACTTTTTCTGTCGACAGCTCGAGTGTGTTCTGGGGAGGATCAACCATCTTGAGATGGACTGGTCAAAATGTCGATTCGTGTACTGCCTCAGGTGATTGGTCGGGGGCGAAAAACGTATCTGGTTCAGAATCAACCGGTATGTTGTGGTCTGACAAGACGTATGTTTTGAATTGTACTGGTGCAAACGGATCTGTGAACAGATCAGTAGCTGTCAGTGTCGGTTTTCAGCCAAATTCTGCACCAGTCGCATCACTTTCCGGTCACACATCTCTCAGGCCAGGCGAGACTGGCACATGGAATTTTGGTGCTACTGACAGCAATGGTAACCTTGCTCGGTGGCGATTCTATAGTTCGACCAATCCGAATCCACAATGGACTACGATTAGCGGTTCCTCAGTAACTGGTTCTTACAGCACAAGTTTCTCTTCGACGGGTACGTACACCTGGATTGTTGAGGTCGAAGATGCCGATGGTGCCCGTCACTCGGTGTCTTTGTCTGTAGTGGTGTCGAGTAGCACCAACCCAACATACCAATGTTCTGATGGCATCGACAATGATGCCGATACGAAAATTGACTTTCCTGCTGATCCGGGTTGTGTTAATGCCAATGATGATAGTGAAGATAACGCTGGTCCATGTACAGTTAATTGCCCAGGCGGTGGACCAAGTGGGGGTGTGGGGCCAATCGTTCAACCTCCAAGACCGGTACCGGGCTTTACGGTCTCGGGTGGTCAAAGGATTGCGATACAATTTCTTGCTGGTCTTGGTGCAACCTCAGAGCCAACCAGTCTATCGGTTAATCCGGTGAATAATTTTGAGTCACCGGTGACGCTTTCAGTCCAGTCGATACGCTCAGCATCGAGTGGTGCTGAACTGCCATCTGGGGTTGTTCCAACCTATTACTTTGGAGGAGCACAGGCGTCGTCAATAGTTATGACGTACAATCCATCACTGAGACAATATGTCGGTCCGAATGGGCTTATTGGTACAACATTTGCAGTACGCCTCTCGAAAAAAATTGATGAGAAATATCTCATTACTATCGTTGGTACGTCGGGATCACTTCAGCCAACGTTCCAAATTGAGCTCGATCCAAACAACTTTATCCCCGATTTCAAGGAGATATAACTTCAAATAAACATCGGTTGTACAGACCGCTGCGTCACTGGATAACTAACTAGCACAGGTCGTACCGTGTGCGGTACACTGGTACATATGTTGTACACATGGATTTTGTTCATTTTTGGTTTGGTACTCATGAGCCCACTCTCGTTTGTGTTTGGGGCCACCTGTGATCCAGATCAGGTGTCTGCCCTCGGGTCGTATCAGGGGTGCGAGCAACACTCAACCCAATTTCAGAACAACTGTGTTGCACAGGGTGGCACACCGACTGTTGTCGACTCGGAATTCATGACCTTCGATGATTTTGGTGGATCATACAGAGGCATAACAGGCAGTGGTCTCATGTGCTCTGGTGACCCTGTGGTGACCATGGAGTGTGTATGTGGTACCACTCCAGTACCTACACTCACATTTACCGCTGCAGATTATGATGTTGTATGGGGCACTGATACCACACTCTTTTGGTCATCGACCAATGCAGAGTCATGCACTGCGTCAGGGGATTGGTCTGGACCAGTACCAATAAGTGGATCATCTGAGACCAACAACATTTGGTCCGATAAAACATACACACTCGAGTGTACTGGTCCAGGCGGATCGGTCTCAAAATCAGTGACGGTGACATGGCACCTGTTGCCTCAGGTGACAACGGATCAGGTCCCTGTTGGGGTACTTGATGGGGCCTCATGCTCCCTTGTGTTCGGATGGACATACGATCCTGACACAACACCGACGAATCCTCCAACCACAAATCCACCTGCTGCAAAGGCTGGTTGTTGGCAAACTCCAAGTGCGCCTCGTGTGGATGGTTATGCGCGATGTCAGACATATGGTGCGTGTACTGTGGGTGATGCACCTAAGAATGCAAAATGTCTCGACACTAATGGCAACCTTATTCAGCCATCAGGTCAGGATTGGTGTGTCGAATCGCCGAGCGTCGATGATGTTGATTGCAATCGATCGACTGATGTTGCTTCGTTGTCCTGTACTGTCGGCATAAACGAACCTGCAAATGCTCTCAACATCTCGAGTATGCTCGGGGGAAGCAGGGTGATTGGCCAACAGGCGTCAGCTGATTTCGCATGTCAACAGCTCGGATATAGTCACGCGGTATATTTCAGCACCAGAGGATTCAAATCATGCGGAGACAACGGTTTGGCGTATGTTCAGAATGGTGGTTGGCAGTATGGCAATGCGTGTGCGCTTGGAAATTCGGGTATTAATTATGTGCAATGCAGGGGTTCTGGATCAATCTGTCAAAATAAGTGCGGTAACGGCATCATAGATCCAGGTGAAGAGTGTGATGGTAACAGTTCGATAAACGAAAATCGTTGCGGTGATCCTACGTGGTATTGTACGAGTAGTTGTCGGATACGAACTAACAACATCGAATCTCGTACTGAATGCCCATAAAACCAATGAATACGATGATGATATCCATAGTTCGTACGTGTATCGCCCTAGTATTGAGTCTCACACCTGTCTTTGTGCATGCACAGGCACCGATAGATGTTCTCATTTACAATGGCCCTGCCTCTTCGGGAAATCTGCTCACACGTATTACTGCAAACCAGCCTCGACCAGACGTAAACTCAGTGATGAATGTGAGTGGTGATCATGGGTTTTCATGGCTTGTCCCACAGAGTCTTCAGGACGGCATACCTCGTTCTCTCT
>DIYB01000001.1:37705-40388 GCA_002428865.1 Patescibacteria group bacterium UBA6065
TTCAGGACGGAATACCTCATTCTCTCTATGTGTATGGTGTGAATAATAATTCGTCAGGACAAAACACACTTCTCTCAAATAGTCCGATGACGATTCAGTGCGGTGCTCCCCCTGTGGCCAATCCGCCCTCGGTGGTTTTTGTTGCATCTCCTACCAATGTTTCGTGGTGGACGGGTGGCACAGTCAATCTCATATGGAGTACGAGTGATGCAAGCTCGTGTGTCGCATCAGGTGATTGGTCTGGTGCAAAGTCAGTGAATGGTAGTCAAGATGTTTTGATTTATCCATTTGCGAGCAACAAGACATATGTACTTACGTGTTCAAATGGATCGGGTGCGACATCTCGTTCGGTCACTGTGACCGTTGGTGGGTCGGGCACCACTGATCTCTGTACCAACATTCCTGGAGAGCAAACGTCGGTACCGCAGGGTTATACCCGTGACGCGAACGGAAATTGTACACTCGATACCGGTGTCTGTACTGATCCAATAGCACTCAATAATGGAGGTGCATCGCCATGTCGATATGCGCAATGTGCTGATGGTATTGATAATGATGGAGACGGTCTCGTCGACCTCGCTGATCCTGGTTGTTCAAATGGTAGTGACGACACTGAAAATACCGATAATCCTATCTGAACGGTAAATTGTGGTACCGGTGACAATGGTGGGAACGGTGGAAACCCTGGATCAGGTGGGAACGGTGGCCAAGTGTCTGGTTTCACAGTCTCGGGTACTCCGCGTATTGCCATCCAGTTTCTCGCAGGTCTCGGCGCTACCTCAGAGCCCACATCGCTATCTGTTAACTCAGTGTCAAATTTCACCGCACCAGTCACACTCTCAGTGCAATCAATACGTTCGGCAAGTGGCGCAGAACTTCCAGGCGACGTCACCCCAACCTATTATTTCGGAGGAGCCGCTGCGTCATCCGCACTTATGACCTACAATCCATCACTTGGTCAGTATACAAACCAGAGCGGTCTTATTGGTACGACGTTTGCGGTACGACTCTCAAAGAAGATATCAGAGAAGTATTTCATCACCATTCTCGGATCATCGGGATCTCAGCAATCGACTTTTGTGATCGAGGTCAACCCAAACGTGATCAATCCCGATTTCAGGGAAATATAAGAAAGGTTTCGTTTCCAAGAGCTTGGGGAGAAAATCCCCAGGCTCTTTCACTCTGTGTGGTGTACAATGACGTAAGTACATGAAGAAGTATCTCCTCTATAGTATTGCTATCATCACCTTTTATTTTTTAGGTGTTCAATCGGCGTCCGCAGGCGCTGAGCATAATATGGCTGGGTATGCGTGGTCATCGACTATTGGATGGATTAGTTTCAACTGCACAAACGATAATAGTTGTGGCACCGCAAACTACGGTGTCAATAAAAATCCTGATAATACTCTTTCTGGGTATGCGTGGTCTTCTGCCATAGGTTGGATTCAGTTTGGTGGATTGTCCAGTTTTCCTTCAGGAAGTGGTACTCAATCTACCAATGCTCAGATCAACGGTAATAACCTCCAAGGTTGGGCTCGAGCGCTCTCAGCAGATGGTCAGGGTTGGGATGGTTGGATTTCTCTCTCAGGTGCCGGCCCTTCATATGGAGTGACGCTGTCTGGAACTTATTTTGCAGGATATGCATGGGGTAGTGATGTGGTGGGATGGATACTGTTTGATGTTCATACGGCGTATCCTGCTATTTGTGCAGACTGTGGTGTAAAGCTCGCTGGCGACGCATCGCTCGATGTGCAGGTAGGCGGTGTCTCGATTGTGAACAACGGAGCGGTTCCTCATAATTCAATACCAACCTTTATCTGGACACTTACAAACATCCCATCAGCATCATGTTCAGTTTCAAAAACATCGGGTGGCGGCACCGCATTCTCTACTATTAATGGCATCACCTCATCAGGTTCAACTGTCGGATCCTCACTGACCGGCCCTACTTCATACACGTACGCTATCAATTGTACAAACCCAACAATCAGCAAATCTGTTGGGTTTACTGTCGCGGCTCAACCTCCAGGATTTACTATGGGAGGCACCGAGACAGCGCAGATTCAGTTTTTGTCGAGTACTGCCGAGTCAGAACAAAAAACATTTTTTGTCAGCGCATTTGGTGGTTTTTCTGAGACCGTATCAGTTGATGTGACGAGTAGTACATGTCCCGGATCAACCAAATACTCTCTTGGTGGTGGTGCGTTCTCAACAAACCCGTCACCGGTTTCTATAGTGAGTCCATACAACGCAGGTAGTACTTTCCGTGCCCAGTTCACTGCCCGCATCACCAATCCATGCACGGTGACACTCACGGGTACATCAGCGACTGCAAATGCAACAAAGGATTATGTCATCAATCCGACGACATTTAGTCCGACGTTTGAAGAGTACTAAACAACTAACGATCTATGCACAAAAAAATTATTCTCATCATCGGCTCGGTACTCATCATACTCATCGTTGCGTGGTTGTACTCATCGATTCGTGGCTCAAATAGTGAGAACAAAATCTGGACTGAGCAGGAGAGAGCGGAGCTTCTCGAAGATCTGAGCCGTTCTGCTTCAGCAGAAGATGTGATTGTTCCTCCTGAAGCAGATAAAAGAGCACTCCTCGAGTCACTGTCTGAACAAAAAGTCGTTTCTCCGTCGACACCATCGGTTTCTGATGAGGAAAAGAAAAA
>DIYB01000021.1:0-671 GCA_002428865.1 Patescibacteria group bacterium UBA6065
TGACTTTTTCAAACAAACACCACACAAAGCGAAGCTTTTGTAGAGACGAGAAAGGCGCAGGTATATTGCGAGCTTCGAGCAATACCGAGCCGGGGTCGCGACCGAATGAGACGACGGTCGAGTGAGAGTTGTGACCGAGTCTCTCCGTGCCCACACAAAACACTATTTGACAAATATCATTTTTACTGATATTTATAGATTCAGATGGAGTACCACACTCCTTCCCTTGTACGAGGGTATCGTACGTGTCCTTTCACATCATGAACAAACTGAAAATCCTGATCGTCGATGATTCCGAAGGAATTCGCGCCTCCCTCGAGATGATCCTCAGCAATAAATACGAGATCCTGACAGCAACAAATGGCTCTGAAGCCGAACATCTGTTCGAGGGCCACGCTTTCGCAGGCAACCCATTCGACCTCGTGCTGACCGACTCAGATATGCCGGTCGTAGGTGGTGTCGAACTCATCTCGTGGATCAAGACCCACTACCCGAACACGCCGTGCATCCTCATGAGTGGCGGTCGGGACCCCCTAAACCACCGAGCCGATCTGTTCATCTCGAAGCTCGACATCCCCGGGACAATCGAAGGCGTTATCGCCGACATCCTCAAGGACAAGGTCACCGTCCCCAGGACGTCATCCTGAGCCTCTTTGCCCTCGCGGGTCCTC
>DIYB01000021.1:878-7087 GCA_002428865.1 Patescibacteria group bacterium UBA6065
AGGTCCGCATCACTGCGGACCCGCTTTTTATTACTTTATATGGCTCTGTTGAGCGTCCACACGTACTATTGACTATATAGAGTAAAAGTAGTATAATAGATACAGAATGTGCGAGGTGGCTCTCTGCCCCTCTCGCCCTTTGAAAACCAATCACTTTCTGAACAGGGCCTCATCATAACGACGAGGTTCCGCGGAAATTCCAACCACAAGGAGAGGAGAATCGAAACATGATCATCACGATCACAGTCATCATTGCGGTGCTCGTGCTTCTGCCGATCGCCATCTATCATTCGGCACGGGCAGAAAAGCAGTTCACCTTCGTGAAGACTGGTGAGATCAAATTCGTGGTGAGGGGCAAAAGCTTTGCCCGCCTCATCATGGATGTGCCCGGCTACATCTACGATGCCAGCAACGATCTCATCAGACCCGTCACACCAGAAGACCCACAACCACCACTCGGACTCATTGAACACCTAACCGGTGCTCGATATGTGAGCTTGATCTATCCGTACCATCGGGTATGGATATGGCTCTTTGAGTGGGATAAGCAGACCCGCGAGGCCGATACCAAAGACGACGCAGCGGATTCGAGTCCAAAACAGTCAAAAGCAAAAGTTGGGCCGGTGGATGCATACAATATCATCCATCGGAAGGAGCGCGTGAATTCGCTCTACCACGAATTCACCTATCCCCTCCTCGCAAAAAACCTGGAGCTCAACGATACTTCGAAGGTAGATATTCGGATGCGACTCACGCTCCGAATGAGAAAACCTCGGTTCCTCGTCTTCACCTTAAACGGCACTTGGTATCCTGCTGCTATGAACGCAATCACCGCCTTCGCGGCCGATTTCGTCAAGCAACGCAACACAAACCAGATGTTCGATGCCTCCCAAACCAACGGGGAGGTATTCAAGGCCTGGTTCACTGAGCGTAATCTCATCCTGCAGGACAGCATCGAGATCGTCGAAGCGATACTTGAGGGCTTTGAGCCGTCTGGTGAAGGTAAGGTCCAAGAAGCACAAGAGGCGCAGCGCGTCGCAGAGATCAGAAAAGTGACCCTGCAACTCGAAGGTGAGGCTGAGGCGGCAAAAAAGATCGCGATAGCTCACGGTGAAGCCACTGCGATCCTCCAAAAGGGTCAAGCTGAAGCCGATATCCTTGAGCTGAAGCGGCAAAAACTCGGTGATCCACTCATGAGTAAGAAGTTTGAGGCTGATATGGTCGAAAACTTCGGAGGGTCCGCCCTCTCTATCGGAGGGGGTGGCCATCAAGCGCTCGTGGGCACACCGACAACCAGTAACACGAACGGAGGTGCGTCATGAACACATGGATCCAGGTAGGCATATCACTTACCATCATTGGAGTGGTGTTATACATCATCTCGTGGCTATCGTCACTCGTCTCGGAAAAGGAAGCCAGCAGACCCCGCGAGGAATCAGCGCCAGCGACTAAAGCTGAGGGGACCCTGTCTGGTTTCAGGAAATGGTTTTCGGACCATCATGACCTGATCCAAACACTCGTCCTCACAGTCCTTGGTGTCGGGACCGTGCACATGCTCTGCATGAAACTCGGCAAACAAGGGTGGTGGCAACTCTACAACCACGAGGCATTCTGGGCGCTTAATGCTGCCTTTATCCTCGCTATCTTTTTGACCCTCGTGGCCAAGAAGACGGTTGTAAAGCTGTGCGCTGCGGTGATCCTGTTCATGGTTGCCTTCGAGAGTTGGCAGATCTGGCGAGGAGGACACAACCCTTCCAGTCAGACAGTCTACACACTCAAGGCAAATCAGTGGAGTTCACCGATCGTTCTGTTGGGCAATAAGGTAAAGACGTTCCCGGATCATGTGCCGGTTGAGTTCGAAGACGTGGAGACGGGCCAGATCACGCACATCGGATCAGAGCAGAAGGTGCACCTCGCAGGAGTCAATGTGGTGCGAATCAGATCGCAAGAGAGGATTCGTTACACAGTTGAGCCTCAGTGAGTAGAGTTCTTTACGGAGAGTATGGTTCGCCCAGCTCTCCTTTTTTATTTCTCTTACATACGAAAACCCCCACACCGAGACCGGTGCGAGGGTTTTGTGGGAATTGCACTAGACCCCGAGAGTCCGCTGGATAATAGCGATGATACCCCAGACAGAGATCATGATGAACAATCCGACTGTTGACCACAAGATGTGGTTCCTCCCCTCTATCCGACCATCACTCTCACCAGATCGCCTGATAAATGTGAAGACGCCAAATATGAAGTAGAGGACAGCGAGCGCAAAGAGAAGTTTGACTGCCGGATCGAGAACAATCGTGGCAAACTTCTGAACAATAGGCAGCTGAAGTGGATTATCCATGAACTCGTCTCAGGTGATTACCTCGGAACCTGTGGGAGATCTGGGAGGCGCTGTGCGTTATTGTTGAGATTGAACGTACCGACGAGAATGTTCACGAGACCCCAGACCGAGACCATGACGAAGAGTGCGATAACACCCCAGATAACGGTATTCTTTGCCTTCTCCTTCTTCTCATCGTCTGCAGCGAGGAAGAGCTGGAAGAGGCCGTAGACGAACCAGACAACTGCCGCAGCGATGAGAAGCGGAAGCGCGGTGTCGAGAATCCTCTTCACGAATGAGAAAATGTCCCAGACGTTACCGATCGACGACTGCGCAGACGCGACAGCCGGAAGAGCAAACGAGAGGGCAACAATGCCAAACTTTTTCATGTAATAGTAATAACTAACTGATAAGCGTACTCAACGGGCGGTACTTTCCTATTATACAACGGAAAAGCCCCCGTACGGGGGCTGTGGGGATAATGCCTATAGAAGGAAAACTAACTTACTTTACCTTTATAAGTTCTATGTCAGTAATAGGACCTTGTTTGAGACCAAATGTGTTATTGAGAATATTGACGAGACCCCAGATAGACACCATGACAAAGATACCGATAATGCCGTACATAATAGTCTGCTTTCCCTCCTCCCTCTTCTCTTCGCTCCTGATCATGTTGAATGCACCCCAGATGACATAGAGTACCGCAGCGGAGATGATGAGACCGATTGCAGTGTTCATAAATCCAACAATACAGTTCACAACACCAGAGAGACCAGTCGACTGCAAATTTGAGCAATTCGAAATACCTTGCACCTGTGCTCCTGCGACAAATGGCGCAAACACAATAAGCGTGAGAACTAATATGGTGAAAAATTTTTTCATACGTTAATTTTGTAATGATTTGATAGTTGATTCAATTACCGATGTGATGACATTGATGCCAATAATTATTATAGCTCCGATCGTGGTATTGAGGAAAGCGCGCTTTGCCTCAGAGAGCTCCTCGGGATTGCCCTGCGCCTTCACAAACTTGAAGCCAGCGAGGAGATAGAAGGCTGCGATAACCACATACGAGAGTCCAACAATGAAGTTGATGATCATATAAAAGAGCTCCGAAATACTCTTGACCTCGAGCGGATTCTTGAATTCAGCAGTGATCTGTGATGTGCCAGGATTGGCCGTGCTACCCGTGATCGTTTTGCCTGGATCTCCAGTCACTTCGACCGCATGTGCATAGTGCGAATACCCAAACGGGAGTACAAGAATGGTCGCTACAAGTGAAGCAAAAAAAAGTGTTTTCATGGTTGTTATTCTACTAGTTTTCTGAACTCCGAGTTCTTCTGCAGTTCAGTCTTGGTATCCGAAGAAATAAAATTCTTCAGTATTGTATTGACGACAAGCCACGCAGCGAGTACCCAGAAAATACCGATTGCGACGGGAATGAGCATCTTCTTCGCCTCTTCGAGTTTGTATGCATCCCCGCCAGCGGTGAGGTATTTGAAACCAGTATAGAGAATAATACCGACCACAAGCGGTATCGAGAGATAGAGGAGGAATGTGAGAATTCGCTGAAATGTCGCTACCACCGCCTTGAAATTGCACTCAACACCCTTCTTCCATTTGCCTGTTTGTGGGTCAAAACCACCCTCATTACACGGGACGATTTGAAAATTGGATGCACGTGGGTTATCCGCACCAATCCCTCCGTCTATCGATTGATTTTGAACCCAGTACGGATTCTCAGAATCAGCACGAAGCGTTCCGGGTGCATTCGGATCCACTGTTGGAATCATGACCTGAGCCAACATCGAGAGAGGGGCTATCAGGGCGGCCAATACGGTAGCGTAGAGTAGTGACGCAAAAATTATTTTTTTCATTGGGTGTTCCTGATGAGACCATCGATCTCCAGAGATGCGGTGCGTACTGACTCTGAAATGAGGAGCTTGCCAGATGTCACATTCTCGACGAGACGAGTAAAGACAGTGTCAGTCCCCTCCCTATTGGGATCAAGCCATGCCCTCGCATTGAGCGCACCTTTGTAGAACACTGCTCGATACGCGTCAGATGGTAGAGATGCGAGGAGGTCACGACGCACAGGAGGAAGACCACTCTTTGTCACCCACTCGGTGATGATCGGCGCCGACGTAAGTGTTGTCGCAGCGACATATGATGCGCCGATATTTTGTGAAGATTTGAGTATCGCAATCGCGTGCACCCGACCAAATGTCATCGAACGACCTCCGGTCTGAGGTACATCAGCAACATCGAAATTGAGATTGGGATTTGCGGCGCGTATACCAGAGAGCTCACTCGCGTAGCCGAGGTAGAGTGCAAGTCTACCTGACACAAAACTCGTGCGCGAACGAGCGAGCGAGCGATTCCATGAATAGGTAGGCTTTACAGGATTTGCAAACTCGGTAAAGAACCGGACCGCCTCCTCAGCAGGTGCGAGCGTCCTACCCTGCATGGAGAAAACACTCACGAGCGACCCCTGAGTATCGCGTGAGACTATCGGAGTACCCGCCTGAAGTGCGAGGAGGGCAACAATGTCTTTTGCATGATCGACATTACGAATCTCACCAAACGAGACGAGACTTTGTATGAGATTGCCTGACCCATCTTTTTTCGTCACTTTTGAAACGAGAGGTGCGAGCTCGGTCCAGTTGCGTGGCGGTGAAGCGAGGCCTGCGTCAGCGAGCATGTCCCTGTTCCAGTACATGACGAGAGGATCAATCGAGAACGGCATACCAATGACACCGCCCTCCCCGAGATTCGAACGAGGTATAAGGTAGAGCTCCCCCGCCTCCACAAAAGAGTCTTTGAATGTGCGCTCAGAATAGGATGAGTACGGAATAACGTAGAACTTATCGAGTTGCTTGACGATGAGGTCCTGTGGGAGAAGCACTAGATCTGGCCCCCGACCGCTCGCCAAGGCTTCGATGAGATCCACCTCGAACGAAGACGAGCTCTTCTCAACATAGGTGACATTCACATCCCTCTTGTTCTTGATGGCGACATCTGACAAAAAGCTGGACATTGTCGCACTATCAAACGTACCCCACATGACGAGCTGTGGAGCGGTCGCAGAACTACCACTATTTTTTGAGAGCGCAAAGAGGGCGACGCCAACGACCGCGAAGATGACGAGGAGTGTGGTAAAAATGATTTGGAATCGTGTCATGAGGAATAAGCGACGTGATGTATATGACTATTTCTTCCTGAGAATCATACCATAGTGGTGTGACCCAGCATCTATCTCGCGTTCAAATGAAAAACCAGTTTCTGATGCGAGTTTTCGCGCTGCATCCTTGTAGAACACATGATCAGGATGTGGGCCCATCTGTGAGAACGACCCTGACCAGTCGATGAGGAGCATCCTACCACCGGGCTTGAGGATGCGGCGCGCCTCTGTCATACACCCCTTCTTGTCGGAGAGCATAAAAAAGACATTTGATGCAATGACTACGTCGACCGACCCTTCACGTATCTTGGTACCACCGAGACGCTCAATATCACCGACGAGGATGTCGATGCCTCCGACATGGTACCGACGCGCTTCAGAACGGAGACGTTCAAGGAGCTCCTTCTGTACATCTATCGCGTACACTCTACCGCGTGGCGCGACGGCGCGTGCAGCTTCAATCGAATAAAATCCCGAGCCAGCACCAAAATCCGCGACCACCGCACCGTCCGAGAGACCGAGTTGCTCTATGTTGGTCTTGGGGTTGGCAAACATGTATCTATTGTATCAAAGAGAAAAGGGTTCTGCCCGAGACGATCTCTCGATCGATCTTTAGGCAGAACCCCTGGTGTTTGATTGTGTGCTCGCTATCGACATGTCATCGTCTCAGACATGCTACCCGTCATAGCCTTGGTGAGCCGTTACCTC
>DIYB01000021.1:7290-7566 GCA_002428865.1 Patescibacteria group bacterium UBA6065
TGGTGAGCCGTTACCTCGCCAACAAGCTGATAGGAACACGGACCCTTCGTAAAGTGCTCCTTCTCGCTCCGTCAAAAACGGTAGCATCATGAGACTGCGCGGAAGCTCAAATGAAGAGCTCCAAGCGTCCATCAGGACAGGTTCCCCTACCCCTATGCCCAAAGGCATACTCGACGACTGGTTATCCATGTATTACTCGACACCATAAGGGGCCTAAGTAGAACAAACCCCCGGCGAACACGTGACACCAGAGGGAAGCCTAACAACTCATTAAAG
>DIYB01000021.1:7808-14813 GCA_002428865.1 Patescibacteria group bacterium UBA6065
AAACCGGCACACAAATGTGCGCCAGTTTTTATACACTTCCGTTAGAGACAGACGACGCTGGCGAGTGAGTCTCCGTCACGGAGCTTCATAACACGCACACCCTGCGTCGAGCGACCGAGAGTTGGGATCTCTTTGATATCTACCCTCACCACCTGCGACTTCTTTGACATCGCGACGATCTCCTCATCCTCATCCGTCACGGTCTTTGCAGATATGACCGGACCAGTCTTGTCTGTTACATTCATCGTGAGGATACCGGATCCGCCACGCTTCTGCGTCTTGTACTCCCCTGCCTCAGTCGTTTTACCATAGCCGTTCTTTGAGATGACCATGATGCGCGGATTCTTTGCGTCTTTGCGTACGATATCTGCCGAGACAACCGCATCACCCTTGCCGAGGTTAATACCACGGACACCCATAGCGGCACGCCCCATCTCACGCACATCAGACTCTTTGAATCGTATCGACTGACCCTCAGTCGTGATGATCGAGACATCGTCACCCTTTGAGACGAAATTGACTGAGATGAGCTCATCACCTGACTCGAGCGTAATCGCGATCAATCCACTCTTGCGCACATCGTGGAAACTATCAGCCTTCACTTTCTTTGCGGTCCCCTGCTTGGTCACCATCATCATCGAGAGCCCAGCAGCCTGCTTTGATTCCTTTGGCATCGGGAGAATCGAAGTGATCTTCTCATCGCCAGAGATAGCGAGGAAATTGACGATAGCCTTGCCCTTTGTTGCGCGCTTGCCTTCGGGGAGCTCGTACATCTTGAGCTGGTACGCCTTGCCCTTGTCTGTAAAGAAGAGAATATCGGCATGAGTATTTGCGGTGACGAGTTTGGTCACAAAGTCCTCCTCTTTAGTATCAAGATCGATGACGCCCACACCGCCACGGCGCTGCTTTCGATATTCGTCTGGCATCGTACGCTTCACGTATCCACCCTGAGTGAGTACGAGCACGTTCTCGACATCTGGAATGAGGTCCTCATCCTTGATCTCCTTGACCCCGCCTTTGACCACGCGAGTGCGTCGGTCGTCGCCATACTTCTCCTTGATCTCGACAAGTTCTTTTTTGATGACAGCGAGAATCTTCTTTGGACTCTTCAAGAGATCCTTGAGTTCAGCGATGAGTGCCTGAACCGCGGTGAGCTCATCCTCAATCTTCTTGCGTTCGAGACCAGCGAGCTTCTGGAGACGCATATCGAGAATAGCTTGCGCCTGAATCTCCGAGAACTTGAACGTCTTGATGAGGCCCTGCTTTGCCTCCTCGACATCCTTGGACTTTTTGATGAGCTTGATGATCTCGTCGATATGATCGAGTGCCTTCTTCAAACCGAGGAGGATATGCTCCCTCTCTTCTGCTTTGCGGAGGTCGTAGGCAGTACGACGCTTCACTACCTCGACACGATGCTCGACAAATGATTCGAGAATACTCTTGAGCGAGAGAGTTTCGGGAACGCCCTTGGATAGAGCGACGATGTTGAGATGAAATGTCTCCTCGAGCTGGGTGTGCTTGTAGAGGAAGTTGAGTACTTTTTGCGGATGCGCATTCTGCTTGAGATCGATGACAATACGAATGTCCTTTGTGCTCTCGTCACGAAGACCTTTGATACCCTCGATCTTCTTCTCACGGACGAGATCAGCAATTGCTACGATGAGGTCAGCTTTGACGACACGATACGGGATAGACGAGATGATGATCTGTTGGACACCGTGCTTGTTCTCGACGATTTCGGCATCACCACGGCAGACGATACCGCCACGACCAGTCGTGTAGGCGTGATGGATATCTTTCTCATTGAAAATAGCGCCTCCAGTCGGAAAATCAGGACCTTGAACATACGAGAGGAGATCCTCAGTGGCGAGCTCAGGATCGTCGATGAGTGCGACGGTCGCATCGATCACTTCGCGGAGGTTGTGCGGAGGAATATTTGTCGCCATACCGACAGCGATACCGAGCGTGCCATTCAAAAGCAGATTAGGCACTGCGGTCGGGAGAACCGATGGCTCCTTTCTCGTGTTGTCATAGTTGGGGCGGAAATCGACCGTCTCTTTTTCGAGATCACGGAGGAGCTCGCCTGCAAGACGAGACATTTTCGCTTCGGTATAGCGCATTGCCGCAGCACCATCACCATCGATCGAGCCGAAGTTGCCTTGACCGACAATGAGCGGGTAACGCATGGAGAAATCCTGCGCCATTTTCACCATCGCGTCGTAGACTGCGACATCACCGTGTGGATGGTACTTACCGAGCACATCACCCACCACAGTCGCTGACTTACGTGTCTTTGCAGACGCAGTGAGGCCGATGTCGTTCATCGCATAGAGAATGCGACGATGCACTGGCTTCAATCCGTCACGAACATCAGGAAGTGCGCGCGATGTGATGACTGACATCGCATAGTCGAGATACGACTCACGCATCTCAGTAACGATGTTGCGAGGTAGGACACCCGATCCTGGTTCTCGCGGGCTCGTCGGTCGGTCATCCTTCGTATCTTCCGGTTTCTTTGCCATCATGGTGGATCGCTCTCAATTAAAAATAAGCGCAGTCGCTTTTGTGTGAGCAGTATAGCATTTTTGAGGTCATTGAGCGACTTGACATATATCTAAAATAGATTGAAATGAGGTTCAGAAACCCTCTTCATGACCTCCTCATCCGCTCTCCTCAAAAAAGTGCTTATTACGCTCATTGCAGCCAGCGCACTATGTGTCGGTACCTATACGACAATCATGACATATCAATCTGGCACACATGCCGGCTGGAGTCTCGGTAAACGACTCTTTGGTTCTGTCCAACTCGGAATACTGTCCGCATACGCGGTCACTCTCCCCTTTCTCCTCGCGCACATGCTCTGGAAATGTCGTGAACAATTCGGACTGAACAACCCGGATGCACCGCGCCCACGTTAGTGGATGCGGTTTTTTTATATCATCCCCCTCTAAAGTGATGTGTCAGCTGGGTCAATTGGCGGAACCTCTTCGAACAAAATACCTTCCATAGCATCAAACACAGGCTCTCCTTCGGTGGTGTCGACCGGCTCTGTGGCAGACGGAGACATGATGTCACTCAAACTCTCAACAAGCGCGCCCCAACGAGCTCTCACATCATCAAACGCACCATCCGCGCTGACAGAAGGTGATTCGTCACCATCTGTTACAGACGAGAGTCGCGCGATGGTTGTAACGAGCCAGAAACCGAGAATCACCACTGTCACGACACATGCAACGCCGAGCGCAATGCGTTTGCGCTCTGATTCAGATTTTGTGCGTATCCTCTCTATGTATGAGATGAGGGACATAAGCCCTGAGTAGTAGCAAGTTAAGCGACAGGCTCAAGTACCACCACATCCCCTTCTTTGCCTTCGAGATCCTTTTTCTTGAGCGTCAGCTTGTCGACTGGTACGACCTTCTCTTCACCAGACTCTTTGAGGAATGATTTGAGTGATGCAGCGTCATAGTGCATCGGGATGACAAGTTTGGGACCGAGTTTGACCGCTACTTTCGCTGCTTCAGACGGCGAGAGAACGCCATTGCCACCGACTGGTACGAAAAGTATATCGATACCGTCGATCGACTCGACCGCCTCACTCGGGACATCTTTTGATAGAGCGCCGAGGAAACAGAGATTCATATTCTCAAGAGACACTGAATAAATCGTGTTGATACGATCTTCATCGCCATACTTTGACTCAGACTTGAACCCTTTTATAAATACATCTTTAACCTCATACTCACCCGGACCAGTGATAGAGAAAGCTCGCTTGTCTCCAAAGGAAACCTGATCAACACCATTCATATCAGCGTGATTGGTCGAGATGAGTGCGACATCCGCACCAAACTTTGATGACTTCCATTTCTTTGAATCCTTCGATACAGGATTGAACGCGAGTGTGATATCGCCAAACTGGACCTTGAATGATTCTCCTCCGAGATGTGTGATTACCATAGTGAAAGAAGTATAAAGGATTCTATGATTTCTATCTAGATTGACATTTTGTATGACGAGCGCATAATGCCTCACCAGAACGCGACCGAAAGCCTGATGAAACCAGCGTCAGACGAGAGGGTGTGACGAGTAATCGTTTCTCACGGAAAGCCGAGAGAATGGAACCACAAGTTCCCGAGACCCAGAACGTCGGTTAAGGGCCGAAAGAATCGGAAAAAACACCAAGAGTGTGTCCCGAAGCCACGAGTTGAAAGCTGCGTAGTGGTCCTACGGATGCGCGCAGTGCTGATTCGCATGCTCGGCCAGTGTGATAGGTGACCGACAGTCCCTATCGGCCAGCCAGATCTGGTTCATTGATCTGAAGCAACCCTGTCACGGAGACAGGAGCGCGGAGTGGTAGCGAAGAAGTGTGACGCTTTAGTCACATGGAGCTGCAGCGGTAGGTCGCAAGGCCGGTCTCTCACGAGACCGGCCTTTTTTCTTTACTTGGGAGCACTTTTCGTATAGTATGTCCCCCATCAGGTCTTCGGACCAGATTATTAGAAAATCAGCTTTGGAGTAACCCTCCCTCTACGCACACGGCTACGAGACACGGATAGAGAGAGAACTTCGGGCACTTTTTCATTTATATGTTTGGAATTGGAAAGAAGAAAGAGGAGGTAAAGAAAGACGCACCAGCTGAGACCGTCACAAAAAGCGCAGCGACAAAAGTCGCAGCCACAGTCGACGCTGATGCAAAACCAAAGAAGGAGACCCTCATGGGCAAACTCCTCGCAGATACACAGATGCCACCGAATGCCGGCGACATCGTCGAGGGCAAGGTCATCGCGATAGACAAAAAAGGTGTCTTCGTCGATCTCCCTCCATTTGGTACCGGTATCATATTTGGCCGTGAGTATCTCATGGCACGCGACGTCATCAAGAAGATGGCGATTGGGGACACTATCTCTGCAAAAGTTGTCGAAGCAAAAAACGCTGATGGCTACATCGAGCTCTCACTCAAAGAAGCTCGTCAGGCACTCATCTGGAGCGACGCGGAGACGGCTATTGCAGCAAAGACCATATTCGAGCTTCCTATCAAGGAGGCAAATAAAGGTGGTCTCATCATCGATTGGCAAGGTATCCAGGGCTTCCTTCCTGCATCACAGCTCAAGCCTGAGCACTATCCACGCGTCTCAGATGGCGACAAAGATGCAATCCTGAACGAACTCAAGAAGCTCGTCGGACAGAAGCTCGCGGTCTCGATCATCACCGCACTACCTCAGGAAGGTAAGCTCATCTTCTCTGAGAAAAACTCAGTTGAGAAAGATCGTACTGAATCAGCTGCAAAATACACGGTCGGTGATGTGCTCGATGGCAAGGTGACCGGCGCAGTCGACTTCGGTGTCTTCGTCAAAATTGAAGACGGACTCGAGGGACTCGTCCACATATCAGAGATCGACTGGGCGCTCGTCGACGATCCGAAAACACGTTTCAAGGTCGGTGACAAGGTTAAGGTAAAGATCATCGACATCAAGGACGGCAAGATCTCCCTCTCAATCAAGGCACTCAAGCCGAACCCATGGCAAGAAGCAGGACAGAAATACAAGAAAGACATGGTTGTCCGAGGCATCATCATCAAATTCAACCGCCACGGCGCACTCGCTTCGATCGAGGAGGGTGTCGCGGGTCTCGTCCATGTGTCCGAGTTTGGTTCGGAGGAGAAACTTCGCCAGCACCTCGAACTCGGCAAGACGTATGATTTCAAGATCACGTTGTTTGATGCAACGAATCAGAAGATGACCCTCTCGTACGCTGGACCGAAGAAGTAACATCAACAAAAAACTGCTCATACGAGCAGTTTTTTGTTGTTTGTGTGCACAGGTGATATTTGACTTGTACGATATAAACGTTGGTAAATAAAAAAACATATTGACGGTATCTGAAGGTACGTGTAGTCTACTCCCCCGTAACGCTCTTCGACGTAGGCGAAGAAAACAAAGCGTGATTCCTCACCGAAGTTCGTGTGGAACAGCCAAAACTCAAGAGACCGCTCCATTGGAGATGGCACTCAGAGGGTTAAAGGACGCAAGTGCAGGAATGCACGAGTTCAGACTCGATCGAGTAAACCTCACACAAGAATACTTCCCCCTCACAAGGGATGTATCGACTGCGAGCTCTCCTCGATTACCGGCAACGGAAACCGAACCAGAGAAGCTCCCTCACGGGATGCCGATCATTCGGACACAAGCCAAAAAGTCACTCAGCGATCCTGAAGCGACGTGCACACCTGTGTTTACAGGTCTCTCGCCCCGAGGCACACCACCTCGCTCCGAGTAGCACCGCATCGTGTAGTACCACTACCCAACACCGAGCGTGATTCCTCCAACGAACCACGCGCTGTATGAGATCCACCTCATACCGGACGGGAGACTGGCTACACAGGCTCAATCGTTGATTCGCAGAGCGTAACTTAGACTAAACCAAAGCCCTTACCGGCCTCGGTCGTCTCGACAACGGCTCGGCGGGGCGAGGTCATGGACCACAAATCCTGACCTCGCCCTGCCGGCCACTATCTTTTGTTCTTTACTGTTTAGATACCGCACCACTGGTGCGGTTTTCTTTTTTCAACAGTCCTCTCTGTATGTAATAAAAAACCGCGCGAAGCGCGGCGTGTTATGGAGACGTGTGTTCGACCGAAAGTCGAGCATCGATAGCACGACGCTCAGTGACACCTTGCCATGCGACGTAGAGAAGCGCACAGCCAACAATCGTGACAACCCACCACGCAATGTCCTTGGTCCGCTGATAGCGGACAAAAGACCAGATGATGAGAAAGAGGCCAACAAGCGACACGATTGAGACAGAGACGTGAAGAGCATCCATACTCACCCTACACTACTTGGTAGGATGACAAAGTCAAACAACTCTCCTACGCATTAAACGATGCGTTGAACTCTGACATAGCACGACCAGGATTATCATTTGTAGCTGTCTCAAGGCACGAAACCACTTGTTTGTGCACCTTCTTCATCTCGAGCGCCTCGGCAGGTTTAAAAGGCGCAACAATAA
>DIYB01000021.1:15034-15307 GCA_002428865.1 Patescibacteria group bacterium UBA6065
CAATAAAATTATCGAGAAGGTCGTCTCCTGATGGTTTTTTGACGCTTCCGTTCTTGCCAGGTTTTGAGATACCGATGCGTATACGCCAAAATGCCTGTGTACCAAGAGCACGCATGACTGACTCGACACCCTTGTGCCCACCAGATGATTTGTCCCACGACATTTTTGCACGACCAAGCGGTAGATCGAGGTCATCATGAACAACGATGAGCTGAGATGCTTTTTTCGCACTTGTCACAAATACCTTTGCAGCTGTGCCAGACTTATTCATAT
>DIYB01000021.1:15519-22952 GCA_002428865.1 Patescibacteria group bacterium UBA6065
CATTCATATACGTCTCAGGCAATACGAGTGTCGTTGCAGTTGTACCGATCTTCCCTTTCGAAACGAGTGCGTTTGATTTCTTGTCGAGCTTCCATTCGGGAAATTCGTGTACCGTTGCAAATCTCATAACCGCCTCACGTCCCGCATTGTGTCGGGTACCTGTATATTCTGTTCCAGGATTGCCAAGTCCGATAATAATCATGAGTTGTATCATAGCACAAAACACCTCATGACACGCCTATCCACTTCCCGTCAATACACCTCTCGTATTACACTTCTGGCCAAATACGACACATCATGGACCCTATCGAGCAACCACGCGAATCGAAAACACGACACCTTATCAGAGAAACGATGTGGTACATCGTGACAGCACTCGTTGTCGTGCTTCCGATACGCATGTGGATTGCCCAACCATTCGTTGTCAATGGCGCCTCGATGGATTCGACATTCAGGGACGGCGAATACCTCATCGTCGACCAGATTTCATATCGATTTGAAGATCCACAGAGAGGCGACGTGGTCGTATTCAAGTATCCACTCAATCCCAAAAAATACTTCATCAAAAGAATAATCGGTGTGCCAGGAGACACCGTCAAAGTAAGGGGTGAGTCTGTCACAATCACAAACAGTGAGCATCCAGAGGGGTTCCCAATCAATGAATCATACGTGCACTCTCAAACGATTGGTAATGTCACGACAACCCTCAGAGATGGTGAATATTTTGTCATGGGAGACAACCGGGTCGTATCACTCGACTCACGATCATGGGGTGCACTCCCTCAAGAGGCAATCGTCGGTACGCCACTGGTACGACTCCTGCCATTTTCACGGATCGATATGTTCCCTGGCAGGATAGAGTCGGCCACTACTACTAATCCATAATCACAGATATTCGGATGAAAAAAAGAAACAACGCACTTCCTTCATATGTATCATACGAGGATCTCGATCAGGTCGGTGAAGCGACTCTCTTTTATGGCTTTACGCCTATCAAAACCGTCACGGTACATCACGAGGACTCAGCGGTAGCAAAAAACCTGTCCGACGGAGAAGTCGTCGTCGACCATGACACACATGAGATCGGCGCAGTGGTAAAGCTCGACGAAAAAATCGCACTCCTCAATCTCTATGAACGTGAAAAGCTCTACACCCTGCCACAACCCCTCATGTTCTTTCAACGCAAGAACACTCGTCACAAAAACGAACTTCACTACGGTCTCGAAATACTCGGAGCCACAAAACCAATGGCGGAGGCGATTTTGATCCAAGCATCACTTGCGATATTGAGTGATGTTGGTGAAAAAAATCTTCATGTTGAGATCAATTCAATTGGTGACAAAGAGTCACTCACCAGATTTTCAAAAGAAATCACCGCATACTACAAGAAACACCTCGCTGACCTCCCTGCATCATGTAGACCACTCGTTAAAAAAGATGTTTTCTCACTTCTCGGTTGTCAGCATGGCAAATGTGAAGAGCTTGCACGCAATTGTCCAAAATCAATCAATTTTTTGTCTGAGAAGAGTCGCCTTCACTTCAAAGAAGTACTCGAATATCTTGAAACACTCGACATCCCCTACTCAATAAATAACACCCTCGTAGCAAATAGAGATTACTGTACTGAAACCATCTTTGAGATACGGCGTGAGGACAAAGACAGTCATCCCGTCGCAATCGGTATACGGTACGACACACTCGCAAAGCGACTTGGTCAGAAAAAGGACGTGTCCGCCGTCGGCATCTCGCTCGCGATCCCGTCTCGTCGTGTCCCTCAGTCAAAGAAAATAAAGAAATCGTCAGTCGAAAAAATCACACACCCATCGATCGTGTTCATGCAACTCGGCAATGAGGCAAAACTCCTCTCACTACGTGTTCTTGAGACCCTCCGAAAGCACCGTATCCCCGTCGCCCACACCATGCTCCGCGAGAAGATGTCTGGTCAAATCGGCCTTGTCGAGAAGACTCAGGCGCCTGTAATCATGATTATGGGTAAAAAGGAGGCGATGGAACAATCGGTGATTATCCGTGACTCTGAGACTCGCTCACAAGACAGCGTGCTCATCACCGATGCGCCAGCAAAACTCAAGAAATATAGGGTATAACTCTGAAACCAGAGAATCCCTTGAGCTTTTCGGCACCCTGTGTTACCCTGTAAATCCTATGGCAACAAACGTAGAAGTAACCAAGAATCCTAACGAAAATCCGCTCTCACTCCTCAGGCGTTTTACGAGGCGTGTCCAGGGCTCCGGCATACTCCCTCGCGTACGCGGTGAGCGCTATCACACCCGCACACTCTCTCACTACAAGGTCAAGATGAAGACCCTCGAGAAAATCGAGCGAAAAAATGAGGTTGCAGAGCTCATAAAGCAAGGCAAGATGGCTCCAGCATCAGAGCGCACGCGCGGTCGATAATCACCGCCCAGAGAATGGCACGGAACGTATCGGTACTCAACAAGACGAAAGGCACGCTTCCCCGCGTGCCTTTCTCACGTATCAAGAATGCAATTCTCGGACCACACTATGATCTGTCACTCGTGTTTGTCGAGGACGAAGAAGCGCGATCACTCAACAAACGTCATCGTAATGCATCGTATGTCCCAAATGTACTATCATTCACCCTCGATGCAGATTCAGGTGAGATTGTGATCAATCCGGACGAGGCGCGCCGACAGGCACCGTCATTTGGACGAACCTATCGCAACATGATCGCATTTCTCTATATCCACGGACTCTGCCATTTGAAAGGCATGGACCATGGTAGTACAATGGAAAGAACCGAAGCCACATTTCGCAAACAATTTGGCATCAACTAACCCATGAGGAAGCACATCGCCGTCGGCATCGATATCGGTACCTACCAAGTCAAGGTTGTCGTGGCTGAACGCGACCGCACGACTGCTGCGGGTACGTTGCGCGTGATTGGTGCTGGTATCGCTGAATCACGCGGACTGCGTCATGGCTATGTCGTTAATGCTCGAGATGCGGCAAAAAGCGTCTCCCTCGCTGTCGCACAAGCTGAGAAGAGTGCAAAGGTCAAGATCAAAAAGGCATACGTCTCAGTCGGCGGTGTCGGCATCCAATCAACAACCGCAACGGGGACAACTGTCATATCACGAGGAGATTCATCAGTGAGCGATCTCGACATGGACAAAGCGGTCTCGGCGGCAGAACGGGATTTGTCGCCTGCCTACACACTCAACCAAAAAATCATCCACACCATTCCCCTCTCGTGGAAAATCGATGGCAAACCAGTACTCGGACGACCACAAGGGATGAAGGGTAAGAAGCTTGAGGCGAAGGTACTCTTTGTCACCTGTCTCGCACAACACATCGACGACCTCGTCGAAGCGATCGGTGATGCAGGCATCGAAGTACAAGACATCATTGCTTCACCCATTGCCGCATCACTCGTGACCCTCTCAAAGAGTCAGAAGGTTGCTGGCTGTGTACTTGCAAACATTGGTGCCGAAACCCTCTCGGTGGTGGTCTATGAAAACAGTTTACCGATTTCGCTCGAAGTATTCCCAATCGGATCAACCGATATCACGAATGACATCGCGCTTGGTATGCGTCTCCCGATAGAAGAAGCTGAGACGATTAAACGTGGTGGTTCATCCGATCAGTCAGTGTCAAAGAAAAAACTCGATGAGATTGTTGTGGCACGGCTCCGCGACATGTTTGACCTCATCGAGGCGCATCTCAAGAAAATCGACAAGAACGGGCTCCTGCCAGCTGGCATCATCATCACCGGCGGTGGTTCGGGTATCGCGACAATAGAGGACCTCGCAAAAGCAACACTGCGCCTCCCTTCACGCATCGGCAAGATGGGCCTCTCTGATGATGATGTTCGTGATGCGACATGGTCTGTCGCATACGGCCTTTGCCTCCTCGGCCTCGGTAGTGAGAAGGATGACGAGAGTGGCATACGCAAAGCGAGCAACGAAAGCGCTGGCAAGATCCTCTCGTTCCTCAAGCAATTTCTTCCATAACATACCCCATCTCGGAGCGCCCTTGTGGCGCTTTTTTCGTGATGAAACACATACAGTGTAATAGCTTGAAATATAAGCTCCATTTGCTATCATTGACCCACTATTACCAAGACCAAACGAACGGTGAAAACCGTCACGCGGGTTATCCATTTACCAAACGCATCATGCCAAACATCGTACCGGAAGTAGAGACATTCGCACGGATAAAGGTTCTCGGCGTCGGAGGCTCGGGCAAGAACGCCTTAAACCATATGGTCAACTCAAAGGTGAAGGGTGTCGAGTTTATCGGCGTCAATACTGATGCGCAGGACCTCCACCACACACTCGCAAAGAAAAAGATCCATATTGGCAAGAACCTCACAAAAGGTCTCGGTACTGGCATGAACCCGGAACTCGGTCGACGCGCAGTTGAGGAGACAAAAGAAGAGCTCCAAGAATCAATCAAGGGTGCGGACATGGTGTTTGTTGCCGGTGGATTGGGTGGTGGTACCTGCTCGGGTGCCGCACCGGCAGTCGCCAAGACTGCAAAAGAGCTCGGTGCACTCACTGTCGCAGTCGTCACCAAGCCATTCTTCTTTGAGGGTGCACAGAGGCTTCGTATTGCCGAGCAAGCACTCGACAATCTCAAGAAAGAAGTCGATGCGATCATCGTCATCCCAAACGACCGCCTCCTCTCTAACATCGATCGAAATACGACCGCAAAAGCAGCGTTTGCAATGTGTGACGAGGTCTTGAAACAAGCTGTCGAGGGTATCTCGGACCTCATTACAACGCCAGGTATTATCAATATCGACTTCGCAGATATCCGAGCAGTCATGGAGAATGCAGGAGCTGCACTCATGGGCATCGGTATCGGGTCAGGTGAAAAGCGTGCAGAAGATGCAGCGAAGATGGCGATCAATTCACCACTCCTCGACATCTCGATCGCGGGTGCAAAGGGTGTACTCTTCTCTATCGCAGGTGGTGACGACCTCACCATGTTCGAGATTCAAGACGCCGCAAAGGTCATCACTGAGTCAATCGATCCAAACGCAAAAGTCATCTTTGGTACAGTCCGTGACGATAAGCTCAAGAAGGGTGAGGTCAAGGTCACAGTCATCGCATCGGGTTTCGGTGAGACACCTGCATCACACACACAGAAAAAGTCCCTCTTCTCCTCATCAGAATCAAAAGATGAGCCAGTCAAAGGCAAGATATTCAACTCAGTTGCTGAAAAAGTTGTAGTAGAAAAGCCTGAGAAAAAGAAAGAAGACGACCGACCAGAGCCGAAATCAGTAGCAATCGATGACAAGAAGTCTATTCCAGTTATCGATACCGACGATGATTGGGGTGCTGTCCCAGCCTTCCTCCGAAGAAAGAAATAATTATTCGAAACCACTAACACCACCCTAAAAAGGGGTGGTTTTAGTATTTTCTTGACCTCGAAAGAGCCTAGTGGCTTTGTGCGCAATCACACTTATGACCAAGGTCACAATGATCGACACCACCACAGAAGCAACAACCGTATTTCTATCTGGATTCGATATCTCAAACCAATTAGAGAGAGCGTATGGTGCAAGATACTGCATGAGTGGTTGATGGAATAAAAACAACTCATATGAAATCAATCCGAGGGCACCGAAAAGCGGATTAATCCATCGTGTTACATAGCTATATTTCATTATTTCTCGAGCTACATACCAAATAGCTATAATTGATAAAGCAACTTGTAGATTTGCAAAAAATGTCCCTCGAATAAAAACCAAGTAAGCCAAGATGCCTGCGACCAGCACAAGTGATGTGCGCTTGATTTCTACTCCGCCGCTCAAAAAAAATCCTCCCGCCAACATGCCAACAAAGAAACTCATGATCCTCGGTACGAACATCTGAAGTGCCGGAGTGTTGCCAAAATATGAATAAACGAATGAAGCAATTAGCGTGAGAAAAAGCCCGACAGAAAACATATACAACACATCATTTATCCTCTTTCTGACTGCAAGAAAAACAAAATACATACTCACTATGAGAGACATGAACCAAAATGCTGGATTTATGCTCCCAAAATATTCATATGGAGCAAACGCCTGAAGACCGAACACATGAAGTGCGATATCAGTAAAGGTAAACCCATCGCTATACAAAAAGCCGAGCAGAGTGAAGATAAGTAGTGATAACCAATACAATGGCAATAAGCGCATTAACCTTCTCTTCAGAAAAACAGATACTTTTATACCTGTAGAGGATAATGCTAGTGTAAATCCACTAGCAATTAGGAATATATCAACACCAGCCGCACCTCTAAATGTATGAACGATACCAAGCACATCTAACGCGTGAGCTAATACGACCAATATAATTGCTATGCCCTTTAGTTCATCTACAAAAGGGATCCTGGTACCCGGTGCTATAGATGCTACTTTTATGTTCATATAACCTCATTGTACATCATGGTCAGGATGTGTGGGTTTTATAGTTTGCTATACTGTACTCCACTTGATTCATAATCCTTAATCCCTTCTCACCATGTACGATCTAGCGATACTCGGAGGTGGACCAGCAGGAGTGGCAGCGGGCGTCTATGCATCGCGCAAGCGACTCAAAACGGTATTCATCACCAAGGATTTTCAGAGTCAATCGACGGTCTCAGAAGGTATTGAGAACTGGATCGGCACCATAAAAATAGCTGGCCAAGATTTTGCTTCATCTCTCGAAGCACACCTGAGGGCGTACGCTCTCGATGTGGTTGATATCCGTGTCGGTGAATACGTGACACGCCTTGAAAATACAAACGGATCATTCACCATCACCACCGATACAGGATCGTACACCGCCCGCACAGTACTCATCGCCACTGGTAGCCACCGGAGAAAACTCACGGTGCCAGGAGGAGATGTATTCGAGCACAAGGGTATTACCTACTGTGCGTCATGTGATGGTCCGGTCTTTGCTGATCAGGATGTGGCAGTCATCGGTGGTGGCAACGCAGCGTTCGAATCTGCCGCACAACTCCTCGCCTATTGCCGATCAGTGACACTCCTCAATCGAAGCAATGAATTCAAAGCCGATCCAATCACTGTAGCCAAAGTCCTCGCACACCCCAATATGAAGGCATTGAAGGGTGCCGAGCTCGTCGAGGTACGAGGGGATAAATTTGTGACTGGTCTCTCCTATCGTGAGACTGGGACCACGACAGTACACGATTTGTCAGTCACGGGGGTCTTTGTCGAAATCGGCTCGATACCAACCACCGAGTTTGCAAAAGATGTCGTAGCGCTCGATCCGTACGGCCGAGTCGTCGTCGACCCTAAAACCCAGGCTGCTTCAGTGCCAGGAGTGTGGGCTGCTGGAGACTGTACGGACGGCCTGTATCATCAAAACAATATCGCGGCAGGTGATGCCGTCAAAGCACTCGAAGATATCTATGTCTACCTCAAAACGCGATAATCAGTGCTCTGCTATGGG
>DIYB01000021.1:23139-25693 GCA_002428865.1 Patescibacteria group bacterium UBA6065
CTATAATCAGTGCTCTGCTATGGGACGAGAAGAGCGTGCAAGCTTTGTCTTTTCACATATCGCCATCTTTGTTATTTTCGTCTGGTTTGGTGCACTCAAAGTGTTTGGGCTCTCGCCTGCGACACCGCTCGTCACCGCCCTATTTGACCAGACACTTTCGTTTCTACCACTCTCACCTGACCTATTTGTACGACTCTTTGGTGGATTTGAGGTGCTCATCGGCATCTGTTTTATCGTGCCACGCCTCCAGACACTTGGCCTCATCCTACTCATTCCACATATGGTGACGACCATACTCCCCATGTTCCTCCTCCCTCATGTGGCGTGGCACGGTATCCTCACACCGACACTCGAAGGCCAGTACATCATCAAAAACGTAGTCATTATTGCTCTCGCGACATCCATCTACGTCGACAGCAAGAAAAAATTTATTCCGACAGCAAAATAAAAAAATCGCCTCCGAGAAGACGATAACGAAATACTAGTAATGGCCAGCGTTGATAGCGTGGCGCTGTTGCTCTACGCGCCACGCGCGAGCGAGAGCATCAGTCCCCTCATGGACCACAGGCCGTTCACCGAAGGAGCCTGTTATCATGGCAGGACCAGGTATATACGCGAGAGGGTCCCTGACAGGTCCACGCGATGCTCGATTACTATCTTGAGGAGCAGGTTTTGGAACAAGGTCGTTCATCCACCAGCAATCCTAACATAACCACAAAAAACCTCAATTTTGAGGTCTTTAATACGGTTCGAAAAAATAAATTAGCTCAATAGAGAATAGTAGATCACTTCTTCTCGTCGCTTATAATCTTGCCGTCATCGAGGCGCACAATGCGCTTGGCGAGACGAGCGTACTCCTCCTCGTGAGTCACCATGATGATGGTCTGACCACCACGATGAACCTCATCAAACAGTGCCATGACCGACTTTGAGGACTCGTTGTCGAGATTGGCTGTCGGCTCGTCTGCAAAGAGAATCTTTGGTTTATGCGCGAGTGCACGAGCGATAGACACCCTCTGCTGTTCACCTCCTGAGAGTTGGCTCGGTAGATTCCCTGTGCGATGGCCGAGACCGACACGAGCGAGCGCTACCCTCGCCTCAGCGATCGCAACCCTCTTCGTCTCCCCCTTCATCATGAGAGGCAACGCGACGTTCTCTTCAGCAGTGAGATCAGGGAGAAGTGCGTAATCCTGAAACACATACCCAAGCTCATTGAGACGGAATATCGTCTTGTCATCGACAGACATATTGTGTGTATCACGATCGAAGAGCCAGATCTCACCAGATGTCGGCTCATCGAGGAGCGAAATCTGGTACATAAACGTCGACTTACCAGCACCAGAACGACCCATGATAGCGATAAACTCGCCTTGTTCAACTGAGAAATCAATACCCTTGAGCACTCGGGTCTCCTTTTCTCCGTCAGTGAATGTCTTTATGAGGTTTTTGACGCGTATGAGTGACATGGTGGTTAGTTACGACCGAGTATGGAATCAAGCGTGTTCTTACGTACGATCATACGTGCTGGTATGTAGCCGGCGATGATGGTAGTGATGACGAGGAGGCTAATACGTATGAGGGTGCCGTCGAGCGGAGCGACGAGAATGCCATCCGAGAATGGGAAGTCGATAGGGTTTGCTGCAATATAAGGCTGAAGAAATGCATAGAGTATGACCAGTCCAATCGACGATCCAATCGTCGCATAGAAGATAGATTGGAATACATATGATGCTTCGATCGCCTTGCCTGATATGCCGATACCCTTCATGATACCGATAAATTTTCTCCTCGTGATCGCGTTGATGAAGATGACGATGAAAATGGTAATCGACGCGACAGTAAGACCAATCGAGCTGATCATATTGCCAAGAAGCGCAAATGTTGCCTTGATATCCTTGAGAAACTTCGGTTGCGCGTCCTCAAATGTCTGCACGCGTGCATACGCACCAACCCCCGATCGAATGAGTCCGTCGCGAACGAGGACCGGATCAGCGCCTGGCTTGAGTTTGATCGATATCTCATCAACATTAAAATCGTCGCGACCAATAAGCGAGCGAAGTTGTGAATCTACAAAGAAAACACGGAACGACAACTCGTCCACCTTTGCTTTGATGACACCTTTGACCGTCACCTCTCGGGTCACATCGCCGATTTTGATACGCACCTTGCTTCCCACATCGACATTCGACAACGTGGTAAATCCTGGAGACTCAATCGGTAGGTATTTTTTGAGGAGGTTTGAACCGATGAGTATCTGGTCATAGTCGGTTGGTTCGAGATACGAACCCTCGACAATAAATCGTGAAATACCAGTCGTCTGGTCCTCGGCAATCGGATCGATACCGACAAACGATCCTCCCGCTCGTTCAATATCCTCCTCTTTTGTTGCCTCCTTGTAGTTCGTCTCGATCGATCCACCTTGGAGATAACGTGCGGTGACCGCCTCAGCCTCAGGAAGCGCGCGAACGATTGAGAGCACTTTTGGTGTCTGCTCGATATAATCCTTTTTTGGCAAGTTCGATAGGACGACATCGGAGGTGTAGTACGTCTTGTT
>DIYB01000016.1:0-3782 GCA_002428865.1 Patescibacteria group bacterium UBA6065
AAAAGAATCCTGAAGACTTCTTGTAAATAAAAATTAATTAGAAAACTTTTCAGTTATAGTTATTGACGTAATACAAATAATGTGTTATTTAATATATAACTAGTTGTTCCCGATATCGAGTAGGCGCTGTCCCATCTCTTCGAGCTCGGTTGGTGCACCTGCATTGATGCGGCCGAGATTGTTGAGGAATGCATTCCAGAGAAGACCAATAAAGATATTGTTCCAGAAATAGTTAACTGGGCTCTCGAGATAGTTGTCCCACACATACACTACGCCGCTTTTTGCATAGCCGAGATTTTTCTGTGCAAGAGGAGACTCGATAATCGCTTGGAGATCGTAGCCAAAAAACGAGAGGACAATGATGAGGATGATGGCGATGACGATGTATTTGATCATAGCACTATCATTATATACCAAAGGGGAATAGCCTCTATCCCCTCCCCTATGATTTAGGCAAATACGCGGACGGGTCGAGATATGCCTTCACATCAGCGAGCGGTAGCACTGTATTTTTACAATTCCTACTCGTACTAAATTTTCCTACACGCACACCTTGAGATGCAAAGACGGTGAGGTGGAGATGCGGACCTGTCGAATACCCAGTGTTGCCTGAATAGCCGATACGGTCACCGGTTACCACGGTATCACCCTCTTTGACGCTAATGACTGAGAGATGTGCGTAGAGCGACGAGAGGCCATTGGCATGCTTGAGGAGTACCCATTTGCCATATGAATAGCATCCTCGTTCGCGATCAGTGTCACCAATAGCTTGGATAATGCCCGAAAGCGTCGCTTTGACAGGGGTACCAATCGGCGCACGAAAATCGATGCCATTGTGCGTTCCAGAAGCATAAAGACGCCTCGATGAGGATGTTTTGCCGAAATACTGGGTCACAAACACATTGTCGAGGGGCCACTTGAGAATGCCCGAGCGTTCAGATGGTATCGAGCTCGGATCAATAGCAATCTGGAGTTGGGACTCATATGCATAGAGCTCGGCCTCGAATGCATCGCGGTCTGCTTTTTTCTGTGCGAGCTGTTTTTCGAATTCCGCTTGGCGGTTCTTTGTGGTTGAAAGAAGTTTTGATGTCTCAGACGCATTGTATTCTGCCACCTTGCGCTGATCAGTGAGATTTTTCTGCTGGGATTCGAGATTTTTCTTCTGTGCTTCGAGGTTTTCTTTTTTTACTGAGAGATCCTCGCGCTGGTCTCGTAAATCGATGAGCCTGATACGCATATCTCTACCGAGATCAGACAATGCGCTCACATAATCCCATGCGCTCGATAGCGTCTCGTGTTCAAGAAAGTTCTCAATCGCAGACTCGTTTTCACGAGCGGCAATGAGACGGATGTTTTGAGCGATAACTTTGCGAGATACATCTATGGAGTCCTCGATCTCGGCAATATTTCCAACGAGCTCTTCGATGGTTGCACCGGTCGATTGGATACGTTTTGTCGTGAGCGATATATCCGCAGCGAGTTTTCGCTTTGTGAGATCGAGTTCTCTGAGACGCGTAGCGAGTGTCTGTGATTGCTTGGTTGTGAGCGTGAGTTCACCTGAAAGCGCCTCGATCTCTCGACTCAATTCCTCGATGCGCTTGTTGCCATCTTCGATACGTGCACGCAATTCATCGATTGTTGCAGCAAAAGACACCGACACGGATAGTAAAAACGTGACACAACAGAAAAAACAGAAGCTGATACTGTTACGGGTGAGTTGCAACATGGCGTTCGCAAAGCTCGATAGCAGTAGCGAGACGCTTCAGGGTCTCAGTCTTACCAAAGACATATGAGAGACTGAACGGATTAGGAGATTTGTCTCTACCTGAGAGTGCATACCGATATGGCCACAAGACGTTACCCCTACCTTCCTTATCAGCATACGGCCAGACAGCTGATTTGATTCCCTCTTCGGTCCACTTCTTTTCTGGGATAGCCTCGAGAAATGAAAGCACTGATCGCAAATGTGTGAGTGTTGTTGCATGCTCTTTTTCGCCTTTCCATTTGAGTGAAAGCGCGTCATATTTCGGCGCTACAAAGAGATAGTCGACCTCTCCATCATCGACGAGTTTTGTGATATCGGCATATGTATCAATACGCTCGAGGAGGGTTTCGGCGAGGCGTAAAACCATAGAGTGATCAATAGCCCATCCATGATCTTTGAATCGTGTAGCAGATACAAGACGGCGTTCTGCCTCGAGGGCGAATGTATTAATCGGCACTCGTTTCAAATGCTCTTTGTTTATCCAACGAAGTTTTTCTTCGGAAAAGATAGCCCCACCCTTTTGCACTTTTGTGAGATCAAAGGTGCGTACGAGCTCTTCGAGTGAAAATATCTCCTGCTCGGTCCCTGGATTCCATCCGAGTAACGCAAGGTAGTTGATGAGCGCCGCCGGCTCGTATCCGCGATCACGGTATTCCGTGAGTGATACCGCTCCATGACGTTTCGACAGCTTCGACCGATCAGATGCGAGTATGAGCGGTATGTGAGCGTAGACCGGACGAGGAAAACCAAGTGCTTCTTGGATAAGAATCTGACGAGGAGTATTCGACACGTGGTCTTCGCCACGGATGACATGTGTCACACCCATCTCAAAATCATCGACTACAACCGCGAGATGGTAAATCGGCTCCTCCATAGATTTCGCGATGACGAAATCACCGAGTTCGGTAGTGTCAAACGTGACTCTCCCACGTACGAGATCATCAAACGAAACCTGTTTGTTTGGGTTCCGGAATCTAATAACTTCTTCCCTACCCCCTTCCTCTGTCGGAGTCTCTTTTGAAACATAAGCGGCACCTGCATCGACGAGTTTTTTGAGATATGAACGGTAGAGATCACCTCGTTCACTCTGTCGTGGTGCATCAGCATTGTCATGAGAAAGACCAAGCCATGCGAGACCCTCGATGATATTGTCTTCGTATTCTTTTTTTGAGCGAGCACGATCAGTATCTTCGATACGCAAGAGAAACGTACCACCTTGCTGACGAGCAAAAAGATAATTAAAAAGGGCGGTGCGCACTCCACCGATATGGAGATAACCGGTCGGGCTCGGTGGGAATCGAGTGACGATACGTGCACCGGTAGATGTCGGTGCTGAACGGAACATGTTGATCAGTGCGCGGAACATGACGATGTGTTTATGAATGATTAACAGCTATAGAGATGATCTCGCGGGCGATTTTGTCAGCAGCATCACGGTGAGAAAATGAGGCAGCGCCCTTTTTCATCATTTCTGATATTTCTGGACGCTCGACAATACGATCGATTTCTGCGAGGAGAATGTGTGGTGTGAGATTGACCTCTTCGATCACTGAGCACGCACCACTTGAAGCATACGCAAAGGCATTGGATGTCTGATCATGACTCACCTCTTGCGGTATTGGGATAATAATGGACGGGACACCCCATGAGGCAATTTCAAAAATGGTCGAACCTGCTCGTGAAATAACAATATCAGCGGCTCCAGCAGCCATACGAAGTGCGAGAGTGTTGAGATACTCAAATGGCTTGTAGCGATCTCGATTGAGACTTTCATTCAAAACTACCTTGGCAGTATTTGCTATCTCCTCAAAATGATATTTTCCTGTCTGGTGAATGATTGAATATTTTTTGACGAGCTCAGGCAAAACTTCAATGATTGTGTCGTTGATGCGTTGAGAACCCTGAGAACCACCGAGAATGAGGATGACCGGTACACCCGTGTCGAGCTTGAGGAACTCACGAGCGCCCTCACGAATTGGGTCGATGATATCTTTACGAATCGGGTTGCCGGTAAAAG
>DIYB01000016.1:4031-7393 GCA_002428865.1 Patescibacteria group bacterium UBA6065
TTGGGCTGCCTCTTTGTACGAGAGAGCTATACGACGAGCAAATTTTCCAGCCCATAGATTGACCCGACCAGGGTGCGAGTCTGACTCGTGAATAACGACTGGTATGCCAAAAATTCGCGCCGCAAAAAGTACAGGAAATGAAACATATCCACCCTTACCAAACACCACGTCAGGAAAAATCGACCACACATCGACACACGCCTTGAGGACACCGAAAAATGTCTTGAACAGATCGGTGATATTGAGTAGCGAGAAGTACCGACGAACCTTGCCCGCAAATGAGGTTTTGTAAATGATACCGTTCTCGAACAAGAGACGTTCGTTGTACGGTGACGGGGCCATGTAGTACAACGTCGCATCGAGAAGATGCTCCTCTTTGGCAATCTTTCTCACCGCTTCAGCAATAGCAACAATCGGATAGAAATGACCACCAGTACCTCCTCCTGTAAGCAAAATCTTCATCCCGTTAGAGATAGGAAGCGCCTAATCCTATTCCGGACATAACGCTTACCCATACCTGATTTAAGAAATAATTCTCTCGACCTTGCATCATCTTCATGTATACACGCTTCGTAATAAACTAACTCAAACGGTCCACGACCCTTCGTTGAAACAGTCTTGCCACTGTTGTGTTGCCAGAGGCGCTTCCGTAAATCATCAGTGAATCCTGTATAAAACTTACCGTCCTTTATACTCTTCAGTATGTAGGTATAAAACATAACCACAACAATCTCTAACGGGATTCATCGAGACTTTGGCTATTTTAGCACATTCCTAGGGCACGCGAGCTGTTCGGGAAACTGAGAGTAGGATACCCGCCTCAGCGAGAGCAAAAAGGAGCGCGGTACCACCCTGAGAGACGAAGATGAGCGGGATACCGGAAAGTGGCAGTATGCCGATCATAGCTCCGATATTGATGAATGATTGGGCGATCATGAACGACGCGATGCCAACAACGAGCAATGTGCCAAAAGGGGTACTCGCATGCGATGCGACTGCAAACGACCTCAAGACAAAAAAGACGAAGAGTCCGACAAGTATCACCGAGCCAATAAAACCGAATTCCTCAGCAGCAACTGCGAAAATCGAATCTCCAACCGGTTCAGGTAAAAAGCCGAACTTCTGCACACTCTGTCCAAACCCCTTGCCAGAGATACCGCCAGAACCTATAGCGATGAGCGATTGCTGAAGCTGGTAGCCGGTACTCAGGCTTTCTGCAGATGGGTTGATAAAATTTTGAACACGAGCGAGAAGGTATGGTCGCGTCGCAATGAGCGCCGAGAGCACGACCAAGCCAACTGCGACAAGAGCAAAGAAGTGTCTCCACTTCCCTCCCGCAACAAGAAACATCGTCAAAAGCGATACACCGATAACAATAAGTGTGTCGGTATCTGGTTGAGCAAGGAGGAGTCCTGCACAAATGCCAAGGAGAATAGAAAGTGGTGCGAGTCCGTATCGCCACTCAGCCACCCTATCTTTGACTCCTGAGAGCCACGCAGCAAAATACATGATGACTGCCACCTTGAGTATCTCAGATACCTGGAGTGAAAAAGATCCGAGTGCGAGCCAGCGAGTCGCACCATTAGCTGTGATACCGACACCAGGAATAAAAATGATGAGATTGAGAACGATGGCGACCATCATGAGGTAAAACGACCACCGTCTCCAGAAGAGATGATCAACTCGAGAGAGCGCATAGAGAGCGATAAGTCCAGGAATGAGACCGAAAAATATCTGTTTGAATGCAATTGAACTGAAGTGTCCCGTATCACGCGCAAGCAGTCCAAGAGACGCTGAGAGGAATATGAAAAAACCCGCTGTAATGAGCAAGAGTATCGACACGAGCAATTTTGTGTCCATGCGATGGAGACGTGCCATATGATGAGATGATAGCACGCGCTCCCAAAAGGCGGACTGTGAACAAAGAAAAACCCCTGCGCACATGGCACAGGGGTTAGTTTTGGGTCGGCGCACAAATAGTTCGTCTTTGTCGTGCCGCTCTTTTCGTATTCATCTGGAGCGTTAGTGTTGGAGGAGCTTGAGCTCGACTCAGCTATGATGCTCTGCCGCTGGGATCCTCGCTAGAGAGTACCCAATGACGGATGATTACTTATGAGGCTGTCGGTGGTTGGAGCAGAGATGAACTCGACTCAACAACATACAGCTGACCAGGTAAAACTCAGGATGCGCGATTATTTCATCAAGCGATCCTTTGAAACCCGTAAGTCGTGATGAAGAGGTGTGGCCCGTTGGAGCAAAACGTCGCTACAACAACGCATCTCATCACCTTTCAACGATCTTACTGGTACCAGTATAGCATACTGGATAAAATTGTCAAGCTTTGCGCTTGATCATACGCACATCGCCTTATATATGGCTCTACTCGGCCGTTTTTGATGATAGGTACTCGAGCGTAGCGTCGACAAGCGTTTTCATATCATCAAATCGACCACTGAACGACGAGCCGAGCACTGCGACAATTATCGGGTGACCGATACCAGCATCAAAAGCAACGACGAGGTTGCCACCCGAGAGATCGGTATAACCCGTCTTTGATGCGAGCACGCGCGGTATTGCATCGATGATCTTGTTTGTATTCTCTGCGTCATGGAGTGCGTGCTTCGACGCAATATCGTAGTGTTCATGCGACGTCGCTTCGAGGAGTCGAGGGTTCTCACGTAAGATACGCTCAAAAAGTATTGCCATATCTTTTGCGGAACCGTAGCCACCTGAGAGGGTGGCTGATTCGTCGAGACCCGACTGATTGAGGAAATACGTCTGAGTGAGCCCGAGTTCGTATGCAAGCGTGTTCATGCGTTCAACAAAGAGTTTTTCTGGCCGACTACCCTCTCGTGCTGCGATACGGGTACCCGCAGATGAGGCGATTGCAGCCATACCATCATTTGACGACGTAATGAGTGAGAAATCGAGAAGCTTTTGGATGTTCCATTCCTCCCCTACCCGAAGCCCTGAATCACCCTCTTCTCTCACATCCGATGCGCTCACGCGCACGAGCATGTATGGAGGTAGCAATGTCGCAGCAGTATACGCTGACATGACTTTGGTGAGTGATGCGAGCGGAAGTTGGAGCTCGCTCTCTTTTTCATACAGTGCCGCGCCAGAGAGCATGTCGTAGACATATGCCGCACGAGCTTCGATGGTCACCTGAGGAAAAGATGTCGTCGCTACAGCCACGCTCGGTTCAACCGAGACCACCAACAGTTGCTCCGACTCACTCCTATCCGAAAAACCCGCCATGAGAATGATGGCGAAAAGGGCGAGTGTGGCTACGATCGCCTTGTACGATGTCGGGAAGATAGTGGTCATGCGGATTGTGGTGCTTGTGCTGATGTCTCCTCTTG
>DIYB01000016.1:7675-11465 GCA_002428865.1 Patescibacteria group bacterium UBA6065
GCGCATGATCAGGTAGATCTTCGACACGTGAGACGCCAAGATGTGAGAGGAGCTCGATGGTCGGTCGGTATGAGAATCCACGACCCTTGCCCGCCTCCCCCTCCTTCTCGACAATGCGCTCGATCAAGCCACGCATGAGGAGGTTCCTCAAGATAAACGATGAGTTGACGCCTCGTATGTAGTCGATCTCCGATCGCTTGATCGGATGACGGTAGAGAATGATCGAGAGTGTCTCGAGTCCCGCCTTGCCGAGATCGCGCATGAGCTCGTCCTTGGTCAATGACTCGATAACTGCTGATGCCTCAGGTGCAGTACGGAGCTCTACCTCATCGCCCGATCGGATGAGTGCCAGACCACGTCCCGAGAGCGACTCTGTGAGCGCATCGAGCGCAGACGACACCTCTTCTTTGCTCGCTTTGGCGAGTGTCGAGAGACGGGCGATTGTGATCGGCTCTGCCTTCCAAAAGAGGATTGCTTCTATGGTCGCTTCGAGTGTCATGATATGGCTAGAATACGTAATAAACTGCGCTCTCGCAAGACTAGTATTTCGGTACACCGACCGACCCTTCGGTCTCCATGGTGATATCGTCAAAATGTCTCTCCTGTACGACCTGTATCATACCCTGCTTGACGAGCTCGAGCATCGCGAGGAACGAGATGATCACACTCACTTTGTCCGCCTTGCCTCCCGCACCAGAAAACTCACGGAATGACATACGCAACGACGAGGTGACACGCTCAGTGAGCCGACCGATCATCTCCTCGAGAGAAATAACCTTGTCGACGATCACCTTTGGCAAAAATTCCTTTTTTGGCAATGAGGTGAGGACACGGTGCATCGCCTCGGTAAGATTGCCGAGTGTCATACTCTCATCAGGTGAGAACACAGGATCAATACGTCGCTCGCTCCGAGCAAAGAGGAATCGCGTACCAAAGACAGTCGATAGCCCTTTTGATATCTCACGGAACCTCTGATAGAGAGCGAGACGACGCTCGAGATCTCGTATATCAGCCTCCTCCTCTTTAGTCAGATCGAGTGTAGGGAGAAGTGATTTCGATTTGATGAGGAGAAGCGTGGATGCGACGAGGATAAACTGCGCTGAGTCAGCCACAGGAAACTCTTCAAACCGCTTCACATGCGCGATGTAGTCGTCAGTCACCTCTGAGAGAGCAATATCAGAGACAAAGAGCTTGCGCTTCTCGACGAGATCGAGGAGGAGCTCGAGTGGTCCTTCAAACTGTGGGTGCTTGACGGTAAACGACATGCGGAGAGACTATTTTTTTGGTTTCGTGATAGCGATGCCGAGCTCGACGAGTTGCTCAGAAGACACTTCCGATGGCGCGCGCATCATGAGATCGCGACCTTCACCGGTCTTTGCAAACGCTATAACTTCGCGGATGTTTGGCTCGTTTCTCAGTATCGCCATCAATCGGTCGATACCCCACGCGATACCGCCGTGCGGTGGTGTACCGTACGAGAATGCGTCGAGCATGTGACCGAAATTCTGACGAATCTTCTCAGGATCGTGGCCGAGTATCTCAAACACCTTGGCGAGCGCCTCAGGCCGATGATTGCGTATACTACCGCCACCAATCTCAAAACCATTGAGTGCGATGTCGTACTGCGTCGTGAGGATGTCGCCGATACGCTCTTTGTTCATGAGGAGATCCATATGCTCAGGCTTTGGCGCTGAGAATGGGTTGTGTGAGAATGTCCATCCTCCCTCCTCCGTCTTCTCAAAGAATGGAAAATCAATAACCCAGCAGAATGCGAGCAGATGTGGATCATTCTTGTCTTTCCTCAAGTCAGGCTTGTCTGACTGATACTTCTCCATCGCTTCTTGGTACGAGAGACGTGGGAACGGAATCTCTTGGATTTTTTTCTCTGGGAAAAGTGTCGTGACGAGCTCAATCAAGAGTCGCTCGTTGAGTGCGATGACGTCTTCACGCTCAACAAAGCTCATCTCCATGTCGAGCTGGGTAAACTCAGGCTGGCGGTCACCGCGAGTGTCCTCGTCACGCATGCAACGTGCGAGTTGGAAATATCGTTCAAAACCGGCAGCCATGAGGAGCTGTTTGTACTGCTGTGGTGATTGAGGGAGAGCATAGAATTTGCCCTGTTCGAGACGAGATGGAACGATGTAGTCACGCGATCCCTCTGGAGTCGATTTTGTGAGCATCGGGGTCTCAATCTCAGTGAATTTCTCATGAGTGAGCCAGTTGCGGACAAACATGTTGACCGCATGACGAGAACGGATGTTTTTCTGCATCCTCGGACGTCTCAAGTCGAGATAGCGATACGTGAGACGCGGCTCCTCGCCGATATCACGACCATCACCGCGCACGTCAATAGGTGGAGTCACTGATTCATTCAGCACTCGGATACCGAGGATTTCGAGTTCTATCGAGCCATTCTGTTTGTCCTTCTGAATATTTTTTTCTGGACGAGGATTGACCTTGCCTTCTACCTCGACTGCCCACTCAGGACGCACGCGTGACGCAGCCTCCATCGCACCCGACTTTGGCAGGACGACACCTTGGACGTATCCGGTCATATCCCTAAAATCGAGAAAAATGAGCTTGCCCTGATCGCGACGGATATCCACCCAGCCACGTACAATGACCGTCTCCCCCTTCTTCGATTCGAGATCTTGTATGAATGTTCTCTGCATATGCTTCTAAGTATACCGTCATCCGGAGAAACAAAAACGCCCCTCCGAATTCAACATCTGTTAAATCCGCAGGGGCGATTTCATCGCGGTGCCACCCTGTGTTTGGTCTCTTTGTGTCGCCATCGGGGCGATTCCGGGGGATTCTACTCGCCGTGAAGCTTTCTTTCCCCTACCTCGCCGGCGTTACCCGGGTCATTGGTGATAGGGTTAATAGTACTCAAACGCAGACTAGAACGCAACGCCCACAACTTTTCTCACTGTCTCCATTTTTTTGTCGGCGACTTTGCGCGCCTGTTTTGCGCCGCGAGCGAGTATCTTCATCACTTTCTTTGGATTCCGTGCATACTTCTCACGGCGCTCGCGTAGCGGAGCGATGAGGGCGATGAGGTCAGCCACGAGCGCGTCCTTGAGCACCTTGTACTTGCCTGCATTTTCGGTGTAGAGCTTGTCGAGGTACGCCGTATCACGGACGAGCTCATGGATAGCGCGGACATTGGTCGGAATACCCGAGCCTGAATCCGTGACGATAGACATGACAAATTTTCTGATTTCATCATCAGAAGCAAAGAGGTAGAGGTCGTTGCCATAGCTCTTGGACATCTTGCGACCATCGTTGCCTGGCACCGTCTTCACCGCATCGATGATGTGGTCCTGCGGAAGCTTGAATGTCTCGCCAAAGAGGCGATTGAATTTCTCTGCAGTATCACGTGCATACTCGATATGCTGTTTCTGATCCTGACCGACGGGCACGAGATCGGTGTCATAGAGGAGTATGTCAGCAGCCATGAGCATCGGATAGTTGAACGTGCCGACAGATATCTCTTTGTCCTTTGCTTCAGCATCTTTGAACGCATGAGCGCGCATGAGGTACGGCATCGTCGTCACGGTATCGAATATCCACGCGAGCTCGGTGTGTGCAGAGACGTCAGATTGTTTGAAGATGACAGCTCGTCGCGGATCGAGTCCGAGTGCGAGGTAGTCAGTCGCCAGCTCGAGTATCTGTGAGCGCATACGAGCACCATCTTGAACGAGATTGAGTGCGTGATAGTCAGCAATCATGAAGTAACAGTCGTACTCATCCTGCAGATTGACAAACTGTCGAGCCGCACCGAAATAGT
>DIYB01000016.1:11676-13368 GCA_002428865.1 Patescibacteria group bacterium UBA6065
GAGCCGCACCGAAATAGTTGCCGATGTGGAGACGGCCGGTCGGTTTGATCCCTGAGAGCAATATCTTCTTTGCCATGGCTACCAGTATAGCAAAATATAGAGACAGCGGTCAGATGAGCGTACAGCGGACAGAGACCGTGTCACCAGCCATGATACCCTCTGCCACACGCACCGACGATTTGATCGAGAGGATATATGACCCCTCCTTGGTCGGAAACAGGCTCGTCCGCCACTCTGTCTTCCCCACTCGCGCGACTACTGGCAGTAGACCTTTTCTCACCCGCACACCGTCCGGATATCTCAATCGCTCGGAGATTGTTTTGTCTACATTCACAAAATGCCACCCACCAAGTCCGGGGTATATCCAGACCTTGCCTTTAACTATTAGTTTCATAAATCTCAATCGGATCGGGTAAATCAGAAAAACTGACAGGGATTTTTTCGATTGGAACAACAGGTGTGTAGCTAGCATACTCAACCCCGCCACGATCAAGTCTTTTAAAATCTGTTTTATTGAAAACATATATCCAACCTGCACTTTTTTCTGAAAGCTGATCAAAAGTTGACTGAGCTACTTTGTAAGTGATAGATACAGAAAAAGAAGTCGTCTTCACACTCACTCCTGATCGAGCGTGATCTGGGCAATTCTTGTTGTTTACAATAGCCATGAATATCGCGTATTCGACATACGGAGACGCAAAAATAGCCGGATCGCCGTCTTTCTCGTGTTTTCCGTCAATAAAATTGAACGCCTGTCTCGGCTCAAGTTTGTCGAGTAAGAAGCCAGAACCATGAAAAACGTATTTTCCTGTCTCTTGAAGTTCGATAAGCCTCTGTTTCTGAGGAGACATAATTTAGAACGAAATCGCTTTTGAAAGTTCCGTGAAAATAACTTTCTCTTGTTTTCCGGTCGAGAGATCTTTCACGATTGCTGTACCTTCCTTTTTCTCATCTGGTCCATAGATAACGACAGACCCTATACCGCGGTCAGAGGCATACTTGAGCTGTTTGCCCATATCACCTGACTCATAGTAGAGGACGGTGTTTGTACCCTTCGCACGCAACTCTGACGCCATGCGGACATATTCTCCAACGAGAGACTCGTCGAGGTTGAGGATCATCACCTGTGTCGTGGTGCCTTTCTTGTCGATGAGCTTGAGCTCTTCGAGCGCAGCAAAGAGGCGGTCGAGTCCGATCGACATCCCTACTGCAGGCACTGGCCTGTTAGAAAACATGCCGATCAGATTGTCGTACCTGCCACCCGAGAGGACTGAGCCGTATGCAGGCGCGGTTGTGAGCACAGTCTCAAATATCATGCCGGTATAGTAGTCGAGACCGCGAGCAATAGAGAAATCGAAAGATATGTTGAGGTCAGGATTCATCTCACGAGCGAGAGCGATGATGCGTGAGAGCTCGCTCTCCTGTGGCAATGCATTCGACACCACTGCTTTGAGTATGTTCTTTATTGCGCCAGTCGCGACCCCAGCTTTCTCGAGCTCGTCAGCGACGCCTGCCTCACCCACCTTGGCGAGTTTGTCTATGGCGCGCAGTACTGAGACACGTTTGCCAGCGTCTATCTTTTGCTCGTCGAAAAAAGCATCGAGGAGTCTGCGGTCGTTCACTCGTATTTCAAAATCTTTTACACCGAGCTCGGTGAGCGTGGCCCCTGCGAGAGCGAGTATCTCTGCGTCA
>DIYB01000016.1:13644-20391 GCA_002428865.1 Patescibacteria group bacterium UBA6065
CGCTGAGTGTTCTCTGCTCGCCAGACCGGAGCGATCTGGTAACGTCTCCACGGCTTCTTGAGCTCACCATTTTGTGCGACGACACGAGCGAGAGGGATGGTGAGATCGTAGCGGAGTGCTACATCACGATCACCATTGTCTTTGAATCGATACATGAGCTTGTCTCCCTCGTCACCATACTTGCCAGTAAGTGTCTCGGCGTATTCGAGAGCTGGAGTTTCGAGCGGATCAAAACCAAACGTCTCAAAAGACGCCTTGATGGTCTGTATGAATCGCGCTCGGGCGATCTGCTCAGAGGGTAGGAAATCTCTGAACCCTTTGAGCGTTTTTGGCTCTATCTGTGCCATGCCATATATCCTAGCAAAATAAGGCTTTTTGAGAAAGAATGGTTATCGACTATTTGACTTTTGTGCATATCGACAGTACGGTATATACACCATGAAACAACATGTACACATGGCATATACGAAGGAGTGCAACGCGGAGCCTCGTCTCGGCGTCTTTTCCGTTTCCGGCGATATCGCCTCACACCTTGCGTCTAGCCATTGTGCGTACATGACCTCCTAGTCTCTCTCCTACCCTCCTCTCATGAATTCACCCGGCTGGACACAAGCCGGTTTTTTGTGCCTGTGCGACCAGCAAGTTCGTTAACAACCACAGAGAAAAAACATCATGAATACCACACAATCCATCGTATTCCTCCGCGGCGCAAAGACTGTCTTGCGACCGATTGAGATATCGGACGTCCCACTCCTCACGAAATGGATCAATGATCCAGACGTGAGAATGTATCTACAGACCAACAAGCCGATGTCAGAAATCGCAGAGCGCAAGTGGGTCGAATCACTCGCCGACGGCAAGGGAGGCATCGCCCTCCTCATCACCACGTATACAGGTGTGCCTATCGGTGTCATGGGACTCCATGACATAAATCACATCGATGGTACCGCCACTACAGGTGCGATGATCGGTGAGAAGCGCTACTGGGGCAAAGGATACGGAAGTGATGCGAAGAGAGCTCTCCTCGCATATGCATTCGAAACCCTCAACCTGAGAAAGATCTGTTCTCGCGTCTACGCGTTCAACACGCGCAGTATCGCCTATAGCAGAAAGTGCGGATACGTCGATGACGGTGTCCAACACAAACACGTCTTTCGAAATGGCGAATACCACGATGTGGTCCAACTCGCCATCTTTAAAGATGAGTGGCTCAAGATGAGACAGCGGGCACGCACATCACGTCGCTCGCGGTAGAGATACCACACGCCCCGGCCGTACACGGCCGGGGCTTTCTATTTGACTTTGAAGAAGTACATCTTGCCTTTCTGCACCACATCACCGGACTTGAGTGTACGAGCGTGATCAATCACCACCTCACCATTTACCTTGACCCCCTTCTGTTCGATCACACGACGTGCTTCTGATTTGCTCGAGACGGCACCAGCTTCGATGAGCGCGGATACGAGATCAGCCCCCGAGAGCGAGAGTATCGGCATGTCAGACGGGGTCTCCTTTTCGCTAAAAGTTTTTTCCCATTCAGACCTAGCTTCGTCAGCAATCTTCTCATTGTGGTACATAGACACAAGCGCATGAGCGAGCTCGAGTTTGATGTTTTTAGGATTTTCACCAGAAGCGAGACGCTTCTTCTTTGCCTCTATCTCTTCCATCGAAAACCTGGTGCAATCAACAAATGTCTGAATCACTCCTTCGTCGGCTATAGCCATCGTCTTACCAAACATGTTCTGAGCAGAATCATTTAGGGCTATCCCAGTACCAAGACTTTTACTCATAAGCTTTTCGCCTGTGACAGGATTCACCAATAGAGTCGTGGTTACAACAAACTTCTCCCTATTCAAATATCTTTTAACCAATGTTCTACCGGCAAGCATATTGAATGTCTGGTCAGTGCCACCTATTTCTAAATCCACATCAAGCGCCACAGAGTCATAACCCTGCATGAGTGGATAGAAAAACTCATGAACATATAGAGGTTTGTTTTCTTTGATACGTTTTTCAAACATATCACGCTGAAGCATCTGCTGCACAGTGAAATTCGAAGCAAGTTCGGCTAGTTTTTCAAAACTCAATTTCGAAAGCCATTCACTGTTGAAGTGAAATTCGATGGGGTTGTCTTTATTATTGAAATCCAATATTTTACCTATCTGCTCCTTAAAAGAGCGTAAGTTCTCTAAAACATTTTCTCTGGTGAGTTGCACACGAGCAGAAGTTTTGTCACTAGGGTCACCGATCATGGCAGTGAAATCACCCACCAAGACAATAATCTTGTGACCTAAATTATGCAGACGTTCGAGTATAAGGTAGTTTGTGGAATGACCGATATGCACATAGTCAGCAGTTGGGTCTATACCAACATAAATAGACAATCTCTTGCCTGACAGAAGCACCTCCTCTAGTGCTTTTTTTGTAGGATATACCGTGTCGATAGAACGAGATAGTATTTCTGCAATTTTTTCACGGTCAGTAATTACTTTTTTCATAAACCGTATTCTAGCAAAACAGAACCTAGTTTGCCTTGGGAATCTCTACGTAAAACTGCGCGCCCTTGCCTGCACCTGCCGACTCAGCCCAGATGCGCCCACCATGTGCCTCTATAATCTGTCGCGCAATAAAGAGTCCAAGTCCGGTACCATGAATATTTACCTCGCTCGCGTCAGGGGCGCGAGAAAACTTCTGGAACAACTTTGGCATAACGCGTGGATCAATACCAACTCCAGTATCAGAAACTTCAAAGACTACAGTGTCCGACTTTTTAACGAGAGATAGAGTGAGGCTACCAGAGGGAGTATATTTGATGGAATTATCTACGATATTCATCAGCACTTGCTTGAACTTATCCGGATCAACGTTCACCATATACGTATCCTGCTGATTAAGAGATTCAATAAACACAAGACCTTTAGCCTCGATATTCGGCTTTTGTTCAGCTATAACACCCTTGAGTAGATCTTTGAAGTCAATCTTTTTCATATCGTACTTCATTGTGCCTAGCTCAATACGAGAAATATTGAGATAGTCGTCGACGACGTTAGAAAGCGTGCTCGCTGATGCAAACACGGTCTTAACCGCATCCCGCACCTTATCGTCCATCTTACCGAGGTCGCCGTCTAATATGAGTGATGCATATCCTTTCATCGAGGCGAGAGGGCTACGAAGTTGATGTGTCGCAAATGAAACAAACTCGGTCTTTTGTTTATCGAGCTCTTTAAGTCGCATATTTGCCGACTCCAGTTGTTCCTTCTGCCGTTGAATAAGCTCGCGAGCCTGAATCTCTCTTTTAACACTCTTAATAAGTTGATAGCCGAGGATTGTAAACAGTACGAGTGTAAAAGCGACTACATATCGAACATTTTCTATTTTTCGTATAAAAAGTATTGCCAGCGTCAAAGCCCATAGGGTGGTGACAATAACTTGCGTGCTAATAAGTTTGACATTGAACGACTTAAATCTAACTACAGAATAGGCAAGAAACGCGATGAATACCGGCATTCCAAATAGTCCAACCTGAGCGAGAGCCCAATTTTCCGTGAGTGACCCAATGATGTTGCCTGATGAAAATGCGATGAGAAATATGATTATGCCACCAAGGAAATACGATATTTCTTTGAACCTTTCTTGTGATATGTGCATCTGCCTGAAGGCAAATCCGAGTATAAAGAGACTTACAATAATCTCAAACACATAGGTATATGCAATCACTAAGTTTGTCTCGACAGCATTACAATAAGATACATCTATACCAGGCAGGAACGCGCTGGTCGGTAAAAGAACCACGACCGGTAGCATCGTAGCGATTGCAGCAACTTTCACACTAAAAGGAAGATCTCTTTTGGTTATGAAAACATAAGCGAAGTAGAATGACATCCCGTAAATAAGTATTTCGAGAAGTATCTGGAGACTCCAATAGAATAGGACAAGGTCAGGAGAGTTACTCGCCCACAAAAGGACATCAATAACTGTCCAGGCGGTAAAGAGAAATATAGTTGAAAGAAAAAGTTTTACAGAAAGATTTTCTTTCCTTTGACCGAAAAGCGCCATCGCAAATATGATGGCCGCAAATATCGCTACGAAGTGGGAGTAATAGAGCAGCGTAGGTACGTTGCTTGAAAAAATAAAATATTTAGCTGCCTCCCAGGGACAGGTTAGTTCCATGCCCTCTTATTATACCTTTGTTGCAGAAACTTTGAAGTTTCTGAATCCGTTACCAAATTCGTACTCAACACTAAGTTCGACCTTGTCCCCCTTCCTCACCTCGAGATCGGCTTCAAGTGGAAATGATACTGGCCCGTTAAGCGCAAGAGTATCTTCTACAGGAATTTTTTCATCGAGCCATGTCACACTATTGAGATAAATACTGTTGAGCACCCCTTTTTTCTTGATTTCAAACACATGCGTTGAGCTGTGTTGCATGTTGTTTTTTTGATCAAAAAGGACAGAATTCAAAAGATCAGGTTTTGCCAAAACCTTTATTTTAGGCTTCGGAAGAAAGCTCCAAAAGTGCTTCACCATTCTCATGTTAAACCCATGATCCATGTAGTCAGTTTGGGTAAGTGAAACGTACGTATCGTTCTTGTACGGAAGAAATTTCGTATCTTTGGTTATATAACCCTTTTCATGGAGCCGATTAACTGCCCACACCTGAAACTCATCCACCATGCCAGTAGTCAGCATCTCCATTATGACAACATCAACTTTTTCCCCCGCCGGTAAGTGTATATTTCTTGCGTCTCCGAGTATAACCTGTACCACATCTTCATAACCATTGTTAATAACGTTCTGTCGAGCCAACTTCGCTACATACGGGTCGAACTCTACGGAGTAGACCTTTTTTGCACCAGCACGAGCAGCAAAGAGCGCGAGGATACCAGAACCAGTACCCGCATCGAGAACTACACTTCCTGGCTTTACCGCTTTCCTAATAGCCTTGTCGAACTTATCAGTCCTTTTCCAATCTAAAAGACACTGAGTGACAAGATCGATCGAGCTAAATCTTTCATCCATATTGATTTACTAAACGATTGTATGATTGTAACGAAAAAAAAAGTAGCGCACAAGATATGTGTCTTATGCGCTACGGCGGAATTTTACTACTAGGAACCATGTGACGACGTGGCAAACCAGTTCGACTGCGATATACGGAACCTCCATTACATCATTGAGTCGATGAAGACTTAACGACAGATTGAGAGCGTCCATCGCAGACCACAATTTCCACGGCAAGTCCTCCCCACGCTTCGAACCGAACTTGACACAACTGCGCCAGATCGGCAAGTAGCTCACAGGAACAGCAATGACCATGAGGGTGTGAGCCCACAACTCTTTGCTGAAGACGAGCCATATGATAATCGCGGAAAATGATGCAACTACCGAAAAGATATCGATAGCCATCTCGAGACGATTCTCCCATTTGTCCTCCCGAAGCTTCCAGACGAACCACAGGATCACCGTGCAAGCGACCGGAGTGGTAGCAAGCGGGATGACCTTTACGATGTCGCCAGAAACCTCGTGGTAAGTCAGGACCTCGACGTACGCCGAGAAACTGAAGATGAGCCACGACCACCGGTTAGGTGGCGTATGCCCAGGCTTACGCATTCCAAAGAAGTAGTAGATATCAGCTGCCATTCCGAAGGCGATCGCTGACAGAGCGAGTAGAAACTCGAACGATGTGTATTCAACGTTCATCCTCTGACATTATAGCATATATAGTGCTAATTTGTCAATATTATCACTTATCGTCTTATACGTGTAAAAAAGGCCGACAGTATTTCACTGCCGGCCTTGAAAAAAACCTAACGCGGAACGATGACCCTGGTCCGCGAACCGACGAAGAAGAGCCTACCCTTACTCTCGCCTCGCGCATGGACAGCGTTGACATTGAATTGAATGCCGGTAACACAGTCCTTCTTAATCCGAATCCCCACCTCGCCAGTGGATTTGATCCGGAATCGACCAAGTATCGGAACTTTAGAGAACGTGGTATTCATAGGTAAAGACCTGTGACACAGTATCACATCTTTACTAAAAAAGCAAGATCTATTCTGCCTCTGTAGTAGTCGCTTCTGACTCAGTACTCTGCGACTCATCTGCACCTTCAGGCACCGTGATGCCGGCCTCACTCACATCAACCACTTCAGCCTCCTCCTCATCACTTTTAATAGTATAAAAATCCCTATTTATCATGGTTCTCTGATAAGTAAAACCTATCGAGACTGCAATTGCAGCGATGAAGAGTACGGCAAGTATTTTTGAACGAGTATCCATGTCGGTTTAAGTGATGTCATTCGAAGGGTATTTGGTACCCCTTTTTATAAAATTATCCTCGATATACCCAAGTCCAAACGTGCTCTTGAAAAAATCGAGTATGAATCCCCTATCCATTCCGTTCTTACAGGTATAGACATCAGCGGACACAAACCTTCTCCCAGGAAATGTGTGCACACTGATGTGACTCTCCTCTATGACAACGAAACCGCTCCAACCGCCAGGATCTTTATTACCGTTACCTTTTGCAAAATATACTACCGGTTCAGCAAGCTTGTGCATTCCAAGCTTTTCAGGTAGATCAGAGAGACATCTCATAACAAGCTCCTTGTCGTTGAGCTTATGCACGTCTCCTTCATAGCCATCAATGGTCAAATGTTCTCCAAAATTGACAGTGTTCATCTATCAAAGTATACCAGAGACAGAGTAAAATTCTACAAAAAGTGGCGGGGATAAGAGATCCCCGCC
>DIYB01000016.1:20562-25065 GCA_002428865.1 Patescibacteria group bacterium UBA6065
GCTCTACGAGGTATTTTTGTATTCGCAATAAAAAGTGGCGGGGATCCGAGATCCCCGCCACGATAAGTGTGTTCTGCGTCAGAAGCTCCAACGCGCACCTGCCCCGACCACGAGCTCGGTCTTCTGACCATCTGATTGCTTGAACGGATGATAGAGAGCGACCGACGGCAGAAGGATTGTCATGCGACCCTTCTGCCACGCGAGATCGGCCCGGTAGATGCCGACGAATGCCTTGCCGAGACCGAATGCACCGTCCTCGTAGGTTACACTCAGTGACTGTTCGATGTCGGCCCGATCGATCAAAATCATCTCCCTTATCCGCAATCGGATGAGGTAAGTTAGATATCCAATTTCATCCTATGAGTAATAGGCGTGAATCCTGATTTTGCCCAAAAAGCGTACGCGTCACTACGTACATCAGATATAAGTTCGACTCTGTCTGCCCCTTGTTTTTTGCAGTATTGGAAAAAATCTTGAATCATTTCTTTACCTACTCCAAGTTTTCTTGATGTCTCCAAGACAAAGACGTTACGAACAAAACCAATTTTATGGTTCTTTTTTGAGAGAATATCTCCTTGTAAAAAACCGACGGGTGAATCGCCGTCATAAGCAATCAAAAAATAGTGTTTTGAAAAACCTTCTCTAAGGAATTTTTTCAGCTCTACGTAATCTTCTTCGCTATCAAAATTGTCATAATGAATGTCGATACTACTATACAACTTGAAAAGCTGTCGAGTAAGATCGGCAATTACGTCAATATCCTTTTCCGTCGCTTGTCTTATATTCATCATTGAAATTAAAAACCTCTACTTTAGTATAGCAGAGGTTGAAACCGTCAGGCGGCTGCCTGGTCCAAAAGCAACTGGGTCACTTTTGACTGTTGCCGCTCGTAGCACTGGCGAAAGCAGGTAATCGCGGACACGGATATCCCCACGGAATCGTTGACGCTAATTAACTCAGAAAAATCTGGGTGTAAATCAGCACCGAACACGTCCGATAGGAAGGTCAGTGTGTGTTTGATTCCTGCCTTGAGTTCTGCTTCGTTGATGCTTTCACGATCGAGCGGATCATGATGAACAAAGAAGCCGAAGTTTTCCCTGCAGAAAACTTCGTAAAACCGAGTATTCAGAACAAATGCATGAAAAGCATTGTCCAAATCGCGATTCAGAACTACATACAGGTTCTCCGGTCCTGCGAAAGGCAGACCGGCCATCCACTGAAGTAGTGCGTCGATTCGAAAGTTTGCTTGAGCTTTGTCTTCAGCCCAACCCTCTCGAATCATCAGCTCTACGGCAGACGACACGTCCACCCTTTTCAGGCGTGCGTATAGTCTCCTAGCATAGGATTGTGTATTCATTTTCTACAGTTGTTGTAGGTTATAAAAGAACCGCTTCAGAAATGACCGAGGGCTCTGATGGCAAATGTAAACTAAAAAAGCAATCTGTCAAGTTATTCATCCGAAAATCACTAACAAAACCCTCTCCCCTATCCGCAATCGGGTGAAATAAGCTAGTAGCTTTCCGTTTTCTTTTTGTACTCTTCAAAAGATTCCATGCCAAGCTCGGCACGACGAATATCTATGTTTGTAGGGTCTTCTATATCTAGAAAGGTCACCACATTCCCCTCTTTTTTGAACTGTGTGCCATAGAGCTGAGGTTTGCCTTCGAATATACGAATACGGTCTATGAGGTAGGCATAATGAGTCTTATTGACCTGTACTACATCTGCTTTGAAAATATAGTCTGCAACTTGTTTCATCAAATCTATATTTTCTGAATGCTGAACTGCGAGAAAAAAAGCATTATAAGCTTTCTCAGAAAAAGTATCCCTAAAAGGAAAGATGCCCTGACAGAGAAGGTCACGAACACACTTCAGATTATCTTCGTTTATCTTTTTCCACCCGTCGAGGGTCAGAGTACCTGCCTTGAAATCCTTGATAGCTTTCTGGTCTGAATCAAAGATTTGTTCAAGTCTCATCTTTACAATCTCTAAGTCATTCATATGAATAAATATTATCACTCAATCAAAAAGAGGGCCTCCGTAGGCCCTCTGTGCGGTTTAAAACTTTTTGAGTAGGGGTGTATCAGCAGGTTTTACAACGGTCACATAGGCATTTTCTTTCGAGAATCCTCGAGCCACAGCTTGCAGCTGATCTACAGTAACAGATTCTATGTGACCAACCTCAATAGCTATACCTTCAAATCTAGGATTGGAGGATATTTTTCCAGCGTAATAATCAGAGAGCGTAAAAGCAGAATCAGCTGCAAATAAAAGTTTGGTCTTCGCGAGGTTTTTGAGCCGTGCGAGCTCATCAAGCGAAATTCCTTTTTCGGCGATCGTGTTAATCTCTTGGTGAATTTTTTCAAGAGCAAGATCGACATTCTCTTTTGCTACACCGGTGGATATAGAGAAATTACCATAATCAAATTTAGCCACTAGAGCGCTCCCTGTCGAATACGCCAAACCACTTTCCTGGCGCAAGACATTCCAAAGACGTGAGAGCCTGCCTTCAGTCATGAGATATTTGAACAATAGAACTGAGTAAAAAGATGGATTATTCGCTGAGCAAGATTTCCACAATACCTGAATACTTGCCTGTGCAATACCCGGCCGCTCAAATACTTTGTAAGAAGGGGCGAGTATCGACCAGTCTCTGTTTTGCTTGATAAAAGAATCTTTCTTCGGCATCGCACCTATAGTAGTTTCAAGTGTTTTGATGAGGTTTGTCTCGTCAAATGTCCCCACTATAACGAGAAAAAACCGTTCAGCAACGAAAGTATTCTGAAAAAATGATCGGAGATTATCGACAGTTACCTCCGTCACAGCATCTCGATCGCCTAAAACAGGTATTCCTGGACCATTTTTTCCATACATTTGCTCAAGACTCAGGAGTCTCGCTACCGTGGGCAAATCACTCTGCTGCCGATCTATTTCCTGAATTATAATTTTTTTTTGCTTCTCTACATCACTCTGCTTTAAGAGCGGATGAATTGTAACCTCTGCAAGAAAATTAAATACTGCAGGAATATGTTCAGAAAGACATTTAAAGACAAAGTGAATATGGGTATGTGAAGTGAAAGCATTTCGAAAGATTCCAAGAGGGTCTATTGACCCAGCGAGGAGATTAAAATCAGGGTACTTTTCACTAGCACAAAGTACGGTATGTTCAAGGAAATGAGAAAGACCTGGCGAGGTGTAAAGCGAACCCGCTTCCCCGACAAATTGAATACCGCACACATTCCCGGAGTGTGGAATTAAAACAACCTTGATACCATTAGCCAAAAAGACGGTGCGCATAAATCAGTTTAATTATACAAAAAAAGAGCCTAGGTTACATCAGTAACTCAGGCTCGTGGTCGATTCCTTCCGACGACTTAATCGTCTTCGGTGGTGTCGTTGTCGTCGCCCGATGTTTCGCGATCCGGCGCTTCGTTATCACCCGAATTGTCGGGATCGGGATCATCGGCACGATGAATGAAGAAAAGACTCACTCTTAAAAATCTACCGAGGTTCTATCAAAGATACTACAACAACACATTACAAAGTCAAATAGACTTACGTTGATCACAATCCCTCTTTTTTGAGCTCCTCGATCTTTTTGCGAGCATCGCGAGATAGCTTTTTTGGCATGACGACGCGGATGACCACGAGCGCATCACCTCGACGTTTGTGGTCGGCAGGAACACCGCGACCCTTGACCCTGAGCACCTCCCCATGAGCAACGCCTTCGGGCACCTTGAGCATGATATCGCCATCAATCGTCGAGAGCGGCAGCTCAGCGCCGAGGAGTGCGTCAGAGAGTCTCACGGGAAGCTCAGTGACGAGGTGATACCCCTCCTTCCTCCACGGAGTCGTGTTTTTGACATGGACGCGCACATGGAGATCACCAGGTACGCCCCCCTCCACCGTCTCGCCAAGACCTGAGAGGCGAAGCGTCTGTCCATCTTCAATTCCAGCAGGGATAGACACTTTGAGCCCTTTTCTCACATGAAGCTCTTTTTCTACACCAAAGACAGATTCTTTGAATGATATCTCGACATCGACGAGAATATTCCTCCCCCGCTTCTGTCTCGGTCGACCACCACCAAAGAATGATCCGAGAATGTCATTGAGGTCGAATTCGACCTGAGCACCATTACCAAACCCTCCCTGAAATCCTGCGAATTGCGAGAAGTCGAACCCACCAAAATCCTGTGCATTGAATCCACCACCAAATCCTGCGCCAGGCCCTGCTGAGCCAAAGGTGTCATACTGTTGTCGCTTTTGCGGATCAGAGAGGACACTGTATGCCTCATTCGCCTCCTTGAACTTCTCGGCATTGCCCGTCTTTTTATCCGGATGGTGCTCGTGCGCGAGTTTTCTGAACGCCTTTTTTATATCGTCCTGTGACGCGTTCTTCTCTACCCCGAGTATTTTGTAATAATCTTTTGCCATATTGTGTGTTGTAGCAACGTACCAGCGCCCGTCCCACGATCTCCATCATGGGACAAAGCTGTTACCTTA
>DIYB01000016.1:25282-25771 GCA_002428865.1 Patescibacteria group bacterium UBA6065
AAAGCTGTTACCTTACTTCTTCTCCGTAAATCCAGCGTCTTTCACATTTCCACTCGCACCTCCCTCATCCTTCTTGTCGCCTTGGGATGCAGACTGGCTCGCCTTTGCCATCGCTTCACCGATCTTCTGCATCGATGCTGAGAGCGCCTCTGAGGCTTTCTTGATCGCATCGACATCGGTACCGTCTTTGACCTTCTTGAGCTCAGCTACTTTTGCCTCTACATCCGACTTCACATCAGCTGGGACTTTGTCACCGCCATCCTTCACTGCCTTCTCAGCGGTGTAGATCATCTGCTCAGCAATGTTTTTTGCCTCAGCTTCAGCCTTTTTCTTCTCATCTTCAGCCGCATACTTTTCTGCATCCTGCTTCATCCGCTCGATGTCATCCTTTGACAGACCTGAGCTACCCTCGATTTTAATCGACTGCTCTTTGCCTGACGACTTCTCTTTTGCTTTCACTGAGAGAATACCGTTTGCATCGATGTCGAA
>DIYB01000016.1:25958-26776 GCA_002428865.1 Patescibacteria group bacterium UBA6065
TCGAAGGTGACTTCGATCTGCGGAATACCACGCGGAGCGGGTGGAATACCATCGAGAATGAAGCGTCCGAGCGACTTGTTGTCCCTCGCCATCGCGCGCTCACCTTGAACAACGTGGATTTCCACTGACGTCTGACTATCAGCTGCGGTCGAGAATACCTGCGACTTCGATGCTGGGATGGTCGTGTTTTTCTCAATGAGATGAGTTGCGACACCACCCATCGTCTCGATACCGAGTGAGAGCGGAATCACATCGAGGAGGAGGACGTCTTTGACATCACCTTTTAGTATTCCTCCCTGGATTGCTGCACCGATCGCAACCACTTCGTCAGGGTTGACGCCCATGTGCGGTTTCTTTTTGAAGTAATCTTCGACCGCCTTCTGCATCGCAGGCATGCGAGTCTGACCACCGACGAGAATGACCTCGTGGATATCAGCAAGCTTGAATGGAGATGCCTCCATCGCGCGCTTCGTGATCTCCATCGCGCGGTCAATAAACTCACGAGTGAGTTCCTCGAGCTTCGCACGGGTCATTTTCTTCACGAGATGAAGTGGTCCATCAGCAGACACTGAGATGAATGGGATATTGATCTCAGTCTCAACTGCGGTCGAAAGCTCGATTTTTGCCTTCTCAGCCGCATCGTCGAGACGCTGTTTTGCAAGCGTGTCCTTTCGGAGATCGACACCATGCTCCTTCTGAAATTCTTCTGCAAGCCAATTGATGATCTTCTGATCGATGTCCTTGCCACCCAAGTGCGCATCACCATCAGTCGATTTGACCTCAATCACATCATCACCCACCTCGAGCACCGAGATGTC
>DIYB01000008.1:0-348 GCA_002428865.1 Patescibacteria group bacterium UBA6065
ACTATGGGATTTTTCTGGAACACGCCGAAACCACGAGTGACCAATCAGGAATGGGTCAAGGTTCGCACCTCCCTCTTCAATCGTGGTTTTACAAAAAAAGAGATCAGCTGGATCGAGGGCTTCTTCCAATCAAGTCTCAACGAACTACGTCCTCAGGATGCCGGTATACAGAGTGAAGAGATAGCCCAGAATATCGCCTGGATGTACGCAAACCCGACGAAGCACAAGATACCAGAGAAAAAGATACCGCTCCTCGAGGACGCTCTCCGCGACCGGCTCTAGGATTCTTGATTATCATCCATACATCAGGTATTCTCTACGGGCTGGCCCTATCGTCTAACGGTTAGG
>DIYB01000008.1:609-1190 GCA_002428865.1 Patescibacteria group bacterium UBA6065
GTTCGATTCCCCGTAGGGTCACACATACAAAAAACCCAGCCGAGGCTGGGTTTTTTGTATGCGGGTGATACCCAGTGGGTAGAATCGAAAGCTTATGCTCATCAGTCGCGACGTAGTTCTGCCAACAAGGGTTTCAAAGCGGGTACAAGATATGTCTCAACAATTACCTTGTTCCCCATCGCATTCAAGTGTATTCCATCAGGAAGAAGGTTTTCTCTCTGCAGAAATACTTCGGGCGTGATAAAAGGAATAAGCGAAAGCCCATACTCTTTAGCAATAGCTGGGTATACCGCATCGAATGATTGTTTGTATGCCGACCCTGCGTTAAGTGGTGCCTGCATGCGAAGCAAAAGGACGACGGGAGGATTTTCACCCTGTGTCAGAATATCAATCGTCTTTGTTATATTTGTGCGTATATCGTCGATAGGCAATTGCCGCAGCGCATCATTACCACCAATACCTAAAAGGACGATATTTGGACTCTGAGAATGCACAAACGTGGCTCGCTCGAGATTCCCACGAGTCGTTTCACCACTTACACCTGCATTAATAACTCGTACCGAGAAACCATCGGCACGAAG
>DIYB01000008.1:1388-7394 GCA_002428865.1 Patescibacteria group bacterium UBA6065
GAGAAACCATCGGCACGAAGCGCGTTCTCGAGTTGAGCGGGATATGTTTCAAATACAGGCAACCCGTATCCCGCAGTCAAACTATCACCAAAAGCGACGATGGTGATCTCGTCTGTGTCCGTAGGTGTCGGCAGTGTCTCTATAGTCTGATTATGCGTATCGGTACGAAATGAGATGACAGCACCGACGATCAGTGCGACCGAAATAGCGGCAATAAATATACGTATGAAATATCTATTCTGCATGTGATAGTAATTCGCGTAGTGGCATTGTATCACTATAGACGAGGACGATGCCGACAAGCGCAGTGAGAGCAATGACAAATAGTAATCCGGCACCGAGCAGTGGATCAAAAAGAACAACTGTCGAAACCTCTAAAAAGTAGTTACTCACCGCATACGTACAGAGACTACCTGCACCATACGCGAGCACGGCAGACGTGACCGTGAGCACCGTCGTCTCCAATACATACCATCGAGTCATCGATCGCTGTGTGGCACCGATAGCACGGAGACGTCCGCCCTCACGGCGACGTTGGGCATACGAGGATATAATCATTGTGATGATAAGCAGGAGTGCGATCAGTAAAGGCGGTATCGTGACGATAAACACAATGAGAAGTAGGAGCTCTGTAAGACTGATAAGAATTGGGGCTACTGCCGACGTCTCAAGAACAGTCACATTTGGCATCTCCAGCGAGAGAAACCGCCCAAGCTCCCGTTGGCGATCAGCCCCATGATAAGCATAACCAAAGAATATCTGAGGAAATGGTTTTAAATCATCGGGTGAAAGTACAAAATAGAAAAATGGGAGACCTGAGCGTGAATCGGTCCCTCGAATACTCGTGACACGGCCCTCGATAGTAAAACCCTGTACGGAAAAAACGACCACTGAACCGAGCGATATACCAGCTCGATCAGCAAAATCACGATCAACCGAGATCTCACCTCGCCTTCCCTCATGCCAGAGGCCATCGATCACCTGTTCACTTGAAAGTAGCACATCGCGGGCGGTTAGATTGAATTCCCGTCCGAGCTCGCGGTCAATGCGCGGATCATCGGACGCAATAGCGGCCTGAATATCTCGTCCATCAATAGAGACGATGCGGGCTGGGGTATTTGAATTGAGTATGATTTCAGGAAATTGTGATAGTAGCGCATCACGTTGCGACGGCTGAATATCGATAACATATGAGCTCGGCACAGATGTCGAGAGATCCTGTGTAAGGTATCGCTCAAGTGTTGATTGCAAAAGCACCAGTACACAGAGTACCGAGAGTGCAACAAAAAGAGATGTAAACGAAACTGTCCCAAAAAGACCATCAAAACGTTTGTGCGCGATAATCGAACGTACTGCAAATGAAAAACGAGAACGGATCCGATAGAGCGCAAAAAGAAGTGCGCTGAATAAACCTACGACAATTGCGTAAACACCAACAACCGAAGCAACTACGATCATACCCTGTAGCCAGCTCTCGAGGAGATAGGCGCTAAGAAAAAAGACCGGAGCGAGAGTAGAGAGCGCAATAACGCTGATCACGATCCAATTCTTCCGGACCGAATCAGGCTCCGCCCCGATAAGCAGTTGTTTCGGCTGAAGATCGAGCACAGTACGCATCGTCGGCACAAACGCACTAAGCGCGAGAAGTACCATAAGTCCGAGCGTAATACCTCCATACATCAGAAATGAAGGGTCCGGCAAGGTGAGAGCAAGTGTTCCTGCGACATAGTGAGCAGTACCGACAAAAATCAGTGCACCAATGCCAATACCGATGATAGAGCTACCGACAACAACAAGGCCTAACGCGAGAGCGATAATACCGACGAGACGCAAACGTGTAATACCGATCGACAACAAAATAGCAAAACTCTTTCTCTCGGCGGTCACAAAAAAGAGGGAGCTCGCGTATACATTGACCGCAGCGAGAATTGCGGTGATAAGCACTGTAACGACAAGGAAGTCAGTGATAATGCCGAGTCCCGCCTCGAGACCCCCACGACCCTCACCGGCAATACGTGTCTGCACAAACCCCTTCGATTGTGTCTCGAGCTCGCGTATGAACGTCTTCTGGTCAATGCGTAGATCAGGTACCTTGAGCAAGTATTCGTATTCAGCACGCAACAGAGACGCATCGATACCAGTACGAGCAAAGCCATCATGACTTACAAGTGCTCGAGGAAGAAACCGAAAACTACTAAACAATGATGTTGGATCGCTTTCTATAATCCCAGAAACTACAAACGATCCATCGCCCAGCGTGACCGTGTCGCCAACAGAGACGCCAAGTCGCTCGCTCGCCTTGACATCGAGCACGATCTGCATCGGTGTCGGAAATACATACAAACCATCGCGCATACGTATCTCTCCATAGAGCGGATAAGCCGCATCTACGACCTGGAGTGAGACAGCGGTGGCAGACCCTGAACTTCCCAGAGTAGATGAGAATTCCATCACCTCTGTCATCGAAACAGGTTTAATACCTGATGACGCAAGCATTGCATCGATCGCAATAGGCCGAGTACTCTCGAGTGATACGTCGCCACCCTCTAGTACACGCGCCTGATCAGCGAGAAGTGCCCGACTCGATGATGTGAGAAAAAGAGTGCTCGCAAGCACTATAGCAGTAATACTGAGAGAAAGCGCCGGGAGTACAAAACGCCTCCACTCTCTCTGTACTAGCCTTGTAGCATACTGTATGACAAGTTTAAGTGCGCTCATAGAGGGATCCGTCTCGTATTTCAAATACTCGATCCATATACGAAGCAATATGATCATCGTGGGTTATGACGAGCAGTGCAGTCGAACGTTCAGATACAGACCGCAACAACAATTCCAAGACCCGTTCCCCCGTCGCCCGATCGAGACTGCCTGTTGGCTCATCTGCCAAGATGAGTTTCGGGCTATGAGCTAATGCTCGAGCAATAGCGACCCGTTGACGCTCGCCCCCTGACAAAGTTGACGGCAATGCATTCCGGCGATGCGTGAGACCAACTTCGCCGAGCAATGTTTCCACCACCTGAGGCGAAAAAGCAGTCCCGCTAATATCAAGTGGTGCCGCTACATTTTCATAAACAGTGAACGGGCTAATGAGTTCAAAAGATTGAAATACAAAACCAATACTTTCATTACGAAGTCGTGCGCGATCCCGCTCATCGAGAGATTGAGTATCTTTTCCCTCGAGAAATATGTCACCAGAGCTCGGGAGATCAAGTAATCCGATTAGGGAAAGGAGGGTTGATTTGCCTGATCCGGATGGGCCAATGATGGCAACCTTCTCTCCTGGCCGTATCTCAAATGTTACCTCGGTGAGAATTGAGAGCTCCCCTTCTCGTGTAGGAAAATGCTTTGCGACACGTACCAGTTTGAGTATTGGTGGGTGCATAGAGAGATTAGTGTATCATGCCAACCACAACTGAGGCATAGACATTACTTGAATTCAACTGAGAACGGGTACATGCCCATGCTACATGACCCTGAGAGCATACCTAGAGTTGATGTACCGATCGCAATGTCAGTTGTTCCCGATGAGGGAAGCATGCGCCTTACACCGAGCGTCGGTATCGAAACAGCGAGAGAACAATCAAATGTTTTTTCTGTGGTGAATCGAATGATCGTCGGTAGACCAGATGTTGCAACACTGTATCTCGGGGAATACCCGCCACGAGCATCGATCGTCACAATTTGCACACCACCCTCGACCGTTACATTGGATACTGGTACTTGGCCATCATCTCTCTTTCCTACCACAACAATCGCAACACCGATGATGAGTACCGAGATGATAAGTGATCCTATGAGCTGTTTGTTCATAATGACTTTAGAAGATAACAGGTACGACACCGATCGCCGCGAGACTGTTCCAAATATTCAGAAGTGCGAGCGCAACGACGATGAGACCAGCTGTTTTGAGATACACCCCTCGATACGGGCTCTCGTGTACGGACAAAGAGCTAAACGACATGAGCGCAAGTATAGGGAGCGTCCCGAGTGCGAACACAAACATTGTCATGCCACCAGCGAAAAAGCTGCCTGTAGAAAGTGTGTATACCTGCATCGATTGGGTAAATCCACACGGCAAGAAGAACGTAAGCGCACCGAGCGCGATAGGACCCCACATTGTCTGACCATTGAGACGCGACAAGGCCGTCTGTGAGAGCGATTCAGGAAGCATGATGCGGATACGATCAGCCCACTGCCACAGATCGAGGAGGCGAATACCGAGCACAAGCATGAAGAGTCCAACGATGAGACTGAGTACAAACGTCGATATCGGCCCGAGGGTAAATGCAGTGCCAAGTACTCCGATCACCCCGCCGAGGAGAAAGAAGGCGATGAGACGTGCGGCATGGAACCCAACCTGAGGTTTGACCCCCCTACCCGATCGCTCGGCATTCGCAGAGAGCGACAGGACGAGTCCACCGACAACTGCCATACAACTCGACACAGATGCGAGCAATCCAACGATAAACGCAGTGCTGTAATGTGATGCACCTTCACGCAAGGTAGCGTCAATAATTCCAGATCCTTGAAGCACGACAAAAAGTACAATAACGGCGACTGCTATAGGTAACGCAACAGTAAAATCTCGTGTATGTTGAGATGACATAAAGATATGTACTATGAGATTAGTTACTTAAACCAAGCAGATGACCACATACGCATCATATCAATCTCCTGTGACTGAGTAGAGATGATGTCGTCTGCGAGTTTGAGTAGTTCTGGCCGCGACGATCGCTCACGCACCATCTGTGCCATTTCAATAGCTCCCTCGTGGTGCACAATCATCTCATCGAGAAACGCTCGATCAAAATCATTGCCTGTTTCCCGTGATATACCGTGCATCATCCCTTGCATTGCACCCTGCATCGAATATGAACCCATCATAGACCAACGTGGCACATACACACCCGCAACAAAACCAACAAATAGTGCTGCAAGCGCTATGAGAATGTATTGTGTATTGTTTTTCATACGTAATGTGATTAGAGAGTGATTGATAAACCGACCAAAAAACAAGTGTTAGGGTATCCGGGAGTTGAGTATTCCGCGAGCAAAAAGCTGTGTCACGAGATCAACAATTCGTGCACCATGACTCTGCTCATAACGCCGTGTACGACAATGTAATAACCTGGGATAAAAACGATGCTGAAATCCTCTCAGCACGAACAATACGATGAACACACTTAACCCAGAAACAATGAAAGAGCCGACGAGCGATCGCCATGCGTTGATGTGTGAGTGGATCGACTCTGTATCACACCAAGACACGGCGACACTCATGAGTGGACACGGATGATCACCGAGTGCGTCCATATCGACAAGCATGTGGAGAAAACCAAAACCAGACATTCCCACAAATGCCACGATGGTACATACCACACCAAATCGCCATATCATACGGTGAGTATACCTCTTTAGGGACGAGCAATCCACTCCTCTTCCTGACGCACGAGATACTCTTTAGGATCGAGATTGCGTGCAAGAAGCGCTCTAGTGATCCGCTCCATACGTATCGACTGGGACCCCTTGATGAGCACCACATCACCAGCACGAACGTAGCCTTTGAGAAAATCGGCTGCAGCATGCGAATCAGCAAACCAATATACACGATCAGCAGAAAGCACCGTCTGCGCAGCAGAGGCAATACCGTGCGCCAATTCTCCAACTGCAACAACGGTATGAGCTACATGAGATGCACGCAGGCCAACCTTTTCATGCTCGGCTTGTGCATACGTGCCAAGTTCTTTCATATCACCAAGCGCTACAATCTTGCGCCCTTTTGTCGTAATGACCTCGAGAGTACTGAGCGCTTCGAGCGCAGCAAGTGGTGATGAGTTATAGCTATCATCTATGAGCGTTGACACATCCACACCAGAGAGGAGACGCATACGACCACGAGGAGGGTCATATTGGACGAGTACTTTGTCCCACTCGACAATACTCATACCGAGTGAATATGCCACCGCAGCGGCCGCTGCAAATGGATATGAGAGGTGTGACCCAAGA
>DIYB01000025.1:0-1715 GCA_002428865.1 Patescibacteria group bacterium UBA6065
CCCTCTTCTTTAGCATTCGCTTAATCGACCGAAACATATTAGAGAGTCTACCACGACACTCTGCGACGTATGGTGGAAATGACAGGCCAGAGAACGATAGAAAGTATCGAGAAGAAATACGGAATTCCCCAAATAGACACTGTCGTACCGTAGACGATATCAGTTACCAGGCCCCATGCGACCACATCAACAAAACGTCCGATCGAAAGACCAAAAGCGAGGAGTAAAAGTGCCGTCACTGGATACGGCAGATACAGGAACGAAAAAGCAATCGCTATATGAAAAAATAATCTCCTCATCGGGCGGTGCTTGTTGAGACAGAGGCGACCTCGACATACGACAACTCAGCGAGCGATATCGGCATTTTAAAGAGTATTGTTTGCAATGATCCAGTTGAATCAACATTGATCTCCTCGACGACACCTAAAACATTGGCACGTGACTCGATGAGGCGCACAGGATCACCTGGTTCAATGCCAATATCAGCTGGCAAGACTGCCTTGAAATTACCACCACCACGACCTTCAGCCTCTACTTGTATTGCCCCTTCACCGATAGCGACAGGAAGGATTCTGCCGGGCGAAGAAAACAAAACGACTTTTGAGGTGTGACCGTACACTTCAGAAATATCTCCAATCGCTGTACCAGATGGTGCATACACACGATCACCAATCGATATGTTGTGTGCCTTACCCGCATCTACAATGAGTGAATCGTAGGGTGAAAAAGGTGGTCGCGATAAAACAGTGGCTACTGTCATACGAAGCGCATCCTTCCTGCCGAGCAAAAGACGTAATGTTTCGTTTTCGCGGCGCAGTGTCTCAAGCATAAGTAGTGATGCATCAAAAGATCGAGCCTCAGAGATAAGACGTTCGTTCTCAGCGATAAGAGATTTTTTTGACCGAACAAGTTCGACATACTGAGATACTGTATCACCGACAAAATCACCCACTTTCCAAAATACACCGACTACCGGCATAAGAATCGATCCGTACATATGCGGAAAGAATATGTGAACAAAAAACAAGACCACAACCGTCGCTACGACGATAATCTTTCGAGATCGAGCACGCTGTGTTACTGGATTATTGCGCCTTAGGTAGGTCATCTTCGCTTTCTATAAGAACATCTCGATAGCGTTCGATATCTTCGAGGATGATACCCGTACCGCGCGCAACAGCAGTGAGTGGATCATCAGCGATATGAACAGGGATCTTTGCATACTCCTCGATGAGGAGATCGAGTCCGCGTATAAGTGCACCTCCGCCGACGAGATATACTCCACGATGCATCACATCAGCGAGTATCTCAGGCGGAGTGGTCTCGAGCACCTCTTTGACTGCTTCGACGAGATTATCAATCGACTGAGAAACCGCCTCGCGTATATCTGCATCAGTGATGACCACTTCTCGAGGCAATCCGGTTACAAGATCTCGTCCACGGATCGCTGCCTCATGCGGACGATCGTCTGGCACAACAACGCCGATAGACATTTTGACATCTTCTGCAGTCTTTTCTCCGATCAATATCTTGAACTCATTTCGTATGTACGAAATGATGTCGTTATTGAGTCGATCACCGGCAATCTTGAGTGATTTTGAGCGCACTACACCACCGAGCGATATGACTGCGATATCGGTCGTACCACCACCAATGTCAATCACCATATTACCCGCTGGCTCATGGATCGGGAGTCGGATACCGATCGCTGCCGC
>DIYB01000025.1:1900-2311 GCA_002428865.1 Patescibacteria group bacterium UBA6065
CATGGATCGGGAGTCGAATACCGATCGCTGCTGCCATCGGCTGCTCAACCACATGTACCTCTCGAGCACCTGCGTTTTTTGTTGCGTCACGCACTGCACGTGCCTCTACGTTGGTCACACCCGCAGGGATACCGACAATGACACGTGGTCCAAAAAATTTCTTTGAATCCTTTTGTGCTTTGTTGAGTAGATACACAATCATCTCCTCTGCAACTTCGAAATCAGAGATGACGCCGTCAACAAGCGGACGAACTGCCTGGATGTGTCCCGGTGTCCTACCGAGCATTTCTTTTGCTTGACCACCGACAGCAACAACGCGACCAGTCTTTTGGTTGACGGCAACAACAGATGGCTCATTGATAATGATGCCCTGCCCTTTCATATACACGAGCGTGTTGGCGGTACCGAGGT
>DIYB01000025.1:2375-4374 GCA_002428865.1 Patescibacteria group bacterium UBA6065
TCCTTGGCTTCCTTGCCGACCGCCTGGATCGTCTTCTTGGCGTTCGGGCCGCCTTCGAGGCGGATGGCGACGACCGAGGGCTCGTCGAGGACGATGCCCTGACCGCGCACATAGATCAGCGTGTTGGCGGTACCGAGGTCGATACCAATGTCGTGTGAGAATGCCTTGTAGAGTCGATCGAGTATCTCCATGAGAATGGTGGTTTATAATCCTAGCCTACTCAGAAGCTCCTTTTCTGCAAGGACGGATGTCGTACCTGTTCTACGATCCTTGATCTCGTACCCACCCTTCTCAAGCGACTTGTCTGACACAATGACTCGCAGTGGAATACCGATGAGGTCTGCGTCCGCAAATTTTTCACCAGCGCGTAGGTCGCGATCATCGTAGAGCACTTCGATACCACTCGATACGAGACGATTGTAGAGAGTTTCTGCTGCACGCTGGGGAGCACCATCTTTACCAGCGACTGACACAACATGGACTTGGAACGGTGCTACTGATTCCGGCCAGACGATACCCTTCTCATCAGAGAGGGTTTCGACGATGGTACCCATCACACGTCCAGGACCGATACCATAACTACCCATAACAACGGGGCGTTTTGCACCTGTCTCATCGAGATATGAAAGACCGAGTGCATCAGAAAAACGAGTGCCGAGTGAGAAGATATTGCCAACTTCAACCGCCTTCTTTTCAACGAGAGAGTCACGTGAGAGACCGAGATCAGCGAGCACCTCGTCGGTCATGACCTCCTTGTTCACCGCAATACCTTTCTTTTCATCGACATAAATTACATCCTCACCCGCAGCGGTTACTGTCTGGAACTCGTGCGAATATTTTGAAAAACTTCCTCCAGACGCAAATGTCACATAAGTCGTGTCTCCGAGACCGACACGACGAAAGACATTCACGTACGCCTGCTTCGCCTTCTCATAAAATGCTGCGTGGGCCTTCTCGTCGAGCGAAAATGAATAGAGATCCTTCATGAGAAACTCGCGCCCACGCATGATGCCCGATTTTGCACGCGCCTCATTTCTAAACTTGGTCTGGAACTGATAAGCATAAACCGGCAGATCGCGATACGAGCGTATGTACTCAGTCATGAGTGCGGTGAGTGGTTCCTCATGGGTAAACCCGAGTCCGAGATCTGTCCCGTTTTTCAATTGAGTCTTGAACCAGTTGTCGACAACAGCATCTGACCATCGATTGGTCTTCTCCCATACTGCACGATCCTGAAGTGCGGTAAGCGCGAGCTCTTGCCCGCCAATCGCATTCATTTCCTCACGGATAATACCGACAATTTTGTTCATGACGCGCAGGCCAAGCGGTAGATATGAATACACACCCGCCATCTCTTTGTGAATGAATCCCGCACGAATCAAAAGATCGGCATTTTTTGCTACTTCATCCTTTGGCGCTTCCTTACGAGTCTTTGTGAATAGGTGGCTCTGTCGCATAGGTTTCCTATAATAATGCGCTCATCATACCGCGTATGCACCCCGTTTGTAAGGGGAATTGACTTTGTTTATTTAAGGTGGTATAATTGAACAAGAGTAGTATATTGAAATGATGGTGGTTGGTTGGAGTGATTAGCAGGGAATCATCTTCCCTTCTAACTCTCCAACTCAAACCAAAAATGGACCTTACACTCCGCGAGTGGTCGGCACTTGTGTCGGCAACTCTCATGCTTGGTGGTGGGACGTGGTATATCGTTCAGATCGTGAAGGGAACAATCCACCCGCAACTCGCTGCGTGGATAGTGCTCGGCGGAACACTCTGCCTCTCATTCGCGACCTACTGGACAAACCCGTCCCGTAGCATCGTGAGTAATGTGGCGAATGCTGTAGCTGCTCTCGAGGGTTTTGCCACCCTCGTCGTGCTCGTGATTCGAGACATGAGAAGTCGTGAGAAAATCTCGTTTACACCATTCCAAAAGTTCTGTCTCAAAGCATCTGCATTCATCGCCATCCTCTGGGTGGTTATTGTGTGGGGTTTTCAT
>DIYB01000025.1:4573-4887 GCA_002428865.1 Patescibacteria group bacterium UBA6065
ATTGTGTGGGGTTTTCATGGGACCGGACTCGTTCCGAATGTGTTGACACAGGTTCTTATGATCATCGGTTACATCATGATGATTCCAAAACTTTGGAACGCCAAGAAAAATACCGATTCGTATGTTCTCTGGTCATGCATTGGATTGTCCTGCCTCTTCGGTCTCTACACAGCTGTTGTGAGCAGAGACAATCTTGCGATCCTGTACGCTACCCGAGGACTCATCGCCTCGACCACCATCGTCTACCTCATGTATCGAGCGGATCGAAAATATCGCCTCTCGATGGCATGAAAAATTCGCGGCCACCTCACAAG
>DIYB01000025.1:5095-5788 GCA_002428865.1 Patescibacteria group bacterium UBA6065
CCTCACAAGGGTGGCCGCTTTTCTTTTACCTAAAACAACTTCACAATGTCGCGGTACGTGACGACAAGCATGAGGAGAATGAGGATACCAAATCCGACAGCATTCACCGTGTTGGCAATACGTGGAGGAATCGGTCGACGCATGATCGCCTCGATAAGAACAAAGAGGATGCGTCCCCCATCGAGCGCAGGAAATGGTATGAGGTTCAAAACCGCGAGATTGAGTGAAATAAATGCGGTGAACGACATGAGGTAGATAAATCCGAGCTCAGATGCGTCCCCGACGAGACCCGCGATACCGACCGGACCCGAAATACCCGAGAGATCTGCCTCGCCACGAAACGCATCAGCTATGAGCGTTGAGAGATGTGACACGATCCCCGAAAAAATGTCTGCAGTGAGCACTGCACCAGCGACAAGTGCACGGTGTATTGGTAGATGTGCTTCTCCAACCATGTCCATCGAGACACCCACGGCATACTCATCACCAATCACACCCCTCTCTGGTACAACTCGGATATGTACGAGTGATTTCTCTGTATCCGCACGGCGCACATCGACACCCACCACACCACCAGCTGAGGCACGAATCGCTTCTGAGAATACATCCACCGATGCGACCGTCGTCGTCGCTCCACGCGAACGCACCGCGAGAAGACTGTCACCGGCTTTGAGTCCTGCGCGATACGCGGGT
>DIYB01000025.1:5962-7706 GCA_002428865.1 Patescibacteria group bacterium UBA6065
AGTCCTGCGCGATACGCGGGAGAGTCGGGCATGACACCTCGTACGAGCACACGCTGGTTTTCGATAAATGTTGCATTGGTATCAGAAACCGATGTGGTGAGACCAGATGAAAGCGCGATCGAAAAGAGGAGCCATGCAAATACGATATTCATGAGCACCCCAGCGGAGAGGACGATAGCTTGTGCCCAACGCGGCTTGTTAACGAAACTTCTAGAGGCGTCAGGACCACTGAGTGATGCGTCATCAGGTGTCTCACCAAAAATGCGAACAAATCCGCCAAACGGTATCCAATTGATCGAGTAGACAGTCTCCCCTATCTTTTTGCCCCAGATACGCGGTGAAAAACCGAGGCCAAACTCATCGACACGAATACCGAGACGTTTTGCAGCAAAGAAATGACCCCACTCATGCACGAGGACGAGGATAGCGAGAACAATGAGAAAAAGAATGATGGACATGCGTCTAGCTCACTATTTCCTTCTCCTTCTTCTCCATCATTGACTGGAGCTTTTTGTTGGCCTCATCGACGAGTTTCTGCACTTCTGTCTTGAAGCGAAACTTGTCATCCTCACCCATGCCACCCTCCTTCTCCTTCTTGTCGATATCGGCATTCACCTCGTCGCGATGCTTTCGCACCTGGATCTTGGCCTGCTCGAGCTTCTCCTTGGCCATTTTGACGATCTCTTGCCTACGATCACTCGTAAGCTCTGGGAACGAGACGCGCACACCGCGATCATCGACAGCGACAGAGAGTCCGAGATTTGCAAGTGTGATTGCCTTCTCAATCGATTTTACGAGCGACTGATCCCACGGTGTGATGCGAATAGTGCGAGGATCCTCATTGGTGATACCAGCGACTTGGCTAATCGGTGAATCAGCACCATACGCCTCGACACGTACTGAATCGAGGATTGACGGGTTGGCACGTGATGTGCGGATAGTACTGAACTCTTTCGAGAGCCATTCCTCGGTCGATTGGAGGTTCTTCTTAAGTGGTGCGAAGTTGTATTGCATGGCGGATAGTATAACGAAAAATGATAATTATTTCACGGGCACGAGGAGTGCGACGCGTTCGAGAATGAGTTTGACCGACGGTGCGCGATCCGAGAGATACGACAGCATCTCCACGCACTCTCGCTCACTTCGAGGATCGAGCCGACGGTTGGTGGATCTAAGCTCGGTGAGGATAGCGGTGAGAAAATCCTTTGCCTCAGATTTGGTCGCTTCCTCAGCAAACTCCTTCACCTTTTCGAGACGCGCCTTGTACCTCAGCTTGATGAATTTTTTCGCCTCGCTCTTCAAGTGCTCAACGCTATGTGCCTCACGCTTCACGATATGAAAACGTGAGAGAAGCGTTGGTAACAAAATGGACCGTGATGGGACGATGACAAAAAAGTGAGTATGAGGCGTCGGCTCCTCAAACACCTTGAGCAAGGCATTTTGGGCTTCGTGCGTCATCGCCCGCGTCGCAAGGACAAAAATCTTCTTGCCCTCCCCGACCGCCTTGGCGATGTGTCGCTCGATGATCATCCTACTATCATCGACTGCAAAAACTTCATGCTCCGAATACCAGAAATCCGGATTGCCCCGTCGAGCGACACCAACACGCTCCTCGAGAAACGATTCGAGGAATGCGAGCGCGAGGGCACGATCACCCTCGATGAGATATGCATGATGAAGCTGATCCGGATTCATACTTGCAGTATAACAAAATAGGCCTTAAAACTCGTACATTGACAACATC
>DIYB01000025.1:7895-9344 GCA_002428865.1 Patescibacteria group bacterium UBA6065
GACAACATCTGTTTCGGTTGTAGTGTGGTGTCAGAAGCTTTCATTCTGAAGGTTCTCAAAATAAGGAGGAAATAACGATGAGCTGTAACTGCTGTGTATGCCGTGGCGACGCCATCGGCAAATGCATCGAAGACGAAATGCGTCAATATGAAGAAGCGAAGTTAGGAAGGAACGACTCACCGAGCTCGAGTTCCGGTGGCTTCTTCGGTCGGCTGTTTGGTAGCAACAAAAGGAGCGAGGAAGAACCCTCTTCCGGCGGAAGCGAAATCGACTGGGATTCGTGCCGGTGCTCGGCATCAACAACGGGCGGTCGATGCACGTGCAACTCCCCCGCCTTAGGCGGAGGCGGTGGTTAGAACATCACTCCAAAAATTCAAAGCCGAGACACGTTCTCGGCTTTTTTAATGAACTTGACACTATCTATTTCAAGTGTAGCTTTACATTAGATGCTTTCATTCTGAAAGCTCTTTCAAACGAATTGACGTAAGGAGTGTATATGCCAGACCGCGGTGATTATTTTAGAGACTATTGCCCTGCTTGCGAGAAAAGTCCTTGCAGATGCGCCTCCACTGATCACGGGGAAGAAGGAAAGAAACCTGAAGACAATAGCTTTGCAAATGCGGTGAGGGGGCTATTTTTTCTTCCACCTGTCTCAGAATCATCTGGCGAGCAAGAAGAACGCCACTACAGTTGCACCTGCACATTTGGTGAATTTGGAAGAGAGACAGGTGGCTGCATGGAGCACGGCAATGGTAGACGTTGTGGCTAATAAAGCCAGACCATTACAAGCCGAGACATGTTCTCGGCTTTTTTAATTAAAAAGGAGGTCAAGGGACCTCCTTAAATTAGATTCCTAACCTCCCTTCTCACCGGTTCCATGACAAACCGGACACTCCTCCCACTCATCACCCACAAGAATCCTACCGTGAGCACAACCATTTTCACAATTTCCTCTCCAGTAGTGTATATCTTCGCGTCTGGCTTCGGGCTCGACCCAATCACCGAGTATTGTGCCTGTGCCATTGCAACGACGACACGTCATTTTTTCTTCAGGAAAATAATCCTGGACCTTTCCCTTACCATCACAAGAGCGACAATCCCAAACACCAGCATAAGGACCAGTGTTATTACGACCACTCCCTTCACACCTTGAGCAAGTAACATCACGATAGATCCCAGTGACTTCTCCTGAACCTTCACATACCGGGCATGTAATAACAGGATACGGCATAACGCCTCCTTTGGTTGAAAATTTTTTGAAAAACTACCTGCTTTCAAACTACTCCGATACATAAAGAAGTCAAATAAAAAGCGCCTCTCGGAAGAGGCGCGAAATCGAGACGGTCAGGGCTTCTTGTAACCCTGGAAGTTGAAGGTGCTTTCCCCGACTTCTCCCGTGGGGCTCACGGGCGTATCGATATGGAACGAACCACCTTCGGGCAGGTGCAC
>DIYB01000025.1:9553-13766 GCA_002428865.1 Patescibacteria group bacterium UBA6065
GCACCTTTTGGGTGAGGGCGGCTCCGTAGCTACCCTCGAGGTGATGACCGGAGGCGTGACCGTTGTCGAACTTGAGCGGAGCGGGATCGCCCGGCGAAGGATTGTTACCGAACATAACGATGTGCGAGCTACTAACCACCATGGAGAGTAGTCCTGACGAGGATAGTATCGCTAAATAGTCAAAAGTCAAACCCTGAGAAACAAGGCTGTCCTATCGCTTGGCGATGATAGTTTTCTTGTACACGTCGAGGTGTTCGAGAGCGATGCCAGTACCCTTTGCGACACAGTAGAGTGCGTCATCAGCGAGCACCGCCTTCACACCCGTGCGACGAAAGACGAGCTCGGGCAAGTTGCGGAGCATAGAAGATCCACCGGTCATGATGATGCCTTGATCGATGATGTCAGCGGCGAGCTCAGGAGGCGTCTCTTGGAGTACATCCTTGATCGCCTTGATCATGTCACGGAGTTCACGAGAAATTGCTTTGACGATTTCGTTGGTCTTAATCTCGGTCGAGCGCGGAAGTCCAGAGATAAAATCACGACCCTTGATGACCATCGAGAGCTCTTCTTCGAGTGGGACAGCTGATCCAATATGTATTTTGATATCCTCGGCAGTCTTATCGCCGATTGCGAGGTTGAATGTCTTTTTTATGTAATCAGCGATTGCTGCATCGATCTTGTTGCCTGCGCATTTGACTGATGTCGACGCGACGATGCCTCCAAGCGATATAACCGCCACATCCGTAGTACCACCACCGATATCAACAATCATGAGACCGCGTGCCTCATGGATCGGGATGCCTGCACCGATTGCAGCGAGAATCGGCTCCTTGACGACATACGCACTCTTTGCACCAGCACGGATAGCCGCCTCGACAACCGCGCGTCGCTCAGTCGAGGTGATGCCCGCAGGCACCGAGACGAGCACCTCTGGCTTCCAGATGTTCCATTTGCCCAGTGCTTTGTCTATGAAATAGCGGAGCATCGCCTCAGTCACGCGATAGTCAGCAATGACACCGTCTTTCATTGGACGGTATGCAATTATCGACTCAGGTGTCCTACCGATCATGTGCTTTGCCTCCACACCGACAGCGAGCACCTTGTTATCCTGCTCAGAGACCGCGACCACAGATGGCTCATTGAGAATGATGCCTTTGCCTGGCACAAACACGAGTGTGTTTGCGGTGCCGAGGTCAATACCAAGCTTCTTGGTAAACAGTGACATAGGTGGCTCTACTATACGCTTTCCGTTTGGTTTATCAACCATGCACAGCCTTGACTCATCGAGAAGACAGGCGTAGAACGGTACACAGACCACTGTACCCACATCCTCATGGAATCTCTACGGCACCTCGCCCACACACCGACCTGTATCGCAGAGGAATACGAAGCAATGCGTATCTTTCATAGCGACGTGAAGCAACGTCGCAAAGAATTTATCGCATTCGCGTATGAATTTCCTGAAGTTCGCAAGTTTCTGAGTCTCATCGAAAAACGTCTCGGTCCAGACGCGTCCACTGTGATCTGGTTCAGGATCTGGTTTGCGATGCAGATGGACCACAAGCATGGTAGCGCTGCCACCGTGACCGCTCTCTCATCCATTCGAGATTTTGATCCTGCGAGTATCGACTACCCGCCAGCAGACTGCAAGAAACCGCTTTCGTTCTATATCGACAAGCTCAGTGAGCTTATCGAAACCGCCTGATATCTGGGCGGTTTTTAATTCCTCCTAATATCGACACCGATTGCACTCAAACGCTCAGTGATCCGTTCGTACCCACGATCAATAACATATGCGTTTTCGACAATCGACTCACCATCCGCCACGATAGCCGCAATGACAAATGCCATACCAGCGCGTAGATCAGGCGCTTTGACGGTACGCGCAGAGAGGGACGCTGGACCCTGTATGAGTACACGGTGTGTATCTTGAGGTGTGATACGCGCGCCCATCGATACGAGATCTTTGGTATACCCGAGACGACCCTCGTAAATCGTCTCAAAGAGTGCGCTCTCCCCCTGTGCCTGCGTGAGGAGGACTGCCATCGGCGATTGGAGATCCGTCGGAAGGCCGGGGTATTCATGAGTACGGACATTGACCGCGGAGAGAGACGACGTTCCATAGACCGTAATCGATCGCTCGCCGACATCGACACGCACACCCGCACTCCTTAGTATTTCGGTAATAATCTCGACATGTTGAGGCACACACCCATCGATAACGAGCTCGCGCGCTGCGAGAGCGCCGAGGATCATAAAACTTCCTGTCTCGATACGATCGGGCATCGTCTCGTAGAAACGTGATTGAGACGAAAGGAGTGACCCCCCTTCGATTGTGATCGTTGGTGTACCTGCACCGACGATTCGCGCACCACACGCATTGAGAAAATCAGCGAGTGATTTGACCTCGGGTTCGAGCGCGCAATTCTTGAGTACAGTCGTACCTTGCGCGAGCGTTGCTGCCATCATAAGCGTCTCGGTACCTGTGTGACTCTGTACTTTGAAGAAAAACTCCATACCACGAAGCCCATGTGGTGCCTCAACGACGTATGATTCACCTTCCTCTTTGACGGTTGCACCAAACCGTTTGAATCCATCGATAAAGAGATCAATTGGCCGATTGCCGAGCGAACAACCGCCAGGGTTTGGAAATGAGACGCGCCCGAGACGTGCGAGCAGTGGACCGGTGAGCACGATCGATGAACGCATCGCCTGTGCTGGTCCAAATGGAAGTGATGAATTTAGAACCTGTGGTAAACGAATAGTCCGCGTATTGGTACCACGCTCGATCGTCATACCAATTCCTTGGAGGAGTTCTGCCATGCGGTTCACATCCTCTATTTCGGGCACATTGCGCAACTCGACATGATCAGAAAAAAGTGCCGATGCAGCCATGATCTTGAGTGCGGCATTTTTTGCACCACCCACTGTGACTGTACCGGAGAGTGTGCGCGCACCAGAGAGGCCTTGTATACGAAAAAAATCCTGTGCCATGGCGAGTATTCTACCGTTGTTTGAAGATAAACAAAATACTTGCGGGCACTTCAATTCTCCTTGATACTTAGATTGTGTATCTCATCAAGGCCATACCGATAGCCCGAGGCGTATCCGCGGACACCCTTTCGTACTGGAGCCGAGAAAACGCGCCCAAAGGAAGTGTCATACACGTACCGCTACTCAAGCGAGTGGTCCCTGCGATCGTCGTCTCATCAGAACACGCCATCGATGCAAAGTCAGAAATACGATCTGCTGATTTCGAGGTACGCAAGGTAGAGAAAGTGTCCGCCCGTCAGATATTTCTACCAGAATTTTTCCGCACCGCAGAAGAGGCTGCCCACTACTATGCCGCATCGGTCGGATCAGTGCTCTTCTCGCTCATCCCCTCAGCCATTCTCACCACCCCAGACAAGGCACCAGAAATTGGTGGCACACTGACACGCAACAAGATCAGAGAATCGTATGTACTCCAAAAACCAGACGAGGATCGATACGCGCATTACAAGAGCCTCATTCGCGAACGATTTGCCAAGAAACAGTCAGTATTCATGATGATGCCGACAATCGAAGATGTGAAGCGTGCACAAAATTTTCTCGAAAAAGGCATCGAACCATACACCTATATCATGCATGGTGGCATGACACGTGCCGAGATCGTAAAGGCATGGAAAAAAGCAGTCACCGATACGCACCCGATTGTCATTGTCGCAACTGGCACATTTCTCTCCATACCACGCAGTGACATCACGCTCTATATCGTCGAACGCGAGAATTCGCGCGGATACAAGGATCAGACACGACCATATCTCGATGAGCGATTCTTTGCTGAGCGATTCGCTCGCAACACAGGCGCCGACATCATCTTTGGTGATTCATGCTTGAGAGTCGAGACACTCTATCGTGAAGAATCTAGCGAGCTCGTCGAGTACGCACCGCTCTCTATGCGCTCGCTCTCAACTGCGCGCGACATACTCATCGACATGAAAACGCGCAAAGGCGAAGGCTCACCAGCGCTATCAGAGGAACTCATCGAGCTCGCGCGAAAAAACAAAGAAGAGAGTGGCCTCATGTTTGTCTTTGCTGGACGCAAAGGTCTCGCACCATCGACGGTCTGTGCCGACTGCGAGAGCGTCGTCTCGTGTACATCGTGTAGTGCACCACTCGTTCTCCACGGGTCGACCGAACACCGCTTCTACCTCTGCAATCGATGCGGTGA
>DIYB01000025.1:13967-14764 GCA_002428865.1 Patescibacteria group bacterium UBA6065
ACCTCTGCAATCGATGCGGTGAACGATACAACGCCGAGACGAAATGTGCTGAATGCGGAAGCTGGCGCCTCGTACCACTCGGTATCGGCACCGAGCTCGTCGAAGAAGAGCTCGTGAAAGCGGTCCCCGGTATAACTGTCATGCGATTCGACAAACTCTCGATGACCAGCCACAAAAAAGCGCTCGCGCTCGCGGAGAAATGGTATTCGACCCCAGGGTCAATACTCGTCGGCACCGAGCTCGCACTCCACTATCTCACAAAACCGATCGACACATCGGCAGTTGCATCACTCGACTCGCTCTTTGCCATACCTGACTTCCGTATCAATGAAAAAGTATTCTCCATAATCGCCCGGATGCGCACGCTCTCGAGCAAACATTTTCTTCTTCAGACTCGCAAACCCGATGAACCAGTCCTCACCTACGGTATCAAGGGCAACATTATTGATTTCTATCGGAGCGAGATTGAGGAGCGAAAACGCGCATCGTTCCCACCATGGAACACCTTCATCAAGGTGTCGTATGTCGGCAAAAAAGATGACGCACTTCTCGCAATGGAACACATCAAAACACATTTTGCTGATTACGCCGTCAGCATCTTCCCCGCATTTATTGCGACAGTGAAGAAAGAACTCGTCATGAATGCACTCATTCGCCTCCCCAAAGGGAGCTGGCCGGACGCACAACTCATAGAAAAATTGCGTGCACTTCCTCCATCCTACTCAGTGAACGTCGACCCAGAAAGCATTATATAGGGCTCTGTTGAGCCATATGATGTACACCTCGGATGCTATTGA
>DIYB01000025.1:15003-15196 GCA_002428865.1 Patescibacteria group bacterium UBA6065
ATATGCTTAGATTGGTGAGGTATGGGAACAGGACCGAGAGCAATTCCGCTCGCGATCCCCGACCATCCCCCACCATGAAGAAGTTCATTCTCAAAGCACGTATCGTCCTCAACATCTGGTCTGTCTACCAACAGATTCGCCTGATCGAGGTCGCGCTCGATCGGATCGAGACCGATATCAGATACACGCAGTT
>DIYB01000025.1:15393-18435 GCA_002428865.1 Patescibacteria group bacterium UBA6065
CCGATATCAGATACACGCAGTCTATCCTGAACCTGATATCGGACATGATTCCCGAGTCCAATGTCGGTCGCAAGGCCGCACGACTTGAGCAAGATCGACAGGTCGCCAGAGACACCCTCGCCATCTACCGTCGGCAGATGGAAGAGCTCAAGACGAGCCTCGTGTCATAAGATACAACCTTTCAAGGCCGAGCGTACACGCTCGGCCTTTTCCTTTTGATATTTTCAGGGTTTTCTATACACTACTCTCTATGGCAGTATCCATACTCCAAAAAGACGAACCAGTGCTGAGGCAGAAGGCTCTCCCTGTGGGAGATGATATGTTTGGTACACCCAAACTACGCAAAATACTGCGTGACATGTCTGTTGCACTTGCATCGCAGGATGACGGCGTAGCCATCGCAGCGCCACAGATCGGTGTATCACTACGCATCTTTGTCATATCCAAGAGAGTACTCGAACTCCTCTACCCCGATCGGCCAGAGACACAAGGGTCCAAAGCAAAGGATATGGTCTTTATCAACCCCCGCATTACAAAACTTTCCCGTGAACGTGCAGTCGTCGAGGAGGGGTGTCTGTCGGTGCGATATCTCTATGGTGAGACACTACGAGCGAAAAAGGCGCGCGTGCGAGCCTATGACGAAAATGGTTCAGAGTTTGAGATCGGAGGATCAGGACTCATCGCGCAGATTTTTCAGCATGAGATCGACCATCTCGATGGTGTGCTCTTTATCGATCACGCACAAAATGTGAGGGACATGCCTCCGTCAAGCGATACCACCACCCATGACTAACATCCGATTTGCATTCTACGGGACACCAGAACGAGCAGTGGTTGCGCTCGACGAGCTCGAAAAGCACAACCTCGTACCATCCCTCATCATCACGCAACCAGATCGACCACAAGGCCGATCACTCGCACTCACTCCTCCGCCAGTCAAAATCTGGGGTCTCTCGCGCGGTATCCGCGTCATACAACCTGAGATACTCGACGATGTTTTCAAGGATGAGCTCTCTCGTGGTGCATTCGACGTTGCGATTGTTGTCGCGTACGGCAAGATCCTCAAAGAAGATGTTCTTGCCATTCCAAAAAAAGGATCACTCAATCTACACGCATCGCTTCTGCCTAAACTACGTGGCGCATCCCCTATTGAGACCGCCATCCTCACTGATGAGCGCACCACAGGAGCGACGATCATTCTCATGGACAGAGAGGTTGATCATGGTCCCGTCCTCGGGTCATGCGAAACAAAGGTGCCTACCTGGCCCATAGTCGCAGACCAACTCGCAACACACATCGTGAGAGATGGTGTGCGTCTCCTCGCCACACTCTTACCCGAATATCTCGCAGGAAAACTCATACCACAACCACAAGATCACGAAAAAGCTACGTACACACAGAAAATCCGCAAAGAGGACGGGCGTATCGACCTAAGAGATGATCCATGGAAGAACTTCCTCAAGTGGAACGCCTATTACGGCTGGCCTGGAAGCTATTTTTTCATAGACAGAGGTGGCAAAAAAATCCGCGTCATTATCAAAGAGGCGGTTTATGAAAACGGACAATTCATCCCTCGCATCCTCCTCCCTGAGGGTAAAAAAGAGATGAGTGCCCTCCAATTTGAGCAGTGGCAAAAATCTCCTACTGCCTAAGCGTAATCGACGTGATGGTGATAGGCGTACGAGGACGCTCGGTGCCAGATACCCGATCCACGCGACTGATAGCATCGATGACATCAAGTCCTTGTGACACAAACGCAAAGGCAGTGAACTTGCCTTCAAGGTCAGGACGATCACCCGCGAGAACAAAGAATTGACTCCCTGCGGTACCTGGGCCACGGTGTGCCATACCGACGACACCACGCTTCATTGGCGTATCGTTTATCTCATCTTTTATAGTGTAGCCCGGATCGCCAGTGCCATATCGTGACACATCATCGCGCTTCGTATACGGATCACCGCCCTGTATGAGCACATCCGGTATGACTCGGTGAAATTTCGTATCATTGTAAAAACCAGTCTTGGCGAGCATAACGAAATTACGTTTCGTTTGCGGTGCTCTATCAGGATAAAACTGGAGGACAAAATCACCCGCGGTGGTATGAATAACCGCATCAAATACAGCGCCGATATCAGCACTCGAAGCAGAAAAAGCTTGCTTTGTGTCAAACGCAACCGAGACGAGATACCAGAGACTACCGAGAAAAAGTAGACCAGCGAGAACGAAGCTAAATGTTCGCTTATTTAAGAATTTTTGCGCCATCGATATGCCTTTTTCCAACTGCCCCGGCCCACGTCGTAGGCACCTCGTATGACATTCTTCAATGCGAGACCACTCTTCCTGATGAAGTCTGTTCGACGTCGCTTCTTTGAGGCGAGAACATTGGCGATTTCGTCTTTGACTTCATCGATCGCCGCGTAGAGGTCAGGAGTCTCTGCGACGGCTCGGAATGTACCGATTCTTGTACGAAGGTTGACCTCCGCACGGAAAATATCACCGGATTTGTGGTGATGCGTTGTCTTGCCGACTTCGATGTCAGCGATCGCGGATGTATCATCTGCATCCACATGTTTCTCAATCGTCATGAGTATCTTATCGACATAGGAGCCGATAGCGTCAGTCAATTCGATATTCGTTGCCTTGAGCGTCTTTTTGATCATGTGATGTTACGGTTATAAGGTCAGTATATCATCCGACCTCATCTATTGAAATAAGCTTGTGAGGCGAATGGTGACCAGAGGCAATGCGAACGATGTACCGCTTGCCCAAACGACTCAGGTGGGTACACAGATGTGTTCGGACAAGCTCAAGTACACGCTCGTTTGCTCTGCCTTGGAGTGCCGGCTCTCGCACTGCGACAATGTACCTATCCTTACCCTCTTCACGTATAAACTCTGTCTGTGCACCTGCTCGTACCGATACACGAATATACATGTATCGAGTATAGCAAAAGACACTATTGGCTCTTTTTCATTTCACTTCGGTAAAATGAAACAGCGTCAGTCTCAAAGTGCGTAGCAATACGTCTGTGGAGATGACATA
>DIYB01000025.1:18610-23288 GCA_002428865.1 Patescibacteria group bacterium UBA6065
ATACGTCTGTGGAGATGACATAATAATGGACATGGACTTCATCGGACTCTTTATCTTCATCGCTGGATTTGTCATCGGCTTAGGCGCGGTTACGGTCATCGATATTCACGGGTTCTTGGGTAGAAAATCTACATACTGGACCGAAGCAACCATTCGAACACACAAGGTAACCAAGCCCCTCATCTGGACCGGCACCATTCTCGCAATCATCGGAGGGCTGATCCTCTATCGCAACGAATCTTTTTCAGGCATACCTCTCTATCACGCCATCATCGCCTCTGTGATGCTTTTGAATGGATTGTTCCTGTCTTTTTATGTCAGCCCATTCCTCCTCGCACGAGAGCGTGAAGGTCGACAGGCCGAGCTCTTGCCTGCATCCCTACAAAAAAAGATCGCGATAAGCCTCATATTTTCTGATATCGGTTGGTGGAGCGGACTCGCGCTCTTGGTTATATACATAATCAGTCGGTAGATAGCGGTGCATCACACCGTAAACTCTCATAAAGCAAAAGCGCCCATGTCGGGCGCTTTTGCTTTTCTGCTCCGCGGCCTGGGATCGAACCAGGGACCCTCCCGTTAACAGCGGGACGCTCTACCGGCTGAGCTACCGCGGAATGATCGAACAGTGGCTATGATAACAGATTTTTTGTGTCGGGCAATACAGAGGACATCTCATCGAGTGTACGAGCGTCCTCGACACGATACTCTCCTATCGATAGTCTCCGAAGCGCACGAATCGTACCGACCGTCCCGAGTCGTCGCGCGAGCTCTTCGGCGAGACTACGGATATACGTACCACTCGATACATTGAAACGCACGCGCACGACTGGATGCTCATACGAAATGAAAACAGCGCTCGACACCGTCATTGTGGCCACGGGCGGGGTTATCTGTTCGCCTTTCCGAGCATAGTCATACAGTGGACGGCCTCCCCGCTTCTTTGCTGAATAGATTGAGACAGGCAGTTCGTGTGTCTCAGTCATGCTCTCCACCGCACACCTCACAGTCTCTGGGTCGAGCGCTGAAAGCGTGCGTGTTTCGACGACAGCGCCATCGGTATCGCTCGTATCAGTCCGGACACCGAGGAGGATCTCTGCCTCATATGATTTTGGCAGACCGATGAGTGGCGTGAGCTTCTTCGTCCCGCCACCCACACCGATGATGAGAAGTCCTGTCGCGAGTGGGTCGAGAGTTCCTGCATGACCCATGGTACGAATGCCGAGTATGCGACGCAGGCGACGTATCACGTCAAAAGACGTCATACCGCTTTGCTTGTCGATGAGGAGGAGATCTCTATCCACGGTACATTAGTTGACCTGTATATCGATCGACACCGCCTCATTGAGACGATCGTAGAGGTAGAATTCGCCTGGAGTGTTGAATTGGAGGAGAAAGCTCTCACCGGCACCGAACTCACCTGATGATATCCTCGCATCTCCTCGTCTCGATGAACTCCTCTGTTCCGCGAGATTATGTTTCCCTTCTCCTACCACGACAAATTCAATCGAACCGCCGACTGGTAATGTCACGTGCGCCGGCACAGCACCCGTCTGACTGAGCTCTACCGTGATGACACGCGCAACGCCAGAAAAAAACGATGCTGCACTATCTGACGTACGTGTCTCGATCGTCCGAGAGAAATACCATGTCACCGCCATAAGACACGCGAGAAACAACCAGAACAATACTTTGCGGTAACGAAAGAGCCACGAAACACCATGCTCAAGAGAAGCATTGGGAGTATTGATTGTGTTGTGCGTGATATCGTGCATCACTTCTATTATAAGAGTAAATCGTGAGAGAAAGTAGCACCGTGACCTAATCTAGCGTCCCATGGTATAGAGTCGCTTCGCCTCTACATCAGAGAGCGCTCTGTTATATACACGAACTTCATCGATTCTCCCCTGAAGCGTATAGCCGAGACCGTTAAGTAGTTTTCCGAATCTCACGTTCGAATCATTTATCGTAAGAGAGGTTGTGTCAGCTGTATCATGCGTAACCGCGCCATTGATATAGACCCTTCTTCGTGCTCCATCATATGTCCAAACTATATGATGCCACTTATTTATAGTCGAACTAGTTAGAATTAATCCCGCACCCCTCTCATCATTTTCGATACTGGTCGTAAGCTCCTTGCTCGCCTGGTGGAAAAAAAGCTGAAGATCAATGTTATCAGTACCACTATAAAGTATTTCGTACGAGCCGTTTATTGCGTTTGGGTAGAACCACATCGCAATTGTAAATGGAGTACCGCTTAGCGGCTGAGGTACTTCGATGTATTCAGTCGATCCTGCAAAGTTGAGTGCTTGCCCCACCCTACCTCTCACCGGTGCAGTCGTCGTACCCATGTTGACAATGGAGCCGTGGAGACCACGCCCACTGCGATCCCACGCCCTGTTTCGTGCCCAATCAATGTCCTTACCATTAAATGACCAGTAGCCGACGAGACCGTTTGAGACACTTTTCTCCTGAGACCCTCCTATTTCGGTCTGATTCTGACGGTAGAGATCAGCAACTTCTGTTGCTGAAAGTGCGCGATTGTACACTCGAGGATCATCTATCTGACCATTGAAATACTGCGAAGATCCACCGACCCATCTACCAATCTGAAAATTAAGCGCTGGAAATGTGAGCGTATTTGAAACATCACTTGACGCATCAAGCACACCGTCAACATATAGACGTAAAATATCACCATCCCAAGTCCCAACTGCATGGTGCCACCTACCATCATTAAAAGTCCCCGTACTATTCACCCGCTGAGAAGCGTAGCTATTGAGATGAAATTTGAGCCTGTCAGCAGCGGCATCATCTATACCGAGACTTGCTCCACCGGTTGCGTCGTTATGTCTACCGATTATTGTCCGTGTCTGTTGTGAACCAGACAATTTGAACCATACAGAATAGCTAAACGGTGAGTTGTTGGATAATCCCAGTGTACTGCCAGTATCCACATAATCATTGGTTCCATCAAAATCGAGGGCTCCACCTCTCTTACCACCGATCCAATCAGTGGCGGCATCCATATTGGTCAGTGTTGCGTGATTACCATTGCCAGAAAAATCATTTGCTCGAGTACTCGTCGCCTCATCAAAACGCCACCACCCAACGAGCCCATTATTTGAAACGGTCTGTCGCGTCACCTGACCCGTGCCGTATATGGTACGTATCTCAGCTAGAGTGAGTGCCCTATTGTAAAAACGCACATCATCTATCTTTCCATTAAAATCATATCCGCTTGATTCGAGCTCCTGAGCAATCCATATCTGTCCGGAGCCACCACCAAATGCTCCTGATCCGACAGACACACCATCGAGATATACTGTTCCCGTACCACCAGTAAAGGTGTATGCAATGTGGTGCCAATTGCCATCCCACGCATTGGTACCGACTGCCATAGCAGAATTATAGCCACCATCTTGAACACCGATATTACTGCTACCTGTATGTTTTCCAATAAAGAAATTGGCACTTTGACCACCGATGATTGCTCGGTAACTATCAGAGACACTCCCTTCGTATTTAAACCATGCGGTCACTGTCATAGATGAAAATGAGCTCCGATCAAGTGACGTAATGACATAATCATCAACACCATCAAAATCGAGGGCCTTTCCCCTTCTACCATCAACCCATATTGGATTACCGATGATGGTCGAAGACGCGTTTTGTCCCGAGATATCATATGCACGTGTGGATGTACCCTCATTGAACGGCCAGTAGCCGACGAGACCGAGATTGTTCAGCGGCTTCGCTGCTCCATAAGTCACGAGAGGTATCGCTATCCATGCGCAGAGTAATATGATCGCAAACAATACGTGTCTGTAGGTGCTCATGGTGTTTATACGGTAGGTTCAGGCACCGACTCGAGTGTCGGCTCTGGAGTTGGTTCTGGTGTTGGCTCTGGGGTCGGTGACGGCTCAGGTGTAGGTTCTGGAGTTGGTTCTGGAGCTGATCCACCTGTCATATCTGGCGTCGTAGTTCCCACATCACCACCGGTATCAGGTGTGGTCGACGATGTATCACCCGACGATGGGTCTGGTGGTGTCGGAGCAGGGCTCTCAGGTGTTGGTGTATTATTCGACGAACCATCACTTGTCACAGTCGGTGTCGAACCACATGCGCCGAACTCAGAACGAACAATCCCCTGCGCTACGTAGACACAAACTGGTTCATTCGTGATGCGATCGTAGATCGTGATACCTGTCGCCGATGGATTCGCATCGTTCCTCACCGTGATCGTCTGTGCTGAAAGCGACTGTGTGACGATCGATGCGAGTCGTGCGATACCACTCTCAAACACCGCACCGAGCGACGAGAGCCACTCACCTGCCATGCCTGCGACAGTCGATGTCGACGTCGTAGCGGTCACATACATAGTCGTCGTTCCGCTCCCTACGCCGAGACCAGCGACTTGAGCTTCGAGTGCTGCGATGCGACTCTCCGCACTCGCCATACGTGAAGTGAGGTCGTCGATAGACATCTTGAGCGCCTGAACTGACTCGACGATAAACGGCGTAAATCCTCCATAGAGGACCGTTTTCAGCCCGGTGACTGAATCAGTGCGGACAAGCTCTGGGAACACCGCCTCAACTTCCTGTGCGATAAAGCCATACGAGAGAGGCTCAGACTCGTCCTGTCGGTTCCAGCGGAACGAGACCGAGTTGAGGCGAGCAAT
>DIYB01000025.1:23517-23670 GCA_002428865.1 Patescibacteria group bacterium UBA6065
GAGCAATGCGCTCGAGCGTCGATGATGCAACGAGAGATGACACATCCTTCTTGAGTGACGCATCGGAGGTACATGACCACGTCGCGGATGTCGGATCGATCTCACAGTATCCATTTGAATCCTCAAATCGCACTGGGGGGCCATCAGAGTTAC
>DIYB01000024.1:0-498 GCA_002428865.1 Patescibacteria group bacterium UBA6065
AGGATCACTCACGCTCGACTACCTCCGTGGCGATATGAAGATAGAGATTCCTGAAACGAGGCGATCGGTAGACAAGGGCAAGCTCTCAATACGCGGCGGAACTGCTTTCAACATTTCTGGACTCAATATCGACATACCGCTCGGCAAGCTTGTCGCAGTCACCGGGGTGTCAGGTTCGGGTAAGTCGTCGTTCCTCTACGAGATTATTTATAAGAATCTCCAAGCGCGATTTGAGAAGCGCAAACGAAGCGCTGAGGTTTACAATGCATCATCATTTACTGGCACCGAGTATCTCTCTCGTGCCATTCTCATCGATCAGTCACCGATTGGTAGGACTCCGCGTTCAAATCCTGCGACGTATACCGGTGCATGGACATTTATCCGAGATCTATTTGCTGAAACCGCCGAGGCGCGTGCCCGAGGATGGAAATCGAACCGTTTTTCATTCAATGTCAAAGGTGGTCGTTGCGAAGCATGTCAGGGAAACGGCGAGATTGC
>DIYB01000024.1:686-877 GCA_002428865.1 Patescibacteria group bacterium UBA6065
TGTCAGGGAAACGGCGAGATTGCTGTCGAAATGCATTTTTTGCCGACTGTGTATGTCCCCTGTGAAGTGTGTCAGGGCAAACGATTTACCAAGGAAACTCTCGAGGTCACATACAAAGCTAAGAATGTCTACGACATACTCCGCATGACGGTCGAGGAAGGACTCGCGTTTTTTGAGGATATTCCGGCTAT
>DIYB01000024.1:1103-1351 GCA_002428865.1 Patescibacteria group bacterium UBA6065
TATGACCGATTGCGGACACTCTCTGATGTCGGTCTCGGTTATCTCGAGCTCGGGCAGTCCGCGACGACTCTCTCGGGTGGCGAGGCACAGCGAGTCAAAATTGCGAGTGAGTTGTATCGCCCTGATACCCATCGCACCGTCTACCTCCTCGATGAACCAACTGTCGGCCTTCACTATGAGGATGTCCGCAAGCTCATCGAGATACTCGATCGACTCGTCGATCATGGCAACACTGTCATCGTCATCGA
>DIYB01000024.1:1462-5102 GCA_002428865.1 Patescibacteria group bacterium UBA6065
GAGCCGACGACGGGCCTGCACTTTGCAGACGTCCACAAGCTTCTTGATGTGCTGCAGAAACTCGTCGATACGGGCAACACTGTCATCGTCATCGAACACAACCTCGATCTCATCAAATGCGCTGACTACATCATTGATATGGGTCCCGAGGGTGGGGAGGGTGGTGGCCGTATCGTTGCAAAAGGTACTCCGGAAGATGTTGCGATGAATGAAAAATCCCATACAGGAAAGTACCTCAAGAAGATGTTGCGCAAGAAATAAAAAACCGCCTACTGAGAAGCGGTATATTGGCTGAGGAGTGAGACAAGCTCATTTACTTGTGTAGTGGGTATGAGCAAGACGATGGTGTCTGCCTCGACATTACAAAATATCGTAGCCCAGTCCTTCGGTCGGTTTTGCCATACATCAGGGATTTCGAGATGTGATTGCTCAAAGGTCTCACCCTTTTTGACAATCATAGTATACATGATGTTGTGCATATCTAGGTCACATATTCCTCCTTTTTATTTTCTTGTCAATAAAAAACCCCCGACATAATCGGGGAAATGGGAATTAGTTGCCGGTCATCTGGTGTTGGAGGATCCGGATATCGCCCTCCCGTCGGGCGATCTTTTCATTGAGCGGACCGAGCTCGTATTGGTGGAGCTGACAGATTCGCTCGTCATACCGAGCCATCGCTTTGGCATCCCGTCGACGAATCGCAGCGGCGTAGAGTCGGTTGAGTCGCGTGCGTTTGACGAGATATTTTTGACGCTGTCGGACGAGACGCGCGATGGTGTCTCCGATACGGACGATTTTGGTTCTGATATGTTGATGTGTCATAGGGCAAGTTTCAGATGGTCTGGGTTCTAGAGGCCATACTAGTCAGGACGATGGAGTTGTCAATCATGAAAAAACCCCGTGCTCGCACGATACGAGCACGGGGCAGACAACGAGTTACTCGGAGGGTGGTCGAGAGCGCAGGTCACAGAGGACCATGGCACCAAGCCCGATGAGTGCGACAGGGATAGCGATTATCCCGACCGACTGAGCGAGCCACTTTTTACCGAGCACGAGGAGGACGACGACTGTGATCGCGAGACATCCAGTGACCACAAATGCGCCATTTCTGACGGAGATTGGTGGTCGTCGGTTCATCGGATGGTCCTCGGTTTGACAGGGATTCGCTGTGCCTTTGGTATGCGACGGGAGCGAAACATTCGTTTCGGCTCTCCATCACCAATCGCCGACTTGAGAACCCTTGTGAGTCGTGGGATCTTTTGAGGAGAAGGAGCCATATGGGTGTGATAATAGCACGAAAATGAGCTTTGTCAAATATTGCCGAGTAAGGTATAGTGGCGACGATGACCTACGATGAGGCGAAAAAAATCAATCTTCCTGACGCACCGGGCGTGTATTTTTGGAAGGAAGGGAAGACGGTGATTTATATCGGTCGTGCGACATCGCTACGCGATCGTGTATTGTCGTACTTCTCAGCTGACCTCATTGCGTCTCGTGGACCACGTCTCGTGGACATGGTGACTCGCGCCACCTCGATCTCGTACGAAGAGACTGATTCGGTGCTCGAAGCGATTATTGCTGAGGCCAATCTCATAAAAAAATACCAACCTCTCTACAATGTGAAAGAGAAGGATAATCGGAGTTGGAACTACGTGGTTGTGACCAAGGAACCATTTCCCCGTGTGCTCGTGATCCGTGGCCGCACACTCGATATCGAACAGAAGAAAAAAGAGCTCCCAGTCGCATATTCATTCGGTCCGTTTCCGCAATCATCCGTGCTCTATGCGGCGCTCAAGATTATCCGCAAGATGTTTCCGTTTATTGATACGAGTTCGTCAAAAAAAGACAACTATCACTTCTATCGCCAGATTGGACTTACCCCTGATACCGCGTCATCACAGGCGCGATCAGAGTATCGTCGCACGATACGACACCTCGTCCTCTTTTTTCAGGGACGAAAGGGTGACCTCGTACGATCATTGGAGCGCGAGATGCGCGCGTATGCACGAGCGAAGGAGTTTGAGAAGGCGAGCGAGATCAAACGCAAACTATTTGCTCTCGATCATATCCAGGATATTGCGCTCGTCAAAGAAGATGTCGAGATGCCTCCATCGTCATCTCGTTCGGGATTTCGTATTGAAGCGTATGATACAGCACACATCTCAGGTGCCCTCGCTGCTGGTGTCATGACCGTTGTTGTAGATGGTGAAAAAGAGCGTAGTGAGTATCGCAAGTTCAAACTCGATCCATCGATAGGTAATGATGATGTCCGTAGTCTGCGTGAGATACTCACACGTCGCTTTGCTCATCCTGAGTGGCACCGTCCCGATCTCATCGTCATCGATGGTGGTGTGGCCCAAAAACGCACAGCTGAAACGTACCTGTCCTTTGTAGGCCTATCGATACCTGTTGTGTCGGTCGTGAAAGACGAACGACATCGTCCGCGAGAGATTCTCGGTGACAGTTCGGTGATCAAAATGCACGAAAAGAACATTCTCCTCGCCAATGCCGAGGCACATCGTTTCTCCCTGGCATACCACCGTAAATTACGAAAAATAAGGTCCTCTCCGCGACGTATTTAAATATGTCGTCTCTTTGTTGGTAGCAGGGTGTCGGGTACAATACATACATGTCGTTTACTAAAAAGATTCGTGTTGGAGTATTGCGTGGCGGACCGTCGTCCGAGTATCACATCTCTCTCAAGACTGGTGAAGCGGTGCTCAATCATCTCCCTCGTGATAAATACGAGCCAGTCGACATTTACATATCAGAAGATGGTGTCTGGCATATACATGGCTTACCGAAAAATGAGCACGACGCGCTCCACACACTCGATGTGGTGATAAACGCGATGCATGGAGAATACGGTGAGGATGGCAAGGTACAGTCCATGCTCGATCACATGAACATACCGTATACCGGTTCACAGGCGTTTCCTTCAGCGATCGCTATGCGCAAAGACCTCGCCAAAGGAGCGCTCAAATCAGCGGGTATCAAAACTCCGTACTGGAGAACGCTCGATCGAGATGATTTTCGACCAGAGACAGTGGTTGAACTCTTTCGTCTTATACCGCACCCATCAGTTGTGAAGCCTGCGGGATCTGGTTCGTCTGTTGGAGTCTCTATTGTGCGTACGTTTGCCGATCTCATGCCTGCTCTTGAGAAGGCGTTTGCTATCGGTGATACCGCTATTATCGAAGAATATATTGATGGTAGGGAGGCGACGTGTGGTGTCGTCGAAGGTTTTAGAGGTGAGCAACTCTACGCACTTTTGCCTGTCGAGATCATACCCCACGCAGATCGTGATTTTTTTGATTATGAAGCAAAGTACGGTGGAAAATCTCAGGAAGTGTGTCCAGGAGAATTCGATCGTGCGATCAAGGATGAGCTCCAGCGCCTCGCTCGTCTTGTGCACAAGGAGCTCGGCCTGCGTCACTACTCTCGATCCGATTTCATCATTCATCCCACCCGCGGTATCTATTTTCTCGAGGTCAATACCCTCCCAGGACTGACGACTGAATCGCTTATGCCAAAATCGCTTACTGCAGTTGGTTCGTCTCTATCAGAGTTTCTTGACCACATCATCACTCTTGCTCGGAAAAAATAACAAAAAAACCACCGAGATGGTGGTTGTTTTGAT
>DIYB01000024.1:5337-5550 GCA_002428865.1 Patescibacteria group bacterium UBA6065
GTCGGGATACCCGGAATCGAACCGGGACCGCACCCACCCCATGGGCGTATACTACCACTATACTATATCCCGTTCCTTTTCTTTTGAGTTCTACTTGTCTTGTTGGGACGCCGAGAATCGGTCCTTACAGAACCAGTACAGGTTTCCTATTTTCTCGGACGAATACATCTTCGAAAATATAGGATAACCTCTTCGTTCTCGGCACGGAAGCAT
>DIYB01000024.1:5790-5979 GCA_002428865.1 Patescibacteria group bacterium UBA6065
GGCGCCGAGAATCGAACTCGGACCTCACGTACCCGAAACGTGTATACTACCACTATACTACGCCCCGCGAGCCTTCAATGTAGCAGATTTATCTAAAAACAAAAGCAGGGAGCAAGGGTGGGTTGAAAAACGTTTTGGATTCGAGTATAGTGTTGCGGTCCCACAGTACGGGCCTGTAGCTCAGTTGGT
>DIYB01000024.1:6190-9969 GCA_002428865.1 Patescibacteria group bacterium UBA6065
GCCAACATAGCTCAGTTGGTAGAGCAGCGCTTTTGCAAAGCGAAGGTCGCAGGTTCAAATCCTGTCAGGTCCACAAAACATAGTCCGCCGAAAGGCGGGCTTTTGTTTTGCGATGATTGAGAAAAGCACGGTGTGCTTTTCGTACAGGATTTGAAGCCTGTTTGTGCATTTGTTTTTACAAATCCAAACAGGATACTGCTCATGTAATGAGAAAATCCTGTCAGGTCCACAAAACATAGTCCGCCGAAAGGTGGGCTTTTGTTTTGCGATGATTGAGAAAAGCACGGTGTGCTTTCACGGGTTGTGTAGTTTTTCGTGTCCCACTCCACTTCTGCTGATTTTCCTCATTCGTCATTGACGACAGGTAGGGTAAGGGTGTATCCTCCTTTACTGGCTATGTTCCTCGTCATCTGCTTGGCGTTCACGTTCACCGTGGTTCACCCTACGGTCGATCGTGGGCAACCGTGTCTCACGGTTCCGAGCATGGGGTACCATGCCGTGCTAGTCGTTCCGACGCCCGATCTTGCGATCGTGTCGGATCCCCTGTATGCGATCGTCTCAATGACGGACGTTGCGGTGGGAGAAGTGTTGCTCGAGACTCTCGGGGCCCATGCCCCGACTGCATCCATTGGCCTCCGGCTCGTGGTTTCTCGTCTCGAGCAGGGACTTCACGACTGCGCGGATCCCCCGTGTAGCGGAACATCCTCGCACTCGTGATCTCAACCTCGTGTTGAGAATCACTTTAGTCGGCGTCACGATAGTTGGTGGCCCTATCGACCATTGTGACGGATTCAAGCACCTTGGCCCGCAGCGTTCTTAACTTATCGCTGCGGGCCTTTTCTTTTGGTGGACAGGACTCGTGTCATCGTTATACTACGAGTAGACCTTTCTTTATGTTCTACTTCATACGTCTCTGTGTGTATTGCTTCTCTGTCTTTTTCTCGGGGGTAGCGATCGCAGGCGAGAGCAAGATTCCGATACTTTTCGAGTATCAGCCAGCGACAGCTGATGTAGCGTCTTCTGACTCTGATGTGTTGGTGCTCGATGAGTTTCGTGTTGTCGGTACACGGATCGTGCTCTCGCGCTCTCTCGAACGCGAGCTCGATCGGGTTCTCTCTGGTCGACCGCTCTCATTGGAATCACGTCAGAGCATGATCGTGCCCGATGAGCGTCTCGATCTCCCGCGCGAGTTCTACGGTATTGAGAGGGAGCAGTTCTCTCGTTCAAAAGATCGACTGAGCCTCAAGTTGCAGGATACTTTTTTCGTCAACCTGTTTGGCGAAGAGGTTGTTGCGAACTTCCGCTCCGGTGTATCGTTCAAGGTCAGAAAAGATGTGAAGTTTGTTCTCAAGCCATCTCGTCGAAAACTCGTGAGTATTCGATTCGATTGGTAGCCCGACCGCTCTCTGCGTCGGGTTTTTTAATACACAGGTGTGTGGATGCTATACTGTGCCTCATGCCATCTCGACGTACACCAAATCGTCCTGTTCTCATCGTGCTCTGTGGTGCGACTGGCGACCTCGCTCGTAAGAAAATATTTCCCGCATTGTCACAACTGTATGATGAGGGAGCACTACCACATGGATCATCGATAGTTGGTGTGTCACGCAGGGAGTGGGACGATGGAGCGTTTAGACAATTCCTCTCCGAAGAGAGCACGGTATCGCGTGGTTTTATGCAGATAGTGCAGTATGCGCGAGTCGATTTTGAGGCCGGTGTCGGATATGAGTCGCTCGCCACTATGTACAGGTCACTGTCTCGTGGTCGTGATCTTGTCGTATATCTACCTCTTGCCCCACAACACACAATGGCAGTTGTTCGCGCGTTGAGACGACACCGCATCATCCGGCGTGGTCGGATGAAGCTCCTCCTCGAAAAACCGTTTGGCACGAACGCGTCGACTGCCGATGCGCTCAATCGTCTCTTGGGGTCGTGTCTTGATGAGCGTCAGGTGTATCGCATCGATCACTATCTCGGCAAATCGACGGTCCAGGCGATGATGCGTGTACACGAGTCGAGTCCAAGCCTCCGACAGATTATTTCTCGTGACACGGTACGTTCGGTCTCAGTGAGCCTACTCGAATCAGGTGGCATCGATGGGAGGGGTGCGTCGTATGACGGTGTCGGTGCATTTCGTGACGTTGGTCAGAATCACATGCTCGAGGTACTCGCGTCGCTTCTCGCTGAGTATCCAAAAAAAGGTGGTGCTGAGGCGTGGCAGAAAGCGCGAGCGCTCGTGCTTCGAGATCTCTTGCCTCCGGCACAGACATGCGAATTCGCTCGTCGTGGTCAGTATGAGGGATATCGAGGGGAGAAGGGTGTATCTCCTCGCTCATCGACAGAAACCGCTTTCGAGGTGGTGACGGGTTTTTCTCGAGGTGAGCTCTCGGGTATTGCCGTCGAACTCCGTGGAGGCAAACGTGTTGGACAGTCTCGGTCATCGGTACGTATTGATTTCAAAGAAGTGTCAGGGCTACCTCGTGAAATCGAGTGGGTTATCCAACCTGATCCGCATATCGCCATACGGCATCGCGATGGAAGCGAGGAGTTCATTGCGCTTCCGTCACGTCGTGACGCATACGGTGCCATACTGCTCGACGCTCTCCGTGGCGAGCGACGACATTTTGTTGGTCGCCAGGAGATTTGTGCCGCATGGCGGTACGCTGATCGTGTTGTTGCGTGTTGGGACCAGGTGCCACTCGAAGTGTATAGCGATTCACATCCATTTTTCCCGCTTTAGATCGGTGAAAAAATCTGTTAAAGTAGTGCCATGTTGAAAAAATTTTTGATGAAACAGGCGGTCAAATCACAACTCGGTAGCGTCCCCGAGGCGCAGAGGGACATGATACTCGATATGGTCGAGCGCAACCCTGTGTTTTTTGAGAAACTTGCCGCAGAGCTCCAGGAGGTTCTCAAGAGTGGCGTCGATCAGCAGACAGCGCTTCTCGCGGTCATGGAGAAGCACAAGGCCGAGCTTCAGAAGCTCATGACGAAATAAAAACATGCGGACAAAAAAGATTTTTATATTTGTCGGTAATCCTGACAAGGAATCGCTTTCCGGAGCGTTTGCCGAGGCGTATGCCCGAGGCGCCCGTGCTACTGGTCATGAAGTCCGTGTGACATACATATCAGACATGCGCTTTGACCCGATACTCCATCGCGGGTACAAAGCCATTCAGGATCTCGAGCCTGATCTTGTCACGTTTCAGAACGATGTTCGATGGTGCGAGCATTTTGTGTCTATCTTTCCTGTCTGGTGGTCAGATATGCCTGCGCTCATGAAAGGTCTCGTCGATCGTGCGTGGATGCCGGGTTTTGCATTCAATTTTAGAAAAGGACTCATCCCTGGCTGGATACGTCGCCTACGTGGTCGAAGTGCACGTGTCATCGTCACATCTGATACCCACCCATGTCTTCTCTGGATACTCTTTGGTGGCAACATCAACAACTGGGTGCGTGGTGTGCTCCGCTTTTCAGGGTTTGCACCAGTGAGAAAGACGTGGTTCTCGAGTATGCGTGGCGTGTCACCGGAACGTGCAGGTAAACTGATCGCTCGCGTCGAGCGTCTTGGTAGGAAGGGGAGGTAGCCTTCGCGCAACTTTTGGTGTAGGTTTAATATCCTATGTCACTTTCAATAGGTATCGTCGGTCTCCCAAACGTCGGCAAATCAACGCTTTTTTCTGCTCTGACAAAAAAAGGTGTTCTCATAGCCAACTATCCGTTTGCCACCATCGACCCATCAGTGGGTGTTGTCGCTGTGCCTGATGAACGACAACACC
>DIYB01000024.1:10183-27938 GCA_002428865.1 Patescibacteria group bacterium UBA6065
CGAAGCTCTCAGCATTTTCAAAATCAGAAAAAACAGTTCCGGCTGCGGTCGAGTTCGTCGATATCGCTGGACTGGTCAAGGGTGCGTCAGCGGGCGAAGGGTTGGGCAACAAATTTCTCTCAAACATTCGTGAGACTGATGCAATCGCGGAGGTTGTCCGCATATTTGAGGATCCAGATATTATTCACGTCGATGGTCGTATCGATCCACTCAAAGACATCGAGGTCATCAATCTCGAGCTCATCATGGCCGATCTCGAGACGGTGACAAAGCGCCATCAGAATCTCGGCAAAGAGCTCAAACAGGGAAAGAAGGATGCGCAGATCGAGTCAGCACTTCTCACACGTCTCCAGACAGCACTCGAAAGTGGTAAGCTCGCGTCTTCCGTTGCTGTCGATGAGTTTGAGGCGCCTATGCTTCGAGCTCTCCATCTTCTCACCGCCAAGAAAATACTCTATGTACTCAACAAAAAGTCAGGTGGTACAAATCTCGACCAGATCAATGACGAGCGATATCAGAAGCTTCTCGCTTTTTTCAAGGAAACGGGTTCGGATTATGTCATTGTCGATGCGGGCATCGAGAATGAACTCAAAGAGATGACCGAAGCTGAGAAACTCGAGATGCGTGAGGGTATGGGAGCAGACAAGAGTGGTATCGATGCACTCATACGCAAAGGATATGAAATGCTCGGTCTCATCACATATTTCACGACAGGGGAGAAGGAGACTCGTGCGTGGACGATACAGCGTGGATGGACTGCACCTCTCGCTGGTACTGCTATCCATACTGATTTCAAAGACAAATTTGTTCGCGCAGAAGTCATCGAGTGGGACAAGCTCCTTTCGGCCGGATCGTATGGTGCTGCCCGTGAAAAAGGTCTCGTGAGGACAGAGGGTAAGGAATACATCGTCAAAGATGGCGATGTGATCGAATTCAAGATTTAGATAAGAAAAAACAGACCCCTCCGCTGAAGCGTTGGGGTCTGGTGATCATCGCCATGTCGGCAACCTGATGTATTCGATGTTGCCTTTGCCGACCATTTTGATTGTGACCGGCAGTGCCACGATGAGCATGTATGCGACCACGACACCGATACCCTTGAGGGCGTAAAGGTGTCCGGGGAACATACCTTCGATGACAATACATAGGATGCTGAGCAGGGCAGGGATGATGCTGGTGAAGATCAGTCCGGTAGTTTCTTTCATAATCTATTCTCTATTTATTGTAACACATATATTTATAATATGTCAAATATATAGGATATGGTGATGTGATCGAATTCAAGATTTAATACGTTTTTTGGCACTGGCTACTTGTGCATAACCTCTCGTTGGTGTGCTTGACCGGTGCTACAATAGTAGGTGTAAAAGTCGTTACATTATTAGCGTATTGATTGATCAATCAACATGAAAGCACTTCACACGGTAGCGTCCGTACTCGTCTGGGTTGGTGGCCTCAACTGGGGTCTCGTCGGCGCAGGCGGTTGGAATGTCGTCAACATGCTCCTCGGCTCGGTTTCGTGGCTCGAGAGGCTTGTCTACGTGCTCGTCGGTCTCTCTGCACTCTATCTCGTGTTCACACACAAGAAGAGCTGCAAGGAGTGCTGCGGTTCTGACGCTCCTGCTGCGCAGATGTAACGCGACCCCTCGGGGTCACCATCTTGCAAAAGCCCGCTTCCGGCGGGCTTTTGCATTTCATGGATTCGGAGGCGTTTTTGGAGTATCATGGTTCCGTTATATATCTAACAGCGAATGATCATGGATACGCCAAAAACAACGCCAAAAGACTTCTTCGCATACCTCTCGGTATTTGCGATGCTCTACGTGAGTACGATCTCGCTCATCTCCCTCCTTTTTGAGGTTGCTGATCGATTGTTTCCTGACCAGATCACAAACGGCTATTACTACGACTACTACTCTGGTGGTCTTCGACTCGCTATCGCGTCTCTCATTATTGTGTTCCCGGCGTACCTTGCTCTCGCGACCTATCTTCATCGCCACCTTGTGGCACACCCGGAGCGTCGCGATGTTGCTGCACGCAAATGGCTCACGTACCTCACGCTCTTTGTGACGGGCGCAGCGGTCGTCATCGATCTCGTTGTTCTGATCAACACATTCCTTGGAGGCGAGATCACGTCTCGGTTCATCTCGAAGGTGTTTATTGTCCTTCTTGTTGCTGGGGGCGTCTTTGTGTACTACCTCTACGATCTCCGCAAGACATTTGCGCCAGATATGACACAGAGAACAAAGCCGATTCTCATCGGAGCATCAGTCGTCGTGCTCGCGTCACTTGTCGGTGGTTTTCTCATCCTCGGTTCCCCGATGAAGATGCGAGATCTCCGTTTTGATGATCAGCGTCTCTCTGATCTCCAGTCGATTCAGTGGCAAATCGTCAATTATTGGCAGCAGAAAGGCGCGATACCAGCAGACCTCTCCGCGCTCGAGGATCCAATATCGAGTTTTTATACTCCTACCGATCCAAAAACTGGTGAGGCGTATCGCTATGAGAAGACCGGTGCGCGATCGTTTAGCCTCTGCGCGACATTCGCACTCCCATCTCGTACCGATAGGTACGGTCGCGGTCTCGAATCACCACGTATGGGAAGTGGTCCTAACGAGGGTTGGCAGCACGAAGCAGGTGAGCGATGTTTCGAACGAACAATAGATGCTGATCTCTATCCAGTCTATCCAAAGGGTGGTGTGAGATAGCATCTCTCTCGATTCATGAAGGAATACGACCATACAAAGATAGAAAAAAAGTGGCAACGCGAGTGGGCGAAAAAGCGTCTTTATCGTGCTGTCGAGTCAGCTGATAAACCCAAGTTTTACGTACTCGACATGTTTCCGTATCCATCAGGTGAGGGGCTCCATGTCGGTCACCCGAAGGGATACATCGCTACCGACATTCTCTCGCGCATGAAGCGTATGCAGGGTTTCAACGTCCTTCATCCGATGGGTTTTGACGCATTTGGATTGCCGGCAGAGAACTATGCGATCAAGACAAAGACGAACCCAGCGATTGCGGTCGCAAAAAACGTAGCGAGATACAAGAAGCAACTCGAAATTATTGGTTTTGATTATGATTGGTCGCGTGAGGTCAATACGACCGATCCTGGCTACTACCGATGGACTCAGTGGATTTTTGCCAAGCTCTACGAACGTGGTCTCGCGTACGAGTCATACGAACCCATCAACTGGTGTCCGTCGTGCAAAACAGGTCTTGCAAACGAAGATGTTGAGGATGGTCGATGCGAGCGATGCGGTACCGCCGTTGAGAAAAAACCGATGCGTCAGTGGGTGCTGAAAATCACAGATTACGCCGATCGTCTCCTCGCTGATCTCGACACGCTCGATTGGCCATCGCATATCAAAGAATCTCAGCGAAACTGGATAGGGAGGTCCGAAGGCGCGGAAATTGAGTTTGCTATCAAGAACCACGCGGGGCGAATCAAAGTGTTCACCACTCGCCCCGACACGCTCTTTGGCGTGACGTATGTCGTGCTTGCGCCAGAGCATGTGCTCGTCACCGATCTCTTGAAACACGCAAAAAACAAGGATGAGGTGGTGAAATATGTTGCACACGCTCGCATGATGACCGCTATCGAGCGCACAGATGCGAAAAAGGACAAGACTGGTGTGAAGCTCGACGGTGTCGTGGCGGTGAATCCTGTGAACAAGGAGGAGGTACCGGTATTTGTTGCTGACTACGTCCTCGCCGACTATGGTACTGGTGCGGTCATGGCAGTACCTGCTCATGATGAGCGTGACTGGGCTTTTGCAAAGAAATACAATCTTCCTGTGCGCGAGGTGATTGCACCTCACCGATACTATGCACCCAATCCTCCACGTGATGGAAAAAAGACGGTGACACGTGCAAATGTGCATGCGATTGTCAGGAATCCAAAGACAGGCGAGATACTTGGTATCAAGTGGAAAAAGTTTCCTTGGACCACTTTTCCTATGGGTGGTATTGATGCCGGAGAGGATTCTGTTGCTGCCGCAAAAAGAGAAGTTTATGAGGAGACTGGGTACAAGAACCTCAAGGTTACCCAATCTCTAGGAGGTCGAGTAGTCGCAGAATATTTTGCAGCGCATAAAGATGAGAATAGAGTTTCGCATACGTCAGCTGTCTGTTTTGATTTGATCGATGAAGAAAGGGACCCTCTTTCGGCAGAAGAAAACGAAAAACATGAGGTGATTTGGATGGATCCAAAGAAAATAACCCCATCTGATATGACTCATGCAGAACTTGATGTGTGGCTCGGTCGTCTCGGCAAAGAACCTGAGGCCTATGTCGGTGAGGGTGTGCTTCTTGATTCCGGTGTTTTTTCAGGCAAGAAGTCCGAAGAGGTTCGAAAGGAGATAACTAAATTTGCAGGGGGAACATGGGTCGTTCGATATAAACTCAAGGACTGGGTTTTTTCCCGTCAGCGTTATTGGGGTGAACCGTTCCCAATTCTCCATCAAATCAAGACGAAGCGAGCACTCCTCATTCATGGGTTTGAAGCCACCGGTGATGATCACTGGTTCAAGAAGATGAAAAAGGCGCTTGAGGCACGAGGTGTTGAAGTGCATAGTCCAACCGTATCGACGTCCCATCATCCGACGATTGACTCGTGGATGAACGAGCTCGCGCCTCTTGTAAAGGATTTTGGTCCAGATGATATTGTTATTGGCCACAGCCTAGGTGGAAATGCAGCGATTCGCCTAGTGCAAAAGATGAGCAAGTCAATTGGTAGATTGTTCCTTGTTGCGAGTGCTATCGGCCACGTTCGTAATGAGAACGAATGGGAGACGCTCGCTCGTTCAATGCCCGAATCAGATATTGTTTCTCTGCGTCAATTCTGGCAGTCACCAATCGACTGGAATCGTATTACTGCGCTCGTGCCACATGCGCTTCTCATCAAATCAAAAGATGACCGAATCATACCTCCACATACATATACTGTGCCGACTGCATGGAAGGTAGAGGAATGGGACGGCTTCGGCCATTTTGATTCAGCACAAGGTTCAGAATTTGATGCACTTTGGAAACGACTCGAAGATTTTTTGCCCAGCGAACCAATCCTTGTATCTGAGGATGATTTGCCGGTCGTATTGCCGAAGGTGAAGTCATATGAACCGTCTGGGACTGGTGAGTCACCGCTTGCCACCATCTCAAGGTGGGTGAATGTGAAAGTGGGCACGGGAAAGAATGCGAGGGTGCTCAAGCGCGAGACCAACACTATGCCACAGTGGGCAGGTTCGTCGTGGTACTACCTGCGCTACATGGACCCAAAGAATAAAAAGCACCTTGTCGATCCAAAGAAGGAGCAGTACTGGGGTCAGGTTGATTTCTATGTCGGTGGAGCAGAGCACGCGACGCGACATCTCATCTATGCTCGGTTCTGGCACAAGTTTCTTTACGATATCGGCGTGGTCTCGACCAAGGAGCCGTTTGCAAAGCTTCAGTCGGTCGGTCTCATCATGGGCGAGGATGGCAAGAAAATGTCAAAGAGATTTGGCAATGTAGTGAACCCTGATGATATTGTTGCGCGCTATGGTGCAGATACGCTCCGTATCTACGAGATGTTTATGGGTCCATTTGATCAGGCGATCAGCTGGAGCACTGACGGCATGATCGGATCACGACGATTTGTCGAGCGTGTTTGGAGACTCAGAGATAAGGTAGATGACATCGCTCATGAGTCGCGATCGACGATCGCGCTTCTCCATCGGACGATTGCGAAGGTGTCTGATGATATTGCACACATCCGACTCAATACAGCGGTCTCAGCGCTCATGACACTCGTCAATACGTGCGAACGTGAGCCGTCGATTACTCGTGAATCGTACGAAGTCATGCTCAGACTGCTCGCGCCATTTGCGCCTCACATGACTGAGGAGTTGTGGCGCGCGCTCGGCAATCGTTCGTCCATTCACCGCGCACCGTGGCCTGCTGCGAATCCTGCACTTGCGGAGGATGATGAGGTGACGATTGTTGCACAGGTGAATGGTAAGGTGCGCGCAGAATTCCGTATGAGGAAGGACGCTTCACAGGAAACTATCACGATGCATGCGCAATCAATGCCTGAGCTTGTGAAGTGGCTCGATGGCAAAGAGGTGGTGAAGACGATTGTTGTACCGGGCAAGCTCGTCAACTTTGTTGTGAAAGATCGCGCGTAGCCCTTGACAAGGTATTGACAGAGGCGTTATTGTTGACTTCGACACAGATAAGTGATAAAAGATATTTATTAATAACACAGTGAATTGACCGTACCGGTCAATATCTCGACAGGTTAGCGATCACACATGCACACCGCGCTCACACAGAAGCCAAAGCAGGTCGTCAAGGCACTCTTGAAGAGCCTCCCAGACCGCGCACGAGAAGTCATTATCAAGAGATACGGCCTCGGCACCGACTCGAAGAAAATGACTCTCGAGTCTATCGGCAAGGCGTATGGTATTACTCGTGAGCGAGTACGCCAGATTGAGAACTACGCGATCGCAAATATCCAGAAGTCCAAGGAATACGAGGCGCAGTCAGCAGCATTTCGAGAGCTCGAAGAGGCACTCGACAAGATGGGTGGGGTGATGGCTGAGGAGGATCTCCTTGACTCAGTATCAAAGGATCCCTCGATCCAGAACCATATCTACTTCCTCCTCGTCCTTGGTCGTGCGTTCAAGGTAGAGAAAGAAGATGAACATTTTAAGCATCGCTGGTACACCGACGATAATCACTCAAAGAAGGTTGAGGAAGCATTGAGGAAGCTCTACAAATCTCTCGGTGATGATGACATCATCCCAGAGTCAGAGATGATTGATTCGTTCCTAAATCATGTCGAGGATCTCAATGACCGATACCGAAACCAGGAGATTTTGAGGCGTTGGCTCTCTCTGTCAAAGAAGATTGGCAAGAATCCACTCGGTGAATGGGGTGTGTCTCACTCGCCAAACATCAAGGCCAAGGGTATGCGTGACTATGCATTTCTCGTCATACGCAAGCATGGTTCGCCGATCCATTTCCGTGAGGTAGCAAAGCAGATAGAGAAAATGTTCAACAAGAAGGCGCACGTCGCGACTACACACAATGAACTCATCAAGGATCCGCGCTTTGTTCTCGTCGGCCGTGGCCTCTATGCACTCGCTGAGTGGGGCTACATGTCAGGTGTAGTCAAAGACGTCATCAAGAAGATTCTCGAAAAGAACGGCCCGCTCACAAAGAAGGAGATCATCGAGAAGGTGCTCAAGGAACGATACGTCAAGGAGAACACCATCCTCGTCAATCTCCAGAATCCAAAGTTTTTCAAGAAGGACAAGGACGGTAAATATCATATCGTCTAGCGACCAAACGACTCGACTCTCTGTCGGGTCGTTTTGTTTGTCCACGGACACATCGTTCCTTCGATGACTTTTTTCTAGTATCATAGAGCCGTGATATTCACAGAACTCGTACAGTTCACTCTCGACGTTGTCATACCGGAGACCGCCCGCTGGCTCGTCTACCTCGCTGTCCTCTGGATACCGTTTATTATATTTGAGTATGCGTGGCACTCCTGGGTCGGATATGTCCGTCGCAAGTGGATCGCGACCCAAGAGAAGGTACTCCTCGAGATACGGCTCCCACAAGAGACGATGAAGTCGCCACTAGCTATGGAGCTCGTACTCACCGCCTTGTATCAGACTGGTGGCGAAGGGACACCGCTCGATCGCTACTGGGATGGCAAGGTGCGTCCTTGGTTTTCACTTGAGCTTGTATCGATTGAAGGTGAGGTTAAATTTTTCATCTGGACCTTCAAGAGTCAGCGCAACATGATTGAGGCAAACATTTATGCTCAGTATCCAGACGTAGAGATCCACGAAGTTCCTGACTATGTCGATACGATGCTCTACGATCCTGAAAAACACGAGATATCCGGTGGTGTTCTCGAGGCGACTGGGCCAGATCCCTTGCCGATCAAGACGTACATTGATTATGGACTTGATAGGGATCCAAAGGAGGAGTACAAAGTCGATCCGATGGCACCTCTCATTGAGTTTCTTGGCACGCTCAAGAAAGGTCATCATGCTTGGGTACAAATAGTAGTCCGCGCACATACACAGGAAAAAACGCCGCTTAATGATAAATATCCAGACAAATGGAAAGATGAAGCAAAGGAGCTCATCGAGAAGATCATCAAGGAGTCGGAGATAGAGGACGCTGAGGGAAACAAGATGCCCAACCTCGCAAAGATGACGAAAGGTCAGCAGGAGCGTATCGCAGCGATCGAACGGAGTATTTCGAAGTACGCATTTGATGCAGGTATCAGGCTCGTGTACATCGCCCCTAAAGATTCTTTTGACAAGGGTGTTGGAGGAGGATTGCTCGGCTCGTTCAAGCAGTTCAATGCGACAAACCTCAATGGGTTCAAGCCCTCTGGTCTCGGCTTTGATTACAAGTGGCAGGATTGGAGAGGAAAGAAACTTGCTGAAAATAAAGAAAAACTTTTCAAAGCGTATGCACTCCGATCGTTCTTCCATAATCCATATCGAAAGAAGTGGACCGTGCTCAACACTGAGGAGCTCGCGACTGTGTATCATTTTCCTGGCTCTGCTGTGCGTACACCCACGCTCAAGCGTATCCCATCGAAGCGCGCTGACGCTCCCGCAAATCTTCCTATCTAACGCATGGTATTTTTCGAACGAGTGAGAATGATCGTGGCTTCGAAGCGCTACCTCGCGTATATCGGTGTCGGTGTCGTAGTTGTGTGCGTGTGTGCATATTTCGTATTTGTGAGGACACCCGCTTCTTTTCCTCAGGGACTTCTCTATGAGGTGCCGCGCGGTACACCTCTCTCAGCTGTCGCGTCCGGGCTCTCTGCGCGTCACATCATCCGCTCGGAGTTTGCATTCAAGGTACTTGTCACATTCTTTGGTATGGGTCGTGGAGCGGTAGCTGGTGACTACGAGTTTGAGTCACGTGAGAATGGCGTATCAGTCGCATATCGTATTGCACGGGGTGAGTACGGTCTCTCGCGTATACGTCTCACGGTGCCCGAGGGTCTCCGATCAGATCAGATAGCAAATCTCTTTGATGATCGGTTTTATCGGTTTGATCAGATGATGTTTCGTAAGCTGGGGAACATGTACGAGGGCTATCTCTTTCCTGACACCTACTATTTTCTGCCGAACGTGACAGCAGAGGAGGTGGTCGATGCGATGACTGCTAATTATCGATCTCAAGTAGAAGAGTACAAAGACGAGATACGTCGATCGGGCCGATCAATACGTGACATCATCATCATGGCATCGATTCTCGAGGAAGAGGCAAACACCGAAGAATCTCGTCGGATTGTTGCGGGTATCCTCTGGAAACGCATAGCTCAGCGTATGCCACTCCAGGTCGATGCCACGTTTGCGTTTGTAAATGGTAAAACACGCAGTTCTGATCTCACGCTCGATGATCTTCAGATAGATTCTCCGTACAACACGTACGTATATCGAGGTTTGCCACCTGGTCCTATATCAAATCCCGGGATAGCGGCCATACTCGATACAATACGTCCCGTCGATACACCGTACTATTTCTACCTTTCGGAGGATGACGGTACGATGCACTACGCGCGAACACACGACGAGCATGTAGCGAATAAGTTCAAGTATCTCAAGTAGTCGGTGGTGTGTTAGTATCGCCTGCAATGAACAAGGGTAAGGTATATATCGGACTTTCTGGTGGTGTAGATAGTTCTGTTGCAGCAGCACTCCTCATCAAGGAGGGGTATGACGTTACAGGAGTATTTATACAGGGCTGGTATCCAGACTGGATTCCATGTACATGGCGAGAGGATCGTCTGGATGCGATGCGTGTCGCGGTGCGTCTCGGTATACCGTTTGTCACACTCAACCTTGAGGATGAATACAAACGTGATGTGATCGACTATCTCGTTGCTGAATATCGTAAAGGCCGGACACCAAACCCAGACATCATGTGTAACCGTGAAGTGAAGTTCGGTGCATTTGCTCGGTGGGCGTATGGACAGGGAGCTCAGTACGTCGCGACAGGTCACTATGCACGTATTGTCGACGGTGCGCTGTGTGCCGGTGTCGATGATTCAAAAGATCAGTCGTATTTTCTCTGGGCGTTGTCAAAAGACGTACTTCTCCGCACACTCTTTCCATTGGGTGGCATGAAAAAGGATGATGTTCGTCGTCTGGCACGTCGATACGGTCTCCCGACTGCGACAAAAGGGGATAGTCAGGGTATCTGTTTTCTCGGGGAAGTTGATATTGATACTTTTTTGTCACACTACATACCCCCACATCGGGGGGATGTGCTCGATGAGGCAGGTCGGGTGATCGGTCATCATGACGGTGTCCTGCCTCTTACACTCGGCGCTCGACACGGGTTCACACTCACGCGTCGTGAGACAAATGCCGAGCCGTACTATGTTGTCGCTCGAGACATTGAGCGCAATACGATCACTGTCGCGCATCGTGCGTACGGTGGCGGTCTCCCATCACAAAAGCGTGACTATGAGCTCGTGTCGACCAACTGGATTGAGGAAGTGATGGTGGGGCACACCTACACCGCCCGTATCCGACATCTCGGTGAAAAACATGCTCTCGTTGTGAATACGCTCTCAGCTGGAACGGCGCGCGTTGCGTTCAATACTCCATGTACCATCGCTCCTGGTCAGTCAGTCGTGCTCTATGATGGAGAGAGGTGTCTCGGTGGCGGTATCGTCGCCTAATATTGACTTTTTATACATGTATTGTAGTGTGATTTTGGAATCATTCCACGCTCCTTCACATCATATCGAGCGTCGCTTTCTTGAAAGAAGCTTAATTAACCTTCTCTATAGATAGCGGAATCTTGTGCGGATAACACCGTACAGGAATACACGAAAGGTGCATCATGTCTAAATCAGCTGGTTTGGGTTTGCCAGTAGATTCATCTGGCAACATGGATCTGAAAGCACGATTTGTATCCCAGCACGGGGTGCCACACAGTTATCCACTTGAGGTGCGAGATCGGATTGAGACCGAATACGACCAACTTATCAAATGCAAACAAGAATCGTTTTTCAAGGCGTTCTTGAGTATGTGGCCTGTGTGGTCGTCTACGCTTCTGATGGTTCTGTGCATCGAATTCAAGCCACTCATGTGGCTTGGTTTCGCCACAGAGTCTTTCACGATATTTGGCGCTTTCATTCTTTCGATGGTTTATACGATTATCGCCGTCGGTTTCAATAATAGGTTGGTCGAAAGACGCCGTCAGCGGGAACGTCGCGAGATTGATCAGGTGTTCAAAAAACTGATCGAGGCTCGTGAAAGGGCGAGTATTGCTGATCAGTTTGCGAGAGATCTCGATACGCTTGGTGCCGCTCTTGGGCCACGTAGTGACTTGATGGGTCTCGATGAGTTATCCATCGAGTGCCAGAAGAAGCTCGACAATCAGGCAAACGGCATTCGTCAACTCATGAGTGCCAACCCGCGTAGTTTTCTTTGTGATGGTGACGGACAGAGATATCTGAGGGAGTTCTTTGAAAACATCGATGTATTCCGACGTCTCGGCATCGACATCAAAGAACCGGTTCTCATGATCCAATCAGAGTCCTGACACGACGAGGCAGATACGCCGCGCACAAAACAGTGCGCGGTTTTTTATTGACAAATATTGTTTATATTGCAGTATGAAATATGGAATCATTCCACGCTCCTTCACATCATATCGAGCGTTGTTCGTCTGGATGGGTCCACACTGGATGCCTGAAAGAGTGAGCAGAAGCCTGATGAAGTATCACTGCCTCCGTAAGGGGTGGTGATGGCCGAAAGCCCATCAGGAGTTAGGAGTCATAATGCAAACCTACAACGACATGAGCAGAGTTGATTCGCGAGAGATTATTGACACCCTGGAAGATATCTCGCCGTGGCTGGTCAGAAACAATAACCTTTTGGTTTTGTTTGAGAATGCGAAGAACAAAGAATTTATTCATTTGTTGATCAAAATAATCGCGCTGATCCAGGTTATTGTTGGGGTGGTAAATGTCTGGATTGTCTACGTGTCCAATTCAGAACCTTCTTTGTGGAGGTATGTGTTGGGTTTTTTGTTCGTCGCATCTGCTTTTAGTCTCTTATCGTTCTCTGGTCGCTATCGCGTTGTCTGGGTTACTGATGAAGAACGGAGATCAATCTTCTTGATCCAAGGATATAAAGGTCTCCATCTAGGGATACTGAACTCATCACACCAGGAGAACCATTTTGAAGCCGAGCACCTCACCCACCTGGTGCATTTGGCACGAGAAGTTAAGGACTGTGAACGTCTCGTCAAAGAAGCAGAAGCAGTAGTAGGATTAACAAAAGGTAACCATCTCGATTCATTTGTTGCCAACGCTGATCTTGGTGAGAACAAGAAAAGATTGGAAGATGCCAAACGTCATCTCGATCAGCGGTTCAGGCTTTTTTCTGATCTCGGTTTGGTGAACAAGGATAAAGGTAAGATATTCCAACTCGCCTGATTTTTCCTACGCCGCGCACAACAGTGCGCGGCTTTTTTCTTGGTATACTGTTTTGTATGAGAGAAGTCATGATACGCAAAGCGACAGGTGAGAGACAGCCATTTAATGTGGCAAAACTCATCGAATCGCTCTCTGATGCAGGCGCTGATGCTGAGACTGCACAGGAAATTGCTCGTCACATCGAACGTGAATTACGTGACGGGATGACCACGCACGAGATCTACGGTCACGCTTTTCGACTTTTGCGCAAACATGCCCGCCCAGTGGCAGCAACCTACTCGATTCGTCGCGCAGTCCAGGAGCTCGGACCTGACGGATTTCCGTTTGAGCGTTTTATCGCTGAGATATGGAAGTCGCGTGGATACGAGACACTCACTGACCAGATTGTTCGTGGAGGGTGTGTCGAACACGAGATGGATGTCGTCGCGTGGAATGCTGACAAGCTCGTCATGATAGAGGCCAAGTTCCACAACGAGCCAGGCACTCGCTCCGATCTCAAAACCGCACTCTATGTCAAAGCACGCTTCGATGATCTTCGGGAAAGCACCTTTGCCTACGGCAATGTTGAGCGTTCACTCGATGAGGGGTGGCTTGTGACAAATACAAAGTTTACCGAGCCTGCGATCCGGTACGGTGAGTGTCAGAAACTCAACATGATTGGATGGAACTATCCAAAAAAAGGCAATCTCCAGCACCTCATCGAGGAGGCGGGATTTCATCCGCTCACCGTTCTCTCGACACTGTCAAAAGCTGAACGTTTCGCTCTGCTTCACAATGGTCTCGTGCTCGTCAAACATGTTGTCGAGAGGAAAGGTGATCTCGAACGACTTGGTATTCCTCGGGACAAAATCGCTCGAATTGTCGAAGAAGCTGAGGAGATACTCTCATAGATCATCGCCATGGCAGAATCCTATCGCGCATACAATCCGCCACGAGGAGCTCAGTGGAACTATGGTGGAAGTAATTGGAAGCTCTCTCGATCAAAACTCGATCTTTTCGTCGAGTGTCCGCTGTGTTTCTATCTCGACAATAAGCTCGGTGTCGCGCGTCCGCGTGGTCCATCATTTACACTCAACATCGCGGTTGACGCACTCCTCAAAAAAGAGTTTGATGCCCATCGTGCAGAAGGTACTCGACACCCACTCATGGCACAGTACGGTGTAGATGCGGTGCCGTACGACCACGAGGACATGGAGGCATGGAGGGAAAACTTTGTCGGTATCCAGTATCGTCATCCCGGTACAGGACTCCTCATCACCGGAGCAGTTGATGATGTGTGGGTCAATCCTCGTGGTGAGCTCATCGTCGTCGATTACAAGGCGACGTCAAAAGACGGTAAGGTAGAGAAACTCTCTGACTCTGGCTGGGACGAACAGTACAAGCGACAGATGGAGATTTATCAGTGGCTCTTGCGACAGAAAGGTTTTGCGGTGTCGAAGACAGGGTATTTTGTCTACGTAAACGGTCGCAAGGATAAAAAAGCGTTTGATGGCAAACTCGAGTTTGACGTCACACTCATTCCGCATACTGCAGGTGATGATTCGTGGGTCGAGGAGCTGATTATTGATGCGAAGCATTGTCTCGATCAAGAGACAGTACCCAGACCATCGAGTGATTGTGATTTTTGTCGATACCGCAAAGTTGCTCGAGATGTCCAGTCAAAAGATATGCCCAAAAAAACCGTTGCGCGCGTGTCAAAAAAGAAAAAAGATACACACGATGATACAACAACGAACTCTCTCTTTTAGCGATATGGTGAAGAAGGTGGTTCGGAGCATACCCTCTGGATCGGTGATGACCTATGCCGAGGTAGCGTATCGGGCGGGGAGTCCTGGTGCAGCTCGTGCCGTTGGCACTATCATGCGTCGAAACACTGACCGGTCGGTGCCGTGTCACCGAGTGATTTGCTCCGATGGGCGTCTTGGAGGATACAATGGTCTTCGCAGTCATAGGACGAAGTACGATCTTTTGCGTCAGGAAGGATATGCGGGAGTGATGAAGAGATAGGGCTATCTCGTAATTGCTTTTTACCCTATCTGCGATAGGGTGTTGTGAGATATCCTTTTACACTATGCATGATGTATATCCGTGTACAGAACGTTCGCTGTGGACACACTCCGACTTCAAGAAGCTTGAGCTCGCCTCGCAGTTTGGTGACCTTGTACCGATAGCACTCGATATTCTCGAGCGTTTTGAGGAACCAGTAGTCATTGTCTCAGGTCCGATATCAACCGGTGGTTTCGGGACACGGGACAAAAACCTCGCTGCGTTTACCGCCGCGATCAAACACCTTCAGTTGCAGGGTCGTTCGGTGTTTGACCAGACGCCGTTTGAGGTACCGCTCTTTCGCATGGCGATGGAGTGGGTATCTCTCAATCGGACTGGTTACTGTATGCCCATATTGAATGATTTTTATGGGCCAGTATTCCGATCTGGACGTATCCACACCGTTGCTTTCATGCGCGGGTGGGAGTCGTCTTTTGGCGCGCAGTGGGAGCGTCGTGTTGCGGGGGACATACCGCTTGCTATCGAGGATCTTCCTTTGATTGAGCCGTGACCATGAGGTTGCGGTTTTTTTATTGATACAATACCGACATGTCAAAACATGACGAGATGAAACGTATTCGAGATGAACTCATCGCACTCTCTTCGTCTCCACTCTATAGGTATCGTACAGAGAATCGATATTTTCCAGTCGTGGGTGAGGGAAGTCATGATGCGCACATCATGTTTGTCGGCGAGGCGCCTGGTGAAAATGAGGCAAAAACTGCACGTCCATTTTGTGGTCGATCCGGCAAGATGCTCGATGAGCTTCTCGCATCAATTGGACTTGATCGTGCGTCTGTCTATATCACCAATCTCGTCAAAGACCGTCCTCCTGAGAATCGTGATCCGAGTCCAGAAGAGATTGCGCTCTATGCACCGTTTCTGGACCGACAGATCGAGATCATGCAACCCCGAATAATAGCGGTACTCGGTCGACACTCGATGAAGTATGTATTTGAACACTACGGCGTCGCATCGGCACTCGCGCCCATATCCAAGATTCATGGGACTGTGTACACTGGGCAAGCGAGGTATGGACCAGTCACCATAGTCGCTCTCTATCATCCGGCAGTAGCCTTGTACAACGGATCGATGCGACCAGTACTCATAAATGATTTTCAAGTACTGAAGAAGTATGTGTGATAGTTCGACTGGAAAAGCTCACGGAAAACAGGTAGATTAAGATTCTATGACATCGAGAGAAGTACGCACACGATTCCTCGCATTTTTTGAGAAGCGGGGTCACGCCATCATCCCCTCAGCACCGCTCGTGCCTGAGAATGATCCTACGGTGCTCTTCAACACGGCAGGCATGCAGCCGCTCGTGCCGTACCTTATGGGACGACCGCATCCGCAGGGCGACAAGCTCGCTGATGTACAAAAATGTGTGCGTACCGGAGACATCGATGATGTGGGAGATGCGACACATCTGACATTTTTTGAAATGCTTGGCAACTGGTCACTCGGTAGCTATTTCAAAGAAGACGCAATCAAATGGAGTTACGAACTTCTCACCTCAAAGGATGAGGGATTTGGTCTCGACCCCAAACGGCTCTATGTCACTGTGTTTGCTGGTGATGAGAACGCTCCTCGAGATGACGAAGCGGCGCGTATTTGGGAGTCAGTCGGTGTACCTCGTCACCGGATCTATTTCAAGGGCGCTCATGCAAACTGGTGGCCTGCAGTAAAGGGCAAGGATACATGGACCGGTCCGACCGGACCATGCTCCGAAATGTTTTACGATATTACCCCCCAAGGTCTCGGTGATCTCTCACCTGAGGCATATGATGCGGCTGATGAAGCACAGAAAGTCGTCGAGATCTGGAACGACGTGTTCATGGAATATGAGAAAAAAGACGGGGTTATTGTCGGCAAGCTCGCTAAGAAAAACGTAGATACTGGCGCTGGCCTCGAGCGCATATCGGCGATACTTCAAGGTAAGTCAAATGTCTTTGATACTGATAGTTTTGCTCCGATTATGTCCGTGGCGGCCACACTCACGGCAGATCTCCGGCGACAACGCATCATAGCGGATCATATCCGTACTGCCGTGTTCCTCACAGGGGATGGTGTCATTCCCGCGAACACTGATCAGGGTTATGTCTTGCGTCGCATCATTCGTCGTATGGTATTCAATACTGATGCAAAACGGCTCGATCGTGATGCGGTCATTCGACTCGTCAACATTGTCGTGTCTCAGTTCGGATCATTCTACACAAACCTGATTGAGGCACAGGATCGAATTATCTCCGAGATCTCAAAAGAGGCAGACAAATTTTCCAAGGCACTCGAACAAGGTCTTCATGAGTTCGAAAAAATTGTGAAGAAGGGTGACGTATCCGCGCATGATGCTTTCACACTCTTTTCGAGTTACGGGTTTCCAATCGATATGACCGCGGAGCTTGCCAAAGCGAGAGGTCTCTCAGTTGATCGTGTTGGATTCGATGTTGAATTCAAGAAACATCAGGATCTTTCTCGTGCTGGGGCAGAGGGTAGGTTTAAAGGCGGGCTTGGTGATATATCAGAGACGTCGGTCAAATATCACACCGCGACACATCTCCTCCATCAGGCACTCCGTACTGTTCTCGGTACGCATGTGTCACAAAAAGGGTCAAACATCACCCCCGAGCGCCTCCGATTTGACTTCACTCATAGTGCAAAGATGACAGATGACGAGAAGAGACAAGTTGAGTCGCTGGTCAATGACGCGATCAAGGCAGATATGTCGGTCCACAAGATCATCATGCCAAAAGCTGAAGCAGAGAAGACGGGCGCGCTCCACTTCTTTGGAGACAAATATGGTGATCAGGTGTCTGTCTACTACATCGGCGATTCGATTGATACTGCGTATTCCAAGGAGTTTTGCGGTGGTCCTCATGTCGAGCGCACTGGCATTCTCGGCACGTTCAAGATCCAGAAAGAGGAGGCGGTTTCGGCGGGCGTAAGGCGCATCAAGGCAGTACTTGCGTAGACGAACTAGTTATGATATAATCAATATTGGAGACTAATAACGTCGTGTCTATTGGCGGTCGTACAATTGTCTCCACTGGCTCTCCGGAGCCAGTCCTATTTTCGAAGGAAGCAGTGTGCCCCTTCGTCCGTCCTGGGTGGATGCTAATTTGCTGATTAATTAGAAGATGGTCTATTGATGCCTCCTCTGTCAGCACCCTCGCCGCCCGTGTGGCGGCGAGGGAAAGATCTTTGAAGTTTTGCGGACTACTGGAAGGGTGTTTT
>DIYB01000009.1:0-227 GCA_002428865.1 Patescibacteria group bacterium UBA6065
GGCCCCCCGCCCCGCACCCCCCCGGCCGCCTCCCTGACGACCCCCGCCATCGCCGGCCGCCGCTCGGGCTAGTCCCATCGCCGACGGATCAAACCTCAACCCGCCCCATGATGCGTCATATCATGCTTCAGAAACAACGAACCGTGTAGGTGACAGAGCGCCGTCTCTGTAATCGAACCCACACGGCCAATGTCTGATAAACAATCAACCGCCCTCAAAAGCCATAC
>DIYB01000009.1:430-1508 GCA_002428865.1 Patescibacteria group bacterium UBA6065
ACAATCAACCGGCCCTAGAAAGCCATACAGAAAGAGGATGAAACTGAGGTTGTAAGCGCTCCATCAGGACCAGAGCGCTAACATAAATTAGGTCTGACCCGTCAACGAGAGTTGACGGGTCTTTTTTTTAACTTGTCACGCACCACGTGGCCGATGATCCACCTGCCATGTACGCTGGTGGCTATTTTGACAAAAATTGATTGTATTGGTATTGTGTGCCGGTTCCGTTCTTCAAACCCAAGGAGTCCAATAATGAGCGCACATACCGTCAGGTGGTATTTCCAACCGCACGATGACTACACGAATCGGGCTATCGCCGCCTTAGGCGATACCCTCGAGGAGTGTCACGACAAGCTCTGCTTTGATCGGGAGGGCAAGTCCCTGCGGGCGCACCTCTGGCTCGTGCCCGAGTCCAAGGCCGCCCTCATCTACAACAGCCGTCGTCGGCAACGCTTCTCGTTCACCCTCTACAAGCAGGTGGGCGAGGGCGACATCAAGCAGCACGATGTCATGCGTGCGATCAAGCAGCCCGACACCTTCACGTTCAAGGTGCCGCACCGTCGGCGTAAAAAGCCGTGGGTGAAGGGCTCGTCGCTTCTCCGGCGCATGGCGCGCAAGAAGAAGGAGAAGGAGCGGCTCTCCGGAGTCCACTAAGACAGTGTCTGCCCGATGCGAGATCGCATCGGGCTTTTTTATCCATGGATTTCGACTTTCGTTCGGTGAGCTTATATACTGTATGCATGTCGCACGAAGTCCTCTATCGCAAATACCGTCCGCGCGAGTTTGCCGATGTCATCGGTCAGGATCATGTCGTCGGAGCACTTTCTGGCGCGGTGCGCTCGGGCGCGATCGCGCATGCGTACCTCTTCTCAGGATCACGTGGTACCGGCAAGACGTCCGTGGCGCGTATATTCGCTCGGGCGATCGGTACATCCGACAACGATACGTATGAGATAGACGCCGCGTCCAATCGTGGTATCGATGACGTCCGTGCACTGCGCGAGGCGGTGCTCACGCTCCCGTTTGAGTCGCGGTACAAGGTATACATCATCGATGAGGTGCACATGCTCACCAAGGA
>DIYB01000009.1:1776-2177 GCA_002428865.1 Patescibacteria group bacterium UBA6065
GAGGAGCCACCGCGTCACGTCGTCTTCATGCTCGCGACCACCGAGGCGGACAAGCTCCCTGAGACCATCGTCTCTCGTTGCCAGACCTTTGCATTCCGCCGACCGACGACTGAGATCCTCAAGGAGGTGGTCGCGCGTGTTGCGAAGGAGGAGGGGCTCACGCTCGCGCCTGATGCTGCAGAGCTCATCGCACTTTTGGGTGACGGATCGTTCCGTGATGCGCACGGTATCCTCGAGAAGGTGATGTCGAGTGTCAAAGGCACGAAGGTGTCGCGTGACGATGTGGAGCGTGTGACAGGCTCACCACGAGCCGAGCTCGTCCGTACGTTCCTCGAGGCGCTCGTCACACGGGATGCGGAGCGCGCACTCGGTGCTGTCTCAGAGCTCTCGACACACGCATC
>DIYB01000009.1:2352-2772 GCA_002428865.1 Patescibacteria group bacterium UBA6065
CGGCGGTGCTGTCTCGGAGCTATCGACACACGCATCAGATCCAAAACTCTTTCTCGACCTCGTCACCTCGCGCGCACGCCTCGCGCTTCTCGCGCGCATCGCTCCACAATCAGCAGCGCGCGATCTCGCGGATGTCTCGAGCGAAGATCGGGCGCTCATCACAACTCTCTCTCGAGGGGAGGGTGGGGTGACTGCGGGACTTCTCCGCTCGCTCCTCGGTGCTTATGATCTCATCGGTGCATCGCCTGTGCCCGAGCTCCCGCTTGAGCTCCTCGTTGCAGAAGTGATAGAACAGAAGTAGTCTAGTGCGGTAGTACTGCCGCGGATCGCCTAGGCTCGACGTCTAGTCGAGGCTGGTCGTCAAAGGTAGGATGAATGTGTTGAAATTATAAAAAATTGCCGGATCGTCTAATGGTAGGA
>DIYB01000009.1:2956-8230 GCA_002428865.1 Patescibacteria group bacterium UBA6065
TTGGGGGATCGTCTAATGGTAGGACAGCGGCCTTTGGAGCCGTTTATCTTGGTTCGAATCCAAGTCCGGCAACATGGTATTATGTCTATATGACCACTCAACAGGTGATCAAAGACATACAGACAAGGTTTGATATCAATCCAATCTTGGCAAAACGACTGGTATTCTTGTCTGACAAGTCAGATCCGCGTGAGTATGCCGCACAATTTCTCGTGTCCAAACCGAAACCGTTCGTCAAATGGGTTGGCGGTAAGAGACAGTTGCTTGCACAGTTTAGAAAGTTGAATCTTTATCCACCAGAAGGGTTCGATCCTGTGAAAGGCAGGTATTTCGAACCGTTTGTCGGTGGAGGGGCCGTCTTTTTTGACCTGCTTCCTCAAAAAGCATCTCTGTCTGACATGAACGGTGAATTGGTAACCACTTACAATGTTATAAGAGACGATGTTGATGCTTTGATATCTTCACTCAAGAAACATAAATACGAGAAGAACTATTTTCTCAAAGTACGTTCTCAGGATCCAAAGAAACTCACACAAATCGAAATAGCGTCTCGTTTTATTTTTCTCAATCGAACCGGATTCAACGGAATGTATCGAGTGAACAGTTCTGGGCAGTTCAATGTGCCATTTGGGGCTTATACGAATCCGATTATCTGCGACGAAGAAAATCTCAGACGAGTATCGCACGCACTCAGTGGGGTAGAAATAAAGCAACAGGATTATAAGGAGGTCTTGAAGAAGGCAAAAAAGGGTGATTTCGTCTATTTCGATCCACCGTACGATCCGGTGAGCAAGACCGCGTCCTTTACCTCTTATACCGCCGATGGTTTTGGTGATGAGCAGCAGATAGAGCTTCGAGACACTTTCCTTGAACTACACAAACGAGGCTGTTTCTTGATGCTTTCAAATTCAAATACACCATTCATAAACAAAATCTATGGAGAAATACAGAAGTATGGGGTACGTATTACGAAGGTTGAGGCCGGTAGAGCGATAAACTCAAAGTCTTCTGGTAGAGGGAAGATCGAGGAGGTACTTGTGACCAATTACTAGAGTATGAAGATAGATTCAAAAGATTTTAAGGTAAAGGACATATTCTCACGCAGAACCTTTCGAATACCAGATTATCAAAGGGATTACGCTTGGGTGGTTGATGAGGAGGTGTCAACCTTTTGGGATGATTTCAATTATTATCTCGAGAGCAAAAGTAAGGGTAATTTTTTTATTGGCCCAATGGTCTTTAAAGGAGAAGATATCAATTCTCATCAGTTTGAAGTTATTGACGGGCAACAAAGACTCATAACCCTCGCCATATTTGTAAGTGTTATTATTGAATTTTTCCAAAAGCACGAGAGGCAAGATCTTGCGGATGGCCTTAAACAGTATCTTCTCTATAAGGACGAAAAAAACAATGAACAATTGGTGATTGAGACAGTTGAACCGCATCCATTTTTTCAGAAGAGAATATTTCATGGAGAAGATGTACGTCCAACTAAACCTAGTGAAAAACTGATAGAGCAAACACGGATTTTTTTATTTCAGAAGATAGAAACGCTCTTATCAGAAAAGAAAAATAATGAAGACAGAATCGCTCTTCTTGAGGAAATAAGGACGTGTGTTTTTGACATTGATACCGTTGTGATTGTCTCAAGCGATGAAACAGATGCTTTTACCATTTTTGAGACTATAAATACGCGAGGAAGAGATCTTTCTTCTCTTGACCTCTTGAAAAATTACCTTTTTAAGAATTTTGTTCCAAAAGCAGGCATAATGGAGCCGAAAGAAACTTGGAAAGAAATAAAAAATAATCTTGGTCAACATAGCGGCTCTTTCTTTAATAGGTTTTGGGCATCTTGGATTGTTAAGGTCTCTGAAAATAAGTTATACAGAAGATTTGCAGATTATATTCGTGATTCTAATAAGAACAAAGAGTTTCCGGATGCAGAGTTCCTTTTAAAACAGTTATTGACCGCCTCTAGGATCTATAAAGAAATCACGAAACCGTCGATTGATTCTTGGAAAAAAGATAAGCTTTTTCATGTTTATAGCCATATAAGAAATATTGGAGACTTGTTTGCCTTAAAGGTACATTTCTCTTTCTTTCTCGCCTTATTTGAAGAATTTGAAAAGAAAAATATTGATATAGCTTTGTTGAATAAGACTCTTTTACTAATGGAAAATTTTCATTTTATTTTTACCCATATCGTCTCTTCTCGACCTTCCGGGTTTGATAGTAAGTATTCAAAATTTGCCATTCGATTAAGGCGGGAGACTAATAAAAATAAAGTTATTGAAGATTTGAGAAAAGATCTCCTCGGAAAGCTTCCTACTCAAGACGAATACGCGGAAAAATTTAAAGTTTTAAATTTTCTTGAAAATAAAAACACGATCAAATTCATCCTATTAAGACTTCAAAAAGATTTGGATTCAGACATTGCTTCTGATTTCGAGCTACATTCGCTTGACCACCTAGCCCCAAAATCAGCAGGAACTTTGGGGGTGCATAATATTGGCAACCTGATTCTTCTCGAGAAATCCTTAAATGAGGAGGTTAAAAAGGATCACAAATTATTTGATACCCTACCAGGCTCGACAGATTTGGTCATAGATGTTTTGATAAATAAGACTAAGTATCTTACAACCAGAGATGAGCTCATCGCAATCAAGAAAAAGGGAAAGTGGGATCGAACTGAAATTGATGCAAGAAGAGATGAACTAATGAAAAAGACCTTTAACTTGTTTTCAGATCTATGAGACAAAAAGATTTCAATCAATTCATTTTAACACTTAAAAACTCTATTACTACGTGGGACTACTTTGTTAACTGGAAGAAGGTTAACTCAAATAGTTCAAGTTTAGAAATTACCCTGAATAAGCTCAATTATCTTTTGGGTAAAAGTGATTTGAAGGCTGAGTTTAAGAAACTGTACCAATCAAATCCAGATATTATTAAAGCGCTTCCTGTGTTACTTGCCGTTCGAGAGAATTCATTTGAGATTTTTGATGTAGAGGGCGGTAATTCAAGCTTCTTTGATTTGTCTGGCAAAGAAGATAACGTGGATAAGCACTATGAATTTATAGAAAAATCAGGTCTCAGTAGGCTTTTCAAGGAGGATGGTGTGAAAAATCTTGTAGATTATGTTTTGGGTGTTGAAGTCGGTCTTGATAGCAATGGGAGGAAAAATCGCGGAGGTAAAATTATGGAAAAAATAGTTGGATCTTTTGTTGCTGATTTTTGTAAAGATAAGGGTTTTGAATACATTCCTTCTGCAAGGGTGACTGATATCGAGGAAAGGTGGGGAATCGAGGTGCAGTTTGAAAAATCCGAGAGAAGTTTTGACTTCGCAATTTACAATCCTAAGTCAAAGAAGATTAAATTGTTTGAAGTGAACTTTTATAACGGAGGGGGTTCGAAGCTTAAAGCTGTTTGTGGTGAGTTTAAGGTTCTTAATGACGAGCTAAAGGCACAGAGTATCGATTTGGTATGGGTGACAGATGGAAAGGGTTGGAAAACGACTCAGAGACCTCTTGAAGAGATATATAATCATAATGATTATATCTTCAATCTCCACATGCTTGAGAAAGGGATACTTGGTGAATTAAATTGGTAATTATTTATGGCAAAAACAGAGTTAAAACTTCATCCTGAGACATTTGAGATGGAGTGTACGACGGTTTGGGCTTTTCCTCGTCGTGGTAATTGGGCAACACATGCATCTGATTGGAGGGGTAATTGGTCTCCTGAAATAGCTCGTAATTTGATATTGCGATACTCAAAGGAGGGTGATGTTCTCCTCGATTCCATGGTTGGTGGTGGCACTACTGCCATCGAGGCAAAGATTTTGAATAGAAACCTGATCTACTCCGATATCAATCAAAAGGCAATTGATAGAACAAAGAAATCTTTAAATTTTAAAGTTGCCAACAAGTCATGGCAACGAGGTTTCAAGTGGGATTCCAGATATCTTCCAAAATTGAAAGACAGGAGTATTGATTTAGTGCTCACTCATCCACCGTATGCCGATATAATCAAATATAGCGAAGGAAGGCTGGTTGAGGATCTCTCAAACATCCACGACATCGATATTTTTTGTGATGAAATGGAAAAGGTGGCGAGAGAGTTCTATAGAGTTTTAAAACCAGGTAAATTCTGTGCAATTCTGATGGGTGATACTCGCAGAAACAAAATGTACCAACCACTTGCATACAAGGTTATGGATCGTTTTTTGAGAGCAGGTTTTTTGCTCAAAGAAGATATCATAAAAAGGCAGTTTAATTGCAAGGCGACTGGTTTTTGGGTCACCAAGTCAAAAGAAAGCAACTTCCTACTCATTATGCACGAACATCTTTTTGTGTTTCAAAAAATCAAAATGTAAATTCGTTTTGTGGTGGTGGGGTATAATCAATTTGTTATGCGCGCAATTAATATCATTCTTTTTGTTCTCATCCTCATCGGTATTGGACTTATGGTGAGTCAGAATCGGTGGGTGCCCGTACTCGTCGAGTACATCCTCGAGCATGACGTCGTCGAGGACTATCGTGACGGATCATATCGAGTCGAGGGCTACCTCGTGACACTCGTCGACGGTGAGTCCGATGTTCCGATCGTGCCTGATGGATCGTCGCGTATTCTCACACGCTATTTCGGCAATGAGTTGCGCAAGGATATAGACGGTGATGGGAGAGAGGACGTCGTCTTTTTCCTCACACAAGAGCGTGGGGGAAGTGGGGTTTTTTTCTACATCGCCGCAGCACTCGCGCGTGACGGTGGCTACATCGGCGTGGACGCAACGGTGGTCGGCGATCGGATCGCACCACAGTCGATCACCTCAGGTCCGGGGAGGCAGGTGTGGGCCAACTATGCGGATCGCGCACCGGGTGAGCCGATGACTGCACGTCCCTCTGTGGGTCGAACGCTCCGTCTCCTTCTCGATACAGAGACGAGGCAGTTTGGCGAAGTGGTCGCTGATTTTGAAGGCGAATCAAACATTCCCGGCGCATACAAGGGGAGGTAATCCCTCGTTTGACCGAAGGATGGTGTTGGCCTAGGATGATACGAGATCTCTATGACGATCATCATCCGAGATGAGCTCTCCGCTCCGCCTTCGTGGTTTCCATCGTTTCGTGATCTCACGCTCTATGTCGCAGTCTTTGTGAAGACTGACATCGTCGTGGAGTCCGACAACATCGATGCATACTACCGCTGGCTCAAGCCTCGTGGAGGTATGGACTTCGTATCGGACTTTGTCCCTACTGGTAGGGAACGAGGTCTACG
>DIYB01000009.1:8242-8731 GCA_002428865.1 Patescibacteria group bacterium UBA6065
CGAGATGAGCTCTCCGCTCCGCCTTCGTGGTTTCCATCGTTTCGTGATCTCACGCTCTATGTCGCAGTCTTTGTGAAGACCGACATTGTCGTGGAATCCGACAACATCGATGTATACTACCGCTGGCTCAAGCCTCGCGGAGGTATGGACTTCGTATCGGACTTTGTCCCTACTGGTAGGGAACGAGGTCTACGGATCGACACGGTCGCACGTCTCGGTGTTCCCGAGGGACGACGTATCATCGTCCCGAGGATTCTGCCGGAGAACATGCACCACCTCATATGTGCCGTGCGCGCCGCGGCCTGACGCACTCATACGGGTGCGTTTTTTCATGGATAGTGCGTCTTCTGTGATAGACTTGAGTGTATTAGTCACTAACGTACTCATCTCGTGTTTTTCAAACTTTTTGCTATCGCACTTCCGGTCTTTTTTGCGATCGATATGGTGTGGCTCGGTCTTGTGGCAAAGGATTTTTATGCGCGACATATC
>DIYB01000009.1:8920-12749 GCA_002428865.1 Patescibacteria group bacterium UBA6065
TTTTATGCGCGACATATCGGTGCTCTACTCAAGACTGACGTCAATTGGACGGCGGCCATCATCTTCTATCTCATCTTTATTGCGGGATTGGTCACCTTTGTCATCATGCCTGCACTCGCCAAAGGGTCGTGGATTCATGCTCTCGTTTTCGGTGCGTTTTTCGGTCTCGTGACCTATGCGACGTATGACCTCACCAATCTCGCTCTCGCAAAAGATTGGCCACTCGTGGTCACTATCGTCGATCTCATCTGGGGCGCATTCCTCGCCTCGTCAGTCTCGGTCGTGACGTACGCGATCGCATCTCGGATACTCTCATGAACCCATACCTTCTCATCGGTATCGTCCTCGTCGTCTACATGACGCTCTGGTTTGTCGTTGCACTTGTAAAGAAGCGCAATGACGTCGCTGATGTGGCGTGGGGACTCGGTTTTGTCCTCGTCTCGTGGCTCTCGTACCTACTCATCGAGTCACCGGATGTGCGGTCACTCCTCGTCGTTGTCCTCATCACGATCTGGGGACTGCGTCTCGCATGGCACATCCATGTGCGCAATCGTGGACGGTCTGAGGATCCGCGCTATCGTGCCTGGAGAGAGGCGTGGGGGTCATGGTTTTTCATCCGGTCGTATCTACAGGTGTTTATCCTGCAGGGAGCACTCCTCTTTGCGATTGCGACACCGGTCTTCGCGCTTCACCGATCCGCAGGTGTCTCGCTCGGCATACTCGATCTCGTCGGATTCATGATCTGGGTCATCGGATTTATCTTTGAGGCGGTAGGTGATGCACAGCTTGCTCGTTTTATCCGTACAAAAGAAAATGCTGGCAAAGTACTCGACACCGGCCTCTGGCGATACAGTCGTCACCCCAACTATTTTGGCGAGGTGACACAGTGGTGGGGGATCTGGGTGATCGCGCTTAGCGCACCGCTTACGTTTTGGTCTATCATCGGACCACTCACGATCACGTTCCTCATTCTCAAGGTCTCTGGTATACCGATGCTCGAAAAACGCATGTCTGAAAACCCACTGTTCCGCGACTATCAGGCACGGACGAGCGTCTTTTTTCCGCTCCCACCACGACGTATACCATCCACACGAGAGAACGCCTAAGCGATAGTGGTGTGTGATACGCTGTACGCACAGGACGACCATGAGTGAGATAGAGCGACTACTTGTAGAGAGAGCACAAAAAGATCCGCAGGCCTTCGGTGAGATTTTCGATATGCACTACGATCGTATTTACGCGTATGTCATGCGCCGTATCGGTGATCCGGATGTGACCGCTGACATCGTCGCTGAGACATTTACCAAGGCGCTCGATGGTATCAGTACGTTTGTCTGGCGCGGTATCCCGATATCTGCATGGCTCTACCGTATCGCTGGCAACGAGATCCGCATGCATGCACGCCGTGTACGCGGACGACCGTCAACTCGTCTCTCGGCGCTTATCGAAGATGGTTTTGACGTCGAGGACACCGCATTTGATGAAGAACGTGAAGCGGTGCGAGAAGCAGAGGAGCGTGATGTCTCACTCAAAGCGATGCGTCAGGCGCTTCTCACCCTGCCGCCCGTGTATCAGGAGGCTGTCGTTTTACGCCACGTCGAAGGCAAGACGTCTGCTGAGGTAGCGGCAATTCTCGGTAAAAATGAGGGGACAACCCGCTCGATTATTTCTCGCGGGCTCTCGCTTTTGCGTGAGGCTATGGCATCGCAACAGGGAGGCAATTCGGGCATTATAGAAGGTGTAGAGGGGCAGGAGAGGCTTATACACAACAAGTATGAATGATGACCACCTCATAGAACGTCTCGCCTCATTGGGCACGACCTCATACGATACTCCCCATACCAAACGCGCGATGCGCGCGGCGCTCCAGCGTCGCTTTGAGCGCCGATCATGGCTCTCATCGTTGCGCGCGTCTTTTGTCGCACTCACCGAGTCGCCTCGACTCTACGCACCGGTGGGTGCATTTCTCGTGCTTCTCATCGTCGCCTCGGTCTCATCGACATATCCTTCGGCATCACCTCAGGCGCTCGCGCTTCTCGACCAGTCGTTTGCGCGAATGAATACACTCGACGTATCCGAGCGTATGGCGATCGAAGCGCGTCTCGACGGTCCGCTCGACAGCGTCTTTGCTGAGGCGTCTCGTGCACGTGATCTCGTCGAGATCGACGAAGAGGCGGTGCTCGCCTACGGTATCGCTCCACATCCGGTGGGTGCCCCTGAATCCCTCAGTTTCTCATCAGGGGGTGAGGTGGGGGATGTCATGACGCTCTCATCGGCCACGCTATCAGATATGCCATCAGATGACGCGAGAATGAGCGAGAGTGCTCCTATGGCAAAAGCGGCGTTTGTCGCCACGGCACCCGCCAATGAGTCTGATGCCATGACGTTCTCTGCGACCTTTGCCATGCCGTCTGAGGTGACCGCTCAAGTGGTGCGGTATCTCTCATATACCAATCCCTCTGGTGAGCGTGTCATCATCGGTATCGGAGAGGACGGTGTCGCACTATTTCGTGTGCGAGTGCGCGAATAATGTCTCTCGCGCTATACTGGTATCTATGGATATCGAATCATATACGTCATACATGTCATGGGTGAGACCATCATGGTCACCACCTCCTGAGCTTTTTGGACCAGTCTGGACGGTGCTCTACATCCTCATCGCCATTTCATTCGGCTACATGGCGTATCTCTATCTCCGCGGACGGATCACGCGACGTGATTTTGCACCGTTTTTCCTCAATCTTGTATTCAATCTCATATTCACACCGATCCAGTTTGGTCTCGAAAATTTTGTACTCGCATCTCTCAACATTCTCCTCGTTCTTGCCACACTCGTCTGGGCACTCTTTGTGGCGCGCCGTATCGCGCCATGGGTCGCGTACCTCAACATACCGTATCTCCTCTGGGTATCGTTTGCGACTGTGCTCCAACTCACGATTACATATCTCAATTGGTAGTGTATGGGACGTCGTATCAGAGTCAATGATCGGATGCAGCAGGGGTATGAGTACGAACTCGTCGCTCCGGTGGGTAAGGATTTTGATCCTGAGTTTCGACCCGATCTCTCGCCACAAGAAATGCTCGCCCTCGGCGTCTTTGGTGGCAAGTACATGACTGATTGCACTGACGAATTCCCGCGAGATTGGTTCGTCAATGCAAAGCTCTGTAGTGAACGTCATGATCCGACACTCAACTATTTTGGTGTGAACGCATCGCAACCACTTTCTGTCTGGGTCAAGAAAGGCTGGATTCATCCCGACGACCCTCGGGGTTGGTTCCAGTGGTACTGTCGCTACTACATGGGTCGGCGCCATCCTGATGATGTACGGCAGATACGGAGGTGGAAGGCGATACGCCGTCACATCGCTCAGGTCGCTCGCAACTGTCGGCGCGGTGATGTGCACTGTCGTCCACGCCAGCGTCAGGCGATCCTCCACTGGGCGTATGATTCGCGTACACTCTAACTCTCTATGACACACGAAGCGTTTGTCGCACTTGTCGAAGAGATCGGTTTTTCTCCGGTACCCGAGCGGTTTCGCCATCTACTCAAAAATGTCGCACTCACGGTCGAAGATGAGCCTGACTATGAGGTACGTGCTGAGTTTGGACTCGACGAAGATGCGGGGGACACACTGCTCGGACTCTATCAGGGGGTACCGCACACTGAGCGGGGTGTTGATTATGGACTCGCACTGCCAGACAAGATCATCATCTACCGACTACCGACGCTTGATGCGGCCGAGGAGGATCGAATACCGGTGCGTCAGGTGATCGAGGACACTATCTGGCACGAGGTGGCACACCATTTTGGCCTCTCTGAGGATGATGT
>DIYB01000009.1:12938-15541 GCA_002428865.1 Patescibacteria group bacterium UBA6065
AGGTAGCACACCATTTTGGTCTCTCTGAGGATGATGTCGAACGTCGCGAGCGTGAGCGAGGGGTCCGGTCATAGTCCTTTGTTGACTGCCTCTTTCTGTGTGATATGGTCTAGGTATATCTACCTTCTACCATGTCAAAGAACACACTTCTTATCGGTGTACTCGTAGCGTTCCTCGTCGCTTGTGGTGTGTATGTGTACCCACTAGAGGTTCGTACGCTCCCGATGATCGTACCAGAGGCGTCGGCGCCTGGCCTCGTCGTCTTGCCTGTCGGACGCACTGGTGAGGTCGATGGTCTCTTTGTACGTTTTGATACACTTGTCACCGACAATCGGTGTCCTGTCGATGTGCAGTGTATCGAGGCTGGTGCAGTGACTGCGCGCATCACACTCATGAGTGGCGATATCACCGAGACGATTAATCTACCGCAGGATCAGGTCCCACATGAGTTTGCTGGCTACCGCATCTCGATCGAAGCGGTGTCACCGGTCGCACAAAGTACTGTGACTATCCGTCCTGAGGAATACATTGTCACTTTCCGTGTTGAAAAGAAAAACTAAGAAACCATTTCATGAAAGATATCATCAAAAATAAATACTTCTGGATCGCCGTAGTCGCAGGACTCATCATCGGAGATATCATCGGTGTTATGCTCGCACGTCCGCAGAGGGAGGTGCTCTTTGATACATCGACTGCGACATCATCACCATACCTCGTCATTGTCACTGATCAGATGGCTGGTGACACGGTCGTCGTAGAGGAGGCGACGAGTGACGTCTCTACCTGGCTCGCGGTTCGCGAGAACAACGGCGATCTCCTCGGTCGCATCCTCGGTGCTCGTCGTATCGATCCGGGCGAAGTACGAGGAGTGATCATCGAGCTTCTGCGTCCGACGACGGCGCACCTTATGTACGCAGTCGTCATGTACCGTGACGATGGAGACGGTATCTTTGATAGCAAGCTCGATACCATGATCGAAGAAGGTGGTTCACCGCTTCTGACACGGTTTGTCGCGCGATAGGATTATTCACTCATCACGTACCCAATATGTTTTTTGAAGACATTAGTTTCATAGCGGTCCTCGGCGGTGCAATCGCTTCGACCATCGTCGGATTTATCTGGTATGCTCCGTGGTTTCTCGGAAAACCGTGGATGCGTGAGATGGGGTATACGCCAGAGTCGCTCGCACAGAAAAAAGCAGAGGGTATGGCACGTACGTATGCGCTCTCGTTCCTCTCATCAATCCTCACCTCGTACGCGATCGCTATCGTCATGAATTCGATTTTCGTCTCAGGTCTTGCTGGTTTCGCTCTTGTTGGACTCGTCCTGTCGATTGGTTTTGTTGTTGCGGTCAAGTTCAACGATCGACTCTTTTCCAATGACTCGTGGACACTCTTCGTCATCAATGCGGGGTATCAGGTAGCAGCGATTGTCGCTGCGGCAATCGTCATCGGTATCCTCGGCTAACCACAGCTTCGTCTCTCATGGCACCCGCTTCGAAGTCACCGTACGAGATACTTCTCTACTACAAGTACGTTACGATACGTAATCCAGAGGCCTGTGCTCGTGCACAACGCGAGCTCTGCGAGAGACTCGGTCTTACGGGGCGCATCATCATTGCACACGAAGGTATCAACGGCACAGTCGAAGGAACACGTGAAGCGACACAGGCGTATATCGATGAGATGACATCGAAGTGCCCGTTTCGCACTATCCACTGGAAACGGAGCGAAGGGACGGGCAACGCATTTCCACGTCTCTCAGTACGGGTGCGACCTGAGATCGTGTCACTCCATCTACCACGTCGGTCTGACGTCGATCCACGCACGACGACCGGCACGAGACTCTCGCCTGATGAATTGCGTGCGTGGTATGCGCGTGGCGACGATTTCGTTGTTATCGACATGCGCAATGATTATGAACACAAGGTGGGGAAGTTCGCTGGGTCGATATGTCCGCCAATGAAGAATTTTCGTGACTTGCCAAACGTGCTTCCCGCACTCAAACCATACGCTCGCCGTCGCGTCGTCACGGTCTGTACAGGAGGTGTGCGATGTGAGAAAGCATCTGGTTATCTCAAGAAGAAGGGATTCCGCGACGTGTATCAGCTCGATGGTGGCATTGTCTCGTATATGGAGCGGTATCCTGGTCATGATTTTGAGGGAGCGCTCTACGTTTTTGACGGACGAACGACCATGGCGTTTGATCCCAAGAAAGGGAAGCGGACGATCATCGGCTCATGTGAATCGTGTGGTACACAGACAGAGCGGTACCACGATTGTGCCAACCCGTCGTGCCTCGTCCAGATGCTCGTCTGTACTGCATGTGCAGAGCGTACAGCAGACCACACCTGCTCATCGAAGTGTGCTCGTGCTCGTTCACGGGCGCTCGCATAGGATGGTATACTGATATCCATCATGGATCCCGTTAGAAGTCATGCATGGTTTGATGCTCAGCGGGGTGTCCAATGGAAAGAGAAGGGGGTTGTCGGTCTCGATGCTTTATTTATGCTAACGGAAGCGTAGACGCTTCCTACTTCTAACGGGATGGATACCAAGAAAGTTCAATTTTCATTCTTTATCGGTCTTTTGGTTGGCGCACTT
>DIYB01000009.1:15723-18154 GCA_002428865.1 Patescibacteria group bacterium UBA6065
AAGTTCAATTTTCATTCTTCATCGGTCTTTTGGTCAGTGCGCTCGTTCTCACACTCGCGATATTTTTGCCGTTCCTTGCCCCGATTGCACTTGCGTTTATGTTTGCGGTCGCGTTTCGACCGGTACATCGCTGGTTTCTCTCGCTCTTTAGGCAGCGTAGGACGATCGCATCGATTCTCACGATTCTTTTCATACTCGCTGTCGTGGTGACGCCACTTTCGTTTCTTGTCGAGCGTCTCATTACTGAGTCGTATACGTTCTATTTCGATATACGTGAGCGGGGGATAGGTGATCTCGATCGACTGACGTATTTCATCATCCATCCGGTACAGAAAATTTTTCCAGGATTTGATCCAGACATCGTCGGATACGTCCGCACCATTTCTGAGGCACTCGTCGGTAACCTCGGATCGATTTTCTCATCGACCGCGTCGCTTATCGCGAGCCTGTTCCTCGGTATCATATCGCTCTTCTACATATTGAAGGACGGTCACATCTTTCGTCGGACGCTTGTCGAACTCTCACCACTGTCTGATCGCTACGATACTCAGATCATCGATCGGCTTGAGGTAGCGGTCAATTCTGTGGTGCGCGGATCACTGCTCACCGCACTCGTCCAGGGATTCTTTGTGTCAATCGGTTTTGCGATTTTCGGTATCGAACACATCGTCTTGTGGGGATCGATCGCTGCTGTCGCAGCGCTTTTGCCAGCAATTGGTACTGGCCTTGTCATGATTCCTGCTATCCTCTATCTCCTTGCTATCGGATCGACCGGTGCGGCTATCGGTCTCGCGATCTGGGGATTTGTCGCAGTTGGACTCGTCGACAACCTTCTCCTCCCGTTTTTCATCGGCAAAAACTTCAAGATTCACCCAATATTCGTACTTTTCTCAGTGATCGGAGGTATCCTCTTCTTTGGACCAGTCGGACTCTTCCTCGGACCACTTGTCATCGCACTCCTCTTTGCGCTTCTCGATATTTACCGACTCCTCGTGCTCGACGACAAGCACAAGAAGCTGACTACAATCTAGGCTCTCTGGTATACTATGCTCCATTAGTAGCATGGTAGTACGTCATGTATGAATATATTGAAGAACAACACAGATCTCGGCCTTCTCCTCGTGCGAGTGGGTCTCGGTCTCGTCTTTATTGCACATGGATGGGCAAAAATCGATGGTATGGATGGCACCATCGGATTCTTTGCGTCGATCGGTCTCTCAGCGTTTTGGGCATACCTCGTCGCGTATGTCGAGTTTATAGGCGGTATCGCAATGCTTGTCGGTCTCTTTACCAACTGGGCAGGTATGCTCCTCGCAGTCGTTATGATCGTTGCGATTGCTATGCTCAAGCTCTCAAAGGGTTTCGTCGGTGGATATGAGTTTGATCTCGTACTCTTCCTCTCGTCACTTGCGATTGTCATCGCTGGCCCAGGCAAGTACACACTCCGCGCACTCAAGAAAGCCTAAAGACACATCCGTCCCTATTGTTTTGTTCACATCCCGCCTCGTGCGGGATGTGTTCGTATATGTCTCTGCTATACTCAATGACATATGAAGTCTGCCACCACCGCATTTGACGACCGATACAAAGCGCTCAATCCCGAACAGCGACGCGCAGTCGACGAAATCGATGGCCCAGTCATGGTGATTGCTGGTCCTGGTACAGGCAAAACGACAATCCTCACCCTCCGGATTGCCAATATCCTTCGTCGTACCGACACTCCGCCAGGAGGTATACTCGCTATTACCTATACCGATGCGGGTGTCAAAGCAATGCGAGACAAGCTCGTCTCCACAATCGGTGATCGTGCATACGATGTGCGTATTCATACGTTCCACGGATTTGCTGCTTCGATGATCGCTGAGTATCCCGATCGATTCCTCCATCTTTCAGGACTGCGTCAAATGAGCGATGTCGATCAGGAGGTGCTCATCCGCGATATTCTTACGGACAATCGCTACGCAGCGTTACGACCACTCGGTAGACCTGACGCATATCTCTCATCGATTATCCGATCGATTGATGAGGCAAAACGTGACGCACTCACGCCGGATATGGTACGTGATCATGCGCGAACAGAGATCGTGCGGATCAATGACGACCCTGCATCGATATCGAGTCGAGGAGCAACCAAGGGTTCGCTCAAGGCAGATGCACGTCTCCTCATAGAGAAGTGTGAGCGCACGCTTCTTCTCGCAGATATCTATGCCGAATATGAGGCAAAAAAGCGTACGGAGAAGCTCATGGACTTCAACGATCTCATTATCGAACTTCTCGTCGCACTGCGTGCTGACGAGTTGTTTCTGCGACTCTTACAAGAGCGTTTCCTCTACATTCTCGTCGACGAGCATCAGGATACCAATGATGCACAAAACTATGTCATCGCACTCATCGCTGAATTTTTTGATACACCGAATATTTTTATTGTTGG
>DIYB01000009.1:18371-19454 GCA_002428865.1 Patescibacteria group bacterium UBA6065
GAGATGAGAAACAGGCGATATACCGCTTCCAGGGTGCATCCGTCGATAATTTTCTCCTCTTTAGCAAGCGATACCCAGCGATGAAGGTGATTGCACTCTCGACCAACTATCGCTCACATCAGACGATTCTCGATGCGGGATTTTCTCTCATTGAGCACAACTATAGTCCTGATGAACACCGTGAGCTGCGTGTCGAGCTCGTCTCAGGTGCTCCCGAGGTCCCCCGGCCAATCGATATTGTTATTGGCGATAATGTGGCCGCATCAGAGCAGTACCTCATCGACGAAATACGACGGATCGGTCGTGATGAACCGACCGCGACAGTTGCTATCATCACGAGACGCAACCGCGATCTCGAACGAGTGCTCAAGGTGATGGAGGGTGCGTCTCTGCCGGTTTCGTCAGAACGGACAATTGATATATTTACTCATCCAGTCGGCGTTCTCTTTTTTGATCTCATTGAGTACCTCGCTGATCCAGTACGAATTGACGCACTCGGCAAGACTATGGCGTCCGGACTCTGGGGCCTTTCAATCACTGATGCGGCACAACTCTCACGCGCACTCAAAAGTGGTACACTCACCGATCTCGACGCGCGTATCCCGGCTCTACCGAGAATTCGTGCTTCGTTGCTCTCCGATTCTCCAATCGGAGCACTCGTATACGCATGTAGGGAATCTGGTTTTGCTGCACTCTGTGCACAGCACCCTGCATATGTCTCAGTCTGGCGTGGCATCATGGCACTCTCCGAGTCGTTGGCACGAGAACGCGACGTAGTCGAACCTCGTGATCTCTTGCGCAGGCTCCTCGCATACCGCACCTCATCTGAGTCAAAATCGGTCAAAGTATCGGTCGGAGCTCCTGATCTGCCGGTTCGCGCACTCACTGCTCATGGAAGCAAGGGACTCGAATTTGACTATGTATTTATTCCGTACGCGACCGAGGAGGCGTGGGTCGGTCGGGCTCGAGGGTCGTCATTTGTATTGCCACAAAAGCATGTCTCATCCGGGTCTGATATACGCGATACGCGACGGTTGTTCTACGTCGCACTCACACGAGCGAAGAAGCACGTGACTGTCCTGT
>DIYB01000009.1:19659-21209 GCA_002428865.1 Patescibacteria group bacterium UBA6065
AAGAAGCACGTGACTGTCCTGTATGGACTCGAGGAATCAGATGGCGCACCACTTTCACCGCTACGATTTATCTCACAGATTCGTACCGACCGTGTCTCAACGGTGGCATTGCCACGAGTAGAGAGTGATGCGATCTACACCGCTTCTCGTATGATCGATACAGAGCGCCAGTCGAGTATCATACATCTTGCACAGCACGTGATCACAACCTCAGGACTTTCAGTGACTGCGCTCAATCACTATCTCGCTGATCCAAAGACGTTTCTCTACGAGAGCATTCTCAAATTACCCCAAGCCCCATCCGTGTCAGCTGAGAAGGGTCGAGCAATGCATGCTGCTATGCGATCTGTGTGGCAGACCGCGCGTGGATCGACATCAGAGCATATCAAATCTGTTATCACAGAGGGTATCACCAGCTACCTCGCTTCGTCTTTGCTCGGTAGAGAAGACAAGGAGCGCGTACGCGCTGAGCTACTCGAGGATGTGTCGTCTGTTGCACGAGCCCTCGCACCTCATTTTTCTGAGACGGGATCGGTATCTGTCGAGCGGTGGATCGAAACATCACTCTCGGTTCCTTATGAGGGAACGCCTGTTGATGTACCACTGCACGGGCAACTCGATGTGATCATCGAAAACGATGATGAGGTGAAGGTGTTTGACTACAAGACGAGGGGATCGATGTCGCTCGCAGAGATCCGAGGAGAGACCCAAAACTCTGATGGGCGATATATGCGCCAGCTTATCTTTTATGTCATGCTCATCTCGGCGAATAGTCACTGGAAACGAAAGCGTATATCCGCATCGCTTGTGTTTCTCTCACCGGATGCGTCAGGTCGATGTCCTATCATCACTATTCCAGTGACACAGGATGATATCTGTCGTGTTCAAGGGGAGATTGCGACGCTCATCCGATATGTGTGGAGCGGTGACATCGGACGTGATCACTCGTCGATATAGAGGTGCATATAAAAAACCGCCCGGAGGCGGTTTTTTATATTTACTTGTTGAGGATTGAATCGAGGATCGTTTTCAGGCTCTCATAGGGGAGTGCGCCTTGGGTGATCGGGATCTTTTCATCCTTGGTCACGAGTACGCTGTATGGAGTGCCACGTGCGCCAGCTGATAGACCGTCTTCGTAATGAGCTTGGACAGTCGCTGCGTGCCTGCCACTTGAGAGACATGATTCGAATGCTTTTCGATCAAGTCCTGCATACTCAGCAATCACTGGAAGCTGGTTTGGATTGAGTCCATCACCAGATGGTGTGATTTCGTAGAGACGATCGATGTACTTCCAGAATGCCGAGTTGCCACCGAGTTCAGCTGCACACTCAGTTGCCTCTGCCTCCTTGCGTGCATTCTTGTGGAGTGAGTCGATAGGAAAATGTCGATAGACCCACGCGACCTTACCCTCCTTGCCGTAGGTATTCATGACCTGCTTGAGTGTCTCGTGGAAGCGTTTGCAGAACGGACAGCCGGTATCCGAGTACTCGACGATGATGATGTCTGCGTTTGGACTACCGACGATGTGATCGTTTGCCGATACTGGCTTC
>DIYB01000009.1:21520-21882 GCA_002428865.1 Patescibacteria group bacterium UBA6065
GCGATGACGATCGCGACAGGGACTGCTAATGACTGGTTTTGTGGTTGCATGACGATATGCTCTATACTGTGTTATTAATAAACGTATACGCGATTATATCATGAAGAATATCTCGCATGCCCTTATGGTTGGTACGGTAGCGCCTGATTTTACACTCCCTGATGAGCGGGGATCGATGCGTTCGCTCTCTGATTTTCGTGGTGGTTGGGTCGTACTCTATTTCTACCCAAAAGACGCTACGCCGGGTTGCACACTCGAAGCGCAGGAGTTTCGTGATCATGAATACGAACTCTCTGACCTCGAAGCGACGGTGCTCGGTATATCAGCAGATTCTGTCGAATCTCATCGAGATTTCTGCCAGG
>DIYB01000009.1:22078-27053 GCA_002428865.1 Patescibacteria group bacterium UBA6065
CTCATCGAGATTTCTGCCAGGCGATTTCTCTCAACTTCACCTTGCTTTCAGACGTCGATGGGGAGGTCTGTCGACTCTACGATGTGTGGCGTGAGAAAAACATTTTTGGTGCAAAGGTGCATGGTATTGAGAGAACTACGTTTGTGATCGATCCAGAAGGTATTGTGAGAAAAACGTATGGCAGAGTGAAACCGCTCGGTCATGCCGAGGAAGTCATCGCTGATCTGCGAACTCTCCAGAAATAAAAAAGCCGCGCAGTTGTCTGCACGGCTTGAAATGGTTGTGTGTCAGTCTCGGATTGAGACGAGCTTACCATCACGAATCTTGTAGATCCATCCAGTCCGAATGGTCGAGGGCATTTCCCTGGGCCAGACCAAGAGATGGCGAACTGAACCATCCTGACGCTCCACGATCATACGGTGGTGAGCTTCTTCATCCATGGCACCGACCTCGCAGAAACACAGAACCTTGATAGGCTCATTGTGGTTCAGATTAGTGATCCTGATAGCGGCACCGAGTTGGAGATGGTGATAGAACCAGGTTATTGCGTTGAACACAAACGCAATACCCATCGCGAATCCAACGATGACACCGATCGGAGCATCGACTTTGGCGAGCAGATCGTAAGCCAAGAGGATCGCGAACGGCACCAGGATTGCTTCTTTGACTATCTTGAACGTGGTTTTCACGTTGGTTTTTCCTTTCGTTTCTGACGATGAGCGATTGATGGCTTATTCCAAGAGGATTCTCTGTGCCGAAGCACACGTCCTCGAGGGGCCACCTATCTGAGTACTATTATACCAAATATATAGATATTGTCAATATCTTCTCTGATACCAAAAAACGTCTAATGTGGCCCATTTAAAAGCCGAGAGAAAAGGTCATAGCCGATCCGCTCTTCTGTTCCCACGTCGAGGTGTCGAGCTTGATATCCTTGATCGCCCCTGCGTCTTTGTATTTGAGAACCTTATTCTTGAGCGCATAATCGTAGACTTCTTTCGTAATGCGGACATCCTCTGTGCAGTATTTGATGATCTTGTCGATTTCGCCGTTTTTCCACCAGGTGATCGCCTCGAGGCCGTGACCGGACTTGTTCTTGCCGAGTGTTGCTTCGGCGATCGTATCGAGTTTGATTCGTCTGCCAAGTGATTGTTTGATCTCTCGCAGAAGATCGAGGGACTTAATCTTTGTGAGATCGCCGGGATAGTACTTGTCCAAGAGCGGGATATCAAAATGATCGCCGTTATAGGTGATGATCATGTCAGCAGACTCGAGGATTGGCCAGAGGCGTCCAAAATCCTCCTGGAGGAAGCTCTGGTACATGTCTCGCTCGTAGTCGTAGATGCAGACGACTGAGATGTCGAGGTCGGCCGGATTGTTTGTCCCGACGTCTTGGAAGAGGTTTCGTGTCTCTATATCGAGTACGATTTTTCTCATTGGTTTGGCGTATTGGATTGAAGCATTGTAGCATAGGGCATATGGATGCCGTACTCAACATCTACAAACAACACGGAGAGACCCCGCTCCAGGCTACAGCGCGGTATGCACGTGCACACCCAGAGGTCAAAGGGGCACGTATGACCTATGCAGGCAGGCTCGACCCGATGGCTGAGGGGGTGCTCGTCGTTCTTGTCGGAGAGAAGAACAAAGAGCGTGACGTGTATACAGGACTCGACAAAGAGTATGAGTTTGATTTTGTGCTCGGAGTAGAGACTGATACTTTTGATATTCTTGGCCTCGTCACACGATCGAGTGATACCGTACCAGAGAACGCCGACTTGGATACGGCACTTAAACGATACGAAGGTACGATTTCTCAGGCGTATCCACCGTACTCATCCAAAGTGGTGAATGGTACTCCACTCTTTGAACTTGCTCGGAAGGGACTGCTCGGTTCTATCGAGCTTCCGCGTCACGAGGTGACCGCACATTCTATCGAGCTTGTATCAACTCGTTCAGTATCTAGGGACGCATTGCGTACCATGATCATAGACTCAGTAGCAAAGGTGGTGGGCGATTTTCGTCAGGATGCGATCATCCGTGCATGGGAAGATTTTTTCTCCCATACACAAAGGGCAGAGTTTACTATCTACTCGGCGCGATTATCATGCGGGAGCGGGTTCTATGTCCGCCAACTCGTCGCTGACGTCGGACGTGATATCGGCACAGGGGCGCTCACGACGCGGATTGTACGTACACGGGTCGGAGAGTACCATCTCAAAGATTCTTTGCGTGGGGAGGCCTAGATACGACCTGTGAGATTGGCGTCCTCGATAAAACTTGTGAGTGCTGGTTGTCGGGCGACTGCGCGCGCAGCATCATCCATGATTGATATGATGAAAAGTCCACCCACGATGAAGAGTGTGGTAACAATACTCTTTGCATATTTTGACCAGCCAGGTTCTGTCCATACCTCGTAGAGGAGGAATATCGAATAAAGTGATATGGAGAAGGGGAGGATAAGCGAGAGAACAAACGATACACCCCAGAGGAGGTGGCTCGTATCTTGGAGTACTGTTGTCCCAAACACGATGTAGCCAACGTAGCGTAATGCGAGGAAAATATTGTCGATATAGTAGATGACGAAGAATCCGTAGATAATAAGGAAAAAGATGGTGAGCACCGAACGTGGTTTCGGGGCAAAATAGAAGTCGAGAATCGACTTAAAGTACGGCTTTTTCTCCGGTTTTTTCTCGGACATAGAGACTATTAATATACAATATATGAAGGCATGTGGTCAATATCTTTTTGACACCAGACACATTACTTGCTAGGATGACGGGGTCGTTAAGTTTCTCAGCGGCAGCAAGGTAACTCTTAGCCAAAGGGAAGGTCGGACGATAGTTAGTAGGTATACACATTTGAAATGGCTAAGAAACTCTACGTAGGAAATCTTTCCTACAGCACCACTTCTGACAGCTTGAAGGCAGGCTTTGAGAAGGCTGGCGCAGTCATCTCGGCTACCGTGCTCATGGACAAAATGACCGGTCGCTCGAGGGGTTTCGGTTTCGTTGAGATGGAGGACGCAGATGCAGACAATGCGATCTCTATGTTCGACGGCAAAGACTTCGATGGTCGCTCGATCAAGGTGAATGAGGCTCGTCCTATGGAGGATCGCCCTCGCCGTGATTTCGGTGGCTCTCGCAGGTCGTTCTAACCGAACAGACACAAAACCACCCGCCGTATGGCGGGGGGTTTTGCATTGTCGGTATTACTTTTTCTTGGAAGCCTTCTCGCGGTCTGTTTTCTTGAGGTACTGTTTGCGGAGACGGACATTTTTTGGAGTGATTTCGAGGTAGTCGTCCTCGTGCATGATCTCGAGTCCACGCTCAATCGTAAGTCGCCATGGGGGAGTGAGCATGATCGCGTCATCCTTGCCGGCTGAGCGATAGTTGGACAGCACCTTCTCCTTCATCGGGTTTACGTCGAGATCCTCGCCTTTTGACGTATTTCCGATGACCATACCCTCGTACACGTCGATACCTGGATCGATGTAGAGTGTGCCACGTTCCTGGAGATTCCAGAGTGCAAACGCGACTGACTTGCCGGTCTCCATCGATATCATCGAGCCAAATTCATGTTTCTCGATCGTGCCGACGTGCGGACGGAATCCGACAAATCGTGATGAGAGGATGCCTTCACCCTTTGTATCGACGACGAACTCGCCCCGGTAGCCAAGGAGGCCACGAGTTGGGATCTCGAATGTGAGACGGGTGATACCCTCGCGTTCTTGCATATTGGTCATGATGCCTTTGCGTGACGAGAGCTTGCGTATCACTTCGCCGGAGACATCGCTCCTTACATCAGCGGTCACTTCCTCAAACGGCTCAGAGCGGACGCCGTCAATATCTTTGATAATGACCTGAGGTTGTGAGACTTGGAGCTCAAAGCCTTCACGTCGCATTGTTTCAAGAAGGACTGAGATGTGGAGCTCTCCACGACCAAAGACGCGGAATACATCACCGTCAGAGAAATCGATTTTCAAACCGACGTTGATTTCAAGCTCTTTCTCGAGTCGTTCGCGTATCTGGCGAGTCGTCACGAATTTGCCTTCACGACCCGCGAGAGGAGAGTTGTTGACGAGGAAGTTGAGCGCAATCGTCGGTTCATCGACAGCGATTGCGGGGAGAGGGGATTGGTCAGCTGATTCACAAATCGTCTCACCGATAAAGATATCTGCGAGTCCAGCGACCATGACGATATCACCTGCCTGAGCCTCTGCGACTTCTTTTTTGTCGAGACCTTCAAATGTCGAGAGTTTTGTCACCTTACCGGTACGGACTGATCCATCAGGTTTTTTGATATAGACCGTCTGACCAGACTTCACGGTGCCATCATAGATACGGCCGATTGCGAGACGACCAGTAAAGTTGTCGTACCCGAGGTTGAACGGCTGCATCCTAAGTGGTGCTGATACGTCTGCTTTTGCGGGAGCGACTTTCTCGAGAATAGTATCGAGGAGGGGTGTCATGTCTGTCGATGCTTCGTCGAGTGTGCGCTTCGCGATGCCTTGTCTGCCGATAGCATAGAGTGTCGTGAAATCGATCTGTGCGTCTGATGCACCGAGCTCAATAAATAGTTCGAGGATCTCATCCATCACTTCTTTTGGTCGTGCTGCAGGCTTGTCGATCTTGTTGATGATGACGATTGGACGCATACCGAGTTCGAGCGATTTCTTGAGGACGAAACGAGTCTGAGGCATCGGTCCCTCCTGAGCATCGACAAGGAGGAGGACGGTATCAATCGAGCGCAAGACTCGCTCGACCTCTGATCCGAAATCGGCGTGTCCTGGTGTGTCGACGATGTTTATTTTCGTCCCTTTGTAAAAAACAGATGCATTTTTTGCGTAGATGGTGATACCGCGCTCCTGTTCGAGGGCATTTGAGTCCATGGAGAACCCTTCCTTTGCTACGCCGGTCTGCCTCATGATCGAATCCATGAGTGTTGTCTTGCCGTGATCGACGTGCGCGATGAT
>DIYB01000009.1:27260-27539 GCA_002428865.1 Patescibacteria group bacterium UBA6065
GCTATGTTTCTGATTTCCATCCCGTTAGAGATTTATCTGTGTAATATAAATGTATCAACTTTGAATCACCACCCATAGTATTATTATTTCGTCAGACTTCGTGATCAGGACGGTCACCTGCGGGGTGACCTATCTCTAACGGGATCCATGGTTGATAAAACAAAAAATGAGCCGCAGCTCTTGGTGCCTCCTATTAAAACAAATAAGAGGCATTTTGTAAAGTAATAAAAAACCGCGTACCTCATGGGGTACGCGGGTAATCTGCTCAGGAGGTTGCCG
>DIYB01000009.1:27748-32022 GCA_002428865.1 Patescibacteria group bacterium UBA6065
GCTCAGGAGGTTGCCGGGATCCTGTGACCCGTCTTCAGGGCGATCTTATAGTGCATCCACTCGACTTGTCGTCTTGTGGTGCGCCGATGCTCGACCCAGATGACCATGTCTCGCAGGTGACGATGCTTCGCGCGCACTGCGCACGAGAGTGCGTCCAAACGCTTGAGCATCTGCGGTGCCGTGTGTCTGAACTCCCGTTTCTCCTTACCAGAGAGATGGAGTTCGTTCTCGAGCAGTGCCACATCGGTCTCGACGAGCACAATACTCACACGTTCGCCGAGCTTTGCGATGAGTGCGTCGACAAACGGTTCTGACCAAGGGACTCCAGCGCAGAAGGCGATGTGTGTCGCTTCATCGCTATCGAGTCCGTCGAGGATGTCCGCGAGGCAAGTGACCTGCTTCGCGATATCCTCGGGGGACATCGGTCTCGAATCATCGAGCGTGAAGCACGAATGCGTCGTGCCAAAACGCTGGGGCAGTGTCCGCATGAGATGCTGGACATGGATCCCCATGCCAACCATGAGGACAAGATGCGCTGGTTTGCGCTTCTTGGCGATCCCCTCGGGGATCTTTGTGGTCGGTTCCGGGGCGGATGCGAGTGCGGTAGTCATTCAGTAGCAATCTGTGGTTTATGTGGTTGTGAAGTGCCCTCCGAAGAGTTCAAAGAGCGCCGATAGAGGACTGTACCACGAATGGCTATATCGTCAAGAAACTCCTATCTACGGCAATCATGGTATACTCATGCCTCTATGAGACGTGTTAATGTGCTGGTGAGCTGGGGTATTGAGTTTGGCCCAATCTGTGTTTTTTTTCTCACGTCTGAGTGGATTGGATTTCTCCCATCGACAAAACTTTTTGTACTCCTCACAGCGTTCGCGCTTTTGTTTGCATATATCCGTGAACGACGGATCGCCCTCTTTCCGCTCATCGCGGGTCTCTCTGTGATTGGCTTCGGCCTTCTTACGGTACTCACTGACAATCCGTTATACCTCATACTCAAAGATACGATTTATAACGGTGCATTCGCTCTCGCTCTCGCTCTCGGGCTCTACATGTTCAATACACCGATTTTGAAGCACCTTTTTAGTTCACTTTTCCTTATGACAGATAGAGGATGGCGTATACTTTCACAGCGTTGGATGATCGCGTTTGTTCTCCTCGCTGTATCAAATGAGATCGCTTGGCGAATACTTACTCCCGATGACTGGATTATCTACAAGATGATCGCGACTTTTATGACGATCGTCTTTGGACTCTATCAACTCACACTTTCTCGTCGTGAGCGTTTACCGGACTCTAATCGATGGGGAATGAATCCTGGGGTTGTGACGATCCCTACAAAAGCGCCTTAGGCGCTTTTGTGTATGAGCATAAGAAACTCTTGATTACCATCTGCACCGATGGTGGGTGAGGGGATTGTATCTGCGACACGAAGTCCGATCGATTCGTACGCACGCCTCACTGACTCGATCACATTTTTGTGTGCCTCGTGATCTCGTATGATGCCACGCGATTTGTGCGCGATCTCTTTTCCTACCTCGAATTGTGGTTTGATGAGGAGGATAATCGTACCACCTGGTTTGACGAGAGAGCTCACATGGGTGTGTATGAGCGTGAGTGATATGAATGACACATCGACAACAGCAAAGTCGACACATTCAGGTAGGGAGACGCGACGCACATCCGTCTGTTCGATAGATATGACACGCTCATCCTTTCTCAATGATTCATCGAGCTGATTTTTACCAACATCGATTGCATACACTCGTCGGGCACCGTGTGTGAGGAGACAATCAGTAAACCCACCAGTTGATGATCCGATATCCGCAGCGACACAGTGAGAGATATTGAGATGCCAGTGCGTGATTGCTGCGTCGAGTTTTTCACCACCACGGCTCACGTAGCGTGGCATATCAGCAACCTCGATGTGTGCATCGGGGGAGATGAGATCGTGTGCACTCCGTATGGTCACACCATCGACGGTGACATACCCTCTTTTGATGAGGTCTTGGGCTTTTGCGCGACTCTTTACAATNCCGCGTTCGTGTATCGTGATGTCAGCTCGTTTTTTCATGTATATCTAGACAATACCGTGGAGTGACTTCATCTGCAACTGGTTTTGTACCCCACAGCTACCCATTTTTTGATGCACCGGGTCATTAGGGGGTAGCTACGATTTATAGCCATATAAAATATTTTTGATAGTAATGTTTAGTAATGTTATATAATTTTTTATATATTGATTTTTGATACACCGATATCTCGATTTGATCCCGATACGAGGTTGGGATATATGCCGACTGTATTTTTTTGATCCTCTTTCGATGATCGGCTCACTAGATGCAATATTTTGAAACTATCGCTATCCACAGAGCTGTCTAGGACTCCCAATTTTATAATTGGTGTACATGCAGGACGAACTGATTTTAAGCGGCAAAAAATATATCTCGTCCAGACGAGCTGCCTCGTCTACCTCGTACTCCCAGGACTACCTTGGCCAGCTCATTCGCGCTAAGAAAATAGATGCGATGATGGTCGGACGATCATGGTTTATCCTCGAAGAGTCTCTCGCTTCCTATGTCCGATCTCTTGAGGCGGTAGAGCCTACTCGGCAGGCAGAGACACCAAGCGCCGAAGACAAAAAAATCCTTAATCAGAGCGCCATCTCGGATACTCGAGCACCAGAAATACCAGCTAGTACTCAAACTTCAACGCTACGTTATTTTGCAGATGACGCGCCTCTTATACCTGAGCTCAAAAAGGGGGCACGCCTCGACAGTGGTGTCATCGAAGAATCTCGTCCCACATTCAAAGAGGTTTCTCGCGTTCTAGACGAGAGCGGTCACTCTCCGTCGCCGTTTGAACTTATCCCCGGACATTCGATCTCATCGATTGTACGCCACACGGTCGTGACAGCACTTCTCGTCACTTCTGTTGTTGGTGGTAGTCTCCTGATTGATGGTGAGAGTGCACCACACGTGACGTCCGCTTCGTCATCCGTTGATGTGATGTCACGATCAATCGATATACTCTCCGACGCGTATCTGGAGGGTATCGAACAATCCGGTGCGCAGATGGCAAGCGGTGTCGAATCATTTGTTCGTGTCGGTGATAGTGTCATCGATCTCTATGATCACGGTGTCCAGGCGATCTCATCAGCGGTTGGTAGTGCTGTCGAGCTCGTCTCTGCAGTTGTCGACGACCCTGCTCTCGCCACATCACATATTCGATCTGGTCTGTCAGAAAAAGGTTTTTGGATACATGCACCATCTCAGATATCTGCCGTCATCGCATCAAAACCGGCGCGTGATTTTTCGGTTGCTGAGCGGATTGCCCTTGGTGTCTACAAGACATTTTCACCACTGGTTGATACGAGCAAGGAATTGTTCGCGTTACTGTTTGGAGATGATCGTCAGGATGCGGAGACCGTTGTTGTCGATTCAGATGACCCTCAGGCGGTACGACTCGCTCTCGAGAAGTTCAATCAATCAGAGCAAGCCGGCCTCATTGTCGCTACATCGTCTCTGTCGGATGAATCAGTGTCGTCTATTTCTACAAGTACCGATACACGTTCGGAGGTACAAGCGATCTCATCGGTACCATCCGTCACGACTATTGCTGAGGTATCGTCAGATTCTCAGGTCGTAGAGACGGTACGGATCGTGTCATCAGGTATCACGAGTGCTGATGTGAGCCGTCAAATATCACAAGCAGTCGCCCAGCTCGAAGGGCAGATTCGTGATCTACGCTCTTCGAACTCTGTTAATCGTCAGAATACACGAAGTGTGTTTGAGAGTATCGATCTCGGAAATATTCGCGATGCGAATGTCATCGATGCGAACATCACCGGTTCAACGTTTTCTGGACCAAGGGTCACCACTGACTCACTCAATACGACCGGTACTGGTGTAAATGCAATACTCGGTCCGACATATTTTGATACTGATACGCTCGTCATCGACTCCGTCAATCGACGTGTCGGTATCGGTACGACATCACCCTATGCAAAGCTCTCGGTGGTAGGTGAGACGGTATCGACCTACTTTACTGCCACATCGACCACTGCCACGTCGTCGTTTATGGGCGGACTCACTCTCGGTACCGATGGACTGGTCTATCAACAAGCGACGAAGAATCTCGGTATCGGTACCACATCACCAAACGCGACACTCTCTATACTGCAGAGTGCGAATGGCACACCGATCATCGACGCGTATCGTATCACCGATACCGCACCGACAGGTGATTTCATTAATTACCGATCTCGTGCGGGC
>DIYB01000009.1:32213-35653 GCA_002428865.1 Patescibacteria group bacterium UBA6065
CAATTACCGATCTCGTGCGGGCACGTCACTCTTCCGTGTCGACAACAGCGGCAATCTCTCAGCGGGAGGCATCATCAATACCGGTAGTCAGACAATCACATCGGTATCTGGTCCGCAGTTCCGTGTCCAGTACGACGGATCAAGCGAAATCACAACATCGGTCTCATCATCTGGTACGACTACACTCGCGGTATCAGGCGCAACACCAGCGCTCGTGTTCACGCCACAGACCGATCGGGTGACGAGTTTCCAATTCACCAATGCTGCTGCACTTCCAGTACTCTCGATCGATACACAGAACCAGCGTGTCGGTGTCGGCACAACAAGTCCGTCGCGCATGTTTTCGGTTGGTGGCAACGCATTTGTTGGTGGCAATCTCCTCGTCCAGCCGACAGGTAACGGTCCGCAACTCACCGTGAACGCCAACGGGTCTGGTAATGATACTGAGTTGGTTCTCGGTGATGGACTCGGCGCGTTCTGGAATATCTCTCGTGAAAATAGTATTGGTAATCCAAATCTCGGCGATCTCACCTTTGAATCATCGGTGGCGGGTGCTGTACTTTCACTCGAGAACAATGGTTTTATCGGTATCGGCACGACATCTCCACTCGGTAAACTCTCGATCGAACAGGATACAGAGACCGCATCGTTTGTTGTTGGCAATACAGGGAGCACGACGGTTTACGGTGTAGCATCACCCTCTCTTTTTGTGGGTGGTGTCAATCGAGATGGCCGTATCGGTATGGGTACCGCGGCACCAAATGCTCGCCTCGAGATATACAACACATCTCCTGCAAGCGGGCCGAACGAAGTACTCCGTCTCTCAAATGGTTTTGTCACCGGTGCTCTCAATGAAGTACAGATGAAGTTTGACAACGGTCTCGGTACACACGATTGGAGTATTGGAGCACGTCCGGTAGGTCCAGGATACTTCCGTATCTCTCAGAGCGGTTCTGAATATTTGCGTATCGACTCGAGTGGCAAGATCGGTATTGGTACGACTTCACCGTGGGGTAAATTGTCGATCAATTACTCGACGAGCGACGTCGCTGGTCAACCGATATTTGTCATTGCATCATCGACTGCGAGTGCGACCACGACCCAGTTTATCGTGACAAATAGTGGCAATGTGGGTATTGGCACATCGACACCGACCCAGATACTCACCGTCGCTCGTGACACCTCGGCTGATACAAACGTCAAGGTGATGAACACGCTCAACATGCTCGACTTTGGTGTTGACACAACAAGCGCATTTATACAAGCACGGCGATCATTCTCGGCAGCCGCGACACCGCTTTCGTTCTATGTTGGTAATACTGAGGCGATCCGCATCGCTTCATCGACCGGCAATGTCGGCATCGGCACGACGACTCCTACGGCAAAGCTCTCGGTCAATGGTGTGCTCGGTGACACCAACACAACGCTCTTTTTGGTCTCATCATCGACAGTATCTGGTGCATCGACCACATTCGCTGTCGCAAACAATGGTCGTGTTGGTATCGGCACATCGACGCCACAGCGACCACTTCAGATCTGGACCACAGACGCTGACTCGATACAGATCAATAGGCAGGGTGTGTTCAATGTCGGTGACACTGTCGGTCTCATAGCGTTTCAGACCGGCTCGGGAAGTGGTACGGATGGAAACGCTCAGGTACGATCATTCGTCAAACAGGCGGGCTCTGAATACGTTTCGGATCTACGGTTGCGCACTCGGCAAATAGGAGGGGGTATGCGTGACATTCTCACCGTTGATCACACTGGCAATGTCGGTATCGGATCAACATCGCCTGCAGCACTTCTCACACTCGCATCGACCACTGCAAACTCTGCATTTTTCGAGGCGGTGCGTGTCTCAAACAGCAATGCAGCAGGGAGTGGCGGATACATCTTCTTCGAGCGACCAGGTGACCCGACCCGTGGTCTCGTCATCGGTGAGCAGTACAGCAGTGACGACAATCTCAACCGTCCACATGTTCGTTCTGCTGGCGGGTCTTCTGAGGAGCTTTCTCTCCGGACTGGTTTTGGCACATCAGGCAGGCAGGGACGACTCTTCCTCACATCATCCAACCTCACTGCGACAGGAAATACGAGTGGTAGTGGTCAGCTCGGCATCGGCTCGACGTCTCCGGCAGCAAATCTCTCGGTTGCTGGCACTGCGGGTGGTTCGGGTCCGATTGTCCTCGTCTCGTCATCGACCGCCGGATTTGCGACCTCAACGGTCTTTGTGATCGACTCGAGTGGCAAGGTGGGTGTAGGTACAACCAACTTGTTTGAGAACATGTCTGTTGCAGGAACTCATCAGGATCTCTCGACAGGCAGGGGACAGCTCGGCGTTTTCTCGACTGATGATATGGCAATCGACAAGGGTGGTCTCATCGTCCTCGGCGGATCTGACACGACCGGCTCAGCGCCAGTGCGTACCTTTGCGGGTATTGCCGGACGCAAAGAGAATGCGACATCTGGCAACCGTGCAGGATATCTCCAGTTTGTGACGCGTGTCGCTGGTGGCGATCTCACTGAGCGAATGCGTATCACATCGACCGGAAATGTCGGCATTGGCACCACATCTCCTTATGCAAAGCTCTCCGTCGTTGGTCCAGTTGTTGCAGAGTACCTTGATGCAACGTCTACATCAGCAACCTCAACACTTTCTGGTGGGCTGGTCGTAGGTGATGCTACTCGTGCTGGTAATATCCAACTATACGGAAAAAACAATATCACTATCGGCGACACCGCTGCGCAGCTGACATTTTATAATGGTGATACAGATCAACTCGGTCCACTAAATTATATAAAGACCACTCCAAATCATGCGAATGGTTCTCAGTCGAAAATGGTGTTTGGGGTCCCATCGACATTTAGTGCAACGAGAGCGGACATAGAAGCACTCACTCTCTACACAGGAGGAAATATCGACATGTATGGTTTATCTGGTAGTACTAGGTTGAGGATATATGATCAAGGAACTGATACAGGGAATATCGCCAAGCTTTTGATTGCTACAGGTAATGATACTGCGGGCAGCCTGTCTGGTATTACCTTTTCTACAAATAATCAAGGAATAAATAAGGGGGCATTTTATGCAGTCACAAGGAATACAGGTAATTGGGGGAGAGTGGATTTTGCATTTGCATTAAATAATCAACTAGATGGTACATCAGCATCGGTTACGGATGAAAAAATGAGACTTACATTTGAGGGTAATCTCGGCATTGGCACCACATCTCCATACGCAAAACTATCCGTCAATTCGTTTGGTGGCACTGCGCCGCAGTTCGTCGTTGCCTCATCGACCGGCTCTGGCGCAACATCTACTGACTTCATCGTCGCATCAAACGGAAATGTGGGTATTGGCAATACAAGTCCTGGCACAAAGCTCGATGTGGCTGGCGATGTAAGGTTGTCCTCTATTGACGCTGAGATTGAATTCAACA
>DIYB01000012.1:0-279 GCA_002428865.1 Patescibacteria group bacterium UBA6065
AGGATAGGTGGGAGACAATGAAGCCACTCCTCTGGGAGCGGCAGAGTCCCGACAACACACACCAGCTCAGGCTAGTGTCGTGGTGAAATACCACCCAAATCAGGTGTACATCATAAGTCGCCGGCTTGTCACCGTATCGTAGCAATACGAGACGAGTGCAAAAGAATAGACATATGATGGCATATCGAAGAGCTGTGAGCTTTTGATTCCACTCGGGCGCTTCCGCAAGGAGGCGCCCTTTTCTTTTGTATTAAACAAAAATCCCGCCGTGTGGCGGGA
>DIYB01000012.1:552-3169 GCA_002428865.1 Patescibacteria group bacterium UBA6065
CACAGGACAATCTCATCATCTTGCGCTCTACCTTGCGCTTGTTCTTGCGCGTGTAGTAGACCTCGCCGGTCTCCTTGTTCTTCAAGATGATGAGATTGTCCTGTGACATGGGCCTGTGAATTGATGTAGGAACATAGCCTACCATAGGGACCCTCCGAGGGCAAATCAGTGTGCCATAGATGTGGTACGACGACGAGAGAGTGCGATGATGACAACGGTCTGTGTCACGAAGACAGGAAGAAGCGATACATACGGTACGATCTCTGCGAGAGTTGCGATGGCATAGAGCGCTGCAGGTCGATCACGCAAGACATTCACACCAGAGAAATAAAAAAGTCCCGCGAGTATAGCCTGACCAAACAGCGCAGTCACCTTCCCAACCCCAGGGACAAACGACAGGAGATCAAACACGACCGCGATGGCGAGCAAGAGAATTGCGCGACGTGTATGTATAGGTCGGATGGTCATAATTCGATACGATCAATGAGCGGATTGATGCGCGTGACAATCTCGTAGTTGATAGTACCCGCCTTTTCTGCGACCGTGTCAGCACCGAGGACTGCGTCTCCATCTTTTCCAATGATAGTGACCACGTCACCGGCACAGACCGATGGCACATCTGTCACATCGAGTATCGTCATATCCATCGATATCCTGCCAACAATCGGCACATATCGGCCATGAATAATGACCATACCGGTATTTGAGAGCGAGCGCGGTAGTCCATGCCAATACCCAACCGGCATCACAGCGAGACGCGAATCGCGCGAGAGCGTATATGTGAGATCATATCCGACACGCTCACCACGGACCACATGCTTGACCTCTGAGACAATCGACTTCCAGGAAAGCGCCGGCACGAGTGTGACATTACGCGCGACAGTGTGGATCTCTGGTGATGGCCAGAGACCGTAGAGTGCAATGCCTGCACGAGCGACATCGTAGTGAAAATCTGGAGAAAAGAGGATGCCCGATGACGCAGAAACGTGACGCAGTGGATGAAAACCACGTTCGCGGAGCATGCTCACGAACGCATCAAACCGTTTCGCCTGTCGACGCGAGTACCCCTCATTTTCTGGGCTCTCCATGGTCGCAAAATGAGTGTACACACCCTCTATGATCCCAGAAAATGATCGTGATGTGATCGCTGAGAGTACTTGATCAGCATCAGATTCAGGGATGCCCTGCCGATGGAGTCCGGTCTCAAACTTGAGATGAATGCGTGGCTTTTTTGAAAAGCGAATATGCGTGAGCTCCTCGAGTGCAGACGTCGACGATATAGTAATCGATATACCGCGTGTGACAGCCTCTTTTATACGCTCTGGGACAATGTAGCCGAGGACGAGTATCGGCGCGCGAATACCCTCTCGGCGAAGCGTGAGCGCCTCATCGAGATCATCGACAGCGAGGTACTCTGCTCCACCCTCGAGAAACGCCTTCGCACTCCTCACCATCCCGTGCCCATAGGCATTTGATTTGACCACCGCCATGAGCCCTTTGCCAGAGAGGATCTTCTTCATCGTCCGCGCATTCTCGGTGAGTGCGCTCGTATCCACTTCGACCCATGTGCGTCGTGTCCCGCCTCGTGACTTCGATTTCGCCTTTTTTCTCATGGAGTGAATAGTAGCAAGTTTATGTCGTTATGAAAAAAGGCCAAAGATGCGAAATTGCTTTTGTCTGTAGAGTAGGATTCTCTCCTTACAGGAGCAGTAGAGGTCTCGTATCGTACTCGCTCTGCTCCGTGCGATATACTCGACCTTTTCGAATCCTGCCGCGCCTTCGACGCTTCGGTCATACACAATCACCCAGCAATATGCTGGGTGATTGTGATGATGTGCGTAGAGCAGGATTCGAACCTGCGTAGCCCATTGGGCGACAGATTTACAGTCTGTTGCGATTGACCGCTCCGCCATCTACGCAAAAGCCTCACTACTCTACCAGATTTTTCTCGCTGGACAAGGAGCGAGGCAATATAAGTCCCTTAGGATGTTTTTTCGAGCTCTTTCTCTTCTTCGTGGACCTTTGTGACTGTGCGCTTGCCTTTCTTCACGTCAAAGACGAATTCTCCTCCCTTCATCGAGACCGCTACGCTACCACCCTTGCCCACACCTTGCGTGATCATGTAAGACGCGACTTTGGTGAGAATCTTCTCTTGGATGAGACGCTTGAGCGGACGCGCACCGTACTGCGGATTGTAACCCTCCTTGGCGAGATACTCGAGCACACTATCTCCTACCGAAAGAGCGATCTCCTTGTCAGCGAGGCGTTTCTTGACCTCCTCGATCTGGACACGAACGATATCCCGGATCGCCTCGGGTGACAGAACGTCAAAGAGAACGATCGAATCAAGTCTGTTGAGGAATTCTGGTCTGAAATAATCCTTGAGACTCTCCATGACTTTTGTCTTCACATCCTCGTACTTTGCCTTCTCAGCCTTGTCACTCGCAAAACCAATCTTCTCCATACGATCGATGTACTGAGCACCGATGTTTGATGTGAGGATGATGATCGTATTTTTGAAATTGACGACACGGCCCTTGGTATCGGTGAGGCGTCCGTTGTCTAGGACTTGGAGCAGTATGTTGAATACTTCGGGATGCGCCTTCTCGATCTCGTC
>DIYB01000012.1:3384-6041 GCA_002428865.1 Patescibacteria group bacterium UBA6065
GCCTTCTCGATCTCGTCGAAGAGAATCACTGAGTATGGACGATGACGAACCATCTCAGTGAGATTGCCACCCTCCTCATAGCCAACATAGCCCGGAGGTGCACCGATAAGCTTTGATGTCGAGTGCTTCTCCATGAACTCTGACATATCGACACGAATGAGCGCCTTTTCATCATCAAACATAAACTCCGCGAGTGCTTTTGTGAGCTCGGTCTTGCCGACACCGGTAGGACCGAGGAAAAGGAATGAACCGATCGGACGATTCGGATCAGCAATACCCGCGCGAGCACGACGGACGGTATCCGCAATCCTCTTGACCGCCTCCATCTGACCGATGACACGCTTGCCGAGCTCGTCTTCCATGCGGATGAGTTTCGTTGCTTCCTCCTCGAGCATTCGTGAGACTGGTATACCTGTCCATTTCGATACTACGTCAGCGATGTCCTGTTCGGTGATCTCTTCGCGAAGAATACGTCGTGACGATTGGAGCTTCTTGAGCTTCTTTACCCTCGTATCGAGCTCTTTCTCGAGTGCTGGAATACGTCCATATCGAATTTCCGCAGCCTTCGAGAGATCCGCACGCACTTCTGCGCTCTCTGCCTCCTGGCGAAGTTTCTCGAGATCTTTTTTCATCGTCTTCATCTCAGAGAGCGCTTCCTTCTCCCCTTTCCACTTCACTTCGAGTTCGCGAGTACGCTCCTTCTCATCAGCGATTTCTTTCTCGATCGCCTTGATACGAGCTTTTTGTGTCTTGTGCTCGTCACTCTTGTCCGAGTCGATCTCTTTGCGCAACGCTTCGCGCTCTATCTCGAGTCGCATGATACGACGATGACTCTCTTCGAGAACTGGCGGTTTTGATTCGAGTGATATTTTGAGCGCCGATGCCGCCTCGTCGATGAGATCGACCGTCTTGTCTGGCAAGAATCGATCGCTGATATACCGAGCAGAGAGATTGACCGCTGCGAGAATCGCATCGTCGGTAATACGGACACCGTGATAGAGCTCGTATTTTTCCTTGAGTCCACGGAGAATAGCGATTGCATCTTCGATCGATGGTTCAGACACATACACTGGCTGGAATCGACGCGTGAGCGCAGGATCTTTTTCGATATGTTTCTGGTACTCCTTGAGTGTTGTTGCACCGATCGCACGGAGCTCACCACGAGCAAGTGCGGGCTTGAGCATGTTGGATGCATCCATAGACCCCTCTGCCGCACCCGCGCCAACGATGGTGTGAATCTCGTCAATAAAGAGTATGACCTTGCCCTCGGAACGCTCGATCTCCTTCATGATATTTTTGAGACGTTCTTCGAACTCGCCACGATACTTTGTGCCCGCGACGAGAAGACCGAGATCAAGAGATACGAGTTCCTTGTCTTTGAGTGACTCAGGTACATCTCCTTGGGCCATACGGATGGCGAGACCCTCGACGATCGCGGTCTTGCCAACACCTGCTTCTCCGATGAGAATCGGATTGTTCTTCGTCCTGCGCGAGAGAATCTGGATGATTCGGTTGATCTCGATGTCCCTGCCGATGACAGGATCGAGTTTGTTCTCAGACGCCATCTTTGTGAGACTCTTCGTATATTTTGCGAGTGCCTTCGTCTTTTTTGGCGTTGAAGCGACATCACCTTTCGCCGAACGGATATCTTCGATGACACGGACGACTGACGTGCGATCAATTTTGAACTTTGCGAGAAGCTCGAGAGCTGGAGACGGCACATCAAAAAGCGCAACAAAGAGGTGTTCGGTCGAAATGAACTCGTCTTTCATCGATGCAGCAACCTTTGACGACGCCTCGATCGCCTGGGCGAGCTCGGGTGTGAGATAGATCTGGTACGACTGTGAGAGAGTCGCACCGGTCGCTCGCTCCTGGAGTGATTCCATGATCGAATCAGTGAGAAGGAGTACATCGACCTCGAGCTTCTCAAGAATGGCGGTCACCATACTCTCCTCTTGGAGCATGAGTGCTGAGAGAAGGTGGAGTGGATTGACGTGATTTTGACCACGCTCAATAGCGAGCTCATGAGCTCGACGGATCGCTTCTTTCGCTTTGGTTGTGAAGTGATTGAATGGAGGCATGGTATGTATGATGAATTACGGATTGAGATTGAAATAGTCCCGGGCCAAGAGAGATGGTACGTACCCGTCCTCACGTGAGTAGCCAGTCTTCCATCCGATCACCTCACCCGCGAGATTGACGAGCACTGAGTGAGTAGTGAGATCGGCGTCAGAAATGCTCGTACGGATAAGGTTCACACCTCGAACACCACTAGGTCTCAGCGGACCATCGCGGACAACCGATGAAACATTGCCTTGGAGAGCCGAAGCTTCGCGAGCACCGCCTATAGCAATAACCGATTGACCGAGCTTGATACCATCTGAATTGCCGAGTGTTGCGGCAGCATACGCACGAATATCGGCAGCGCTCGTCCCCTGCTCTGCTTGAAAGAGTGCGAGACCGCTCGATGAATCTTGAGCAATAAGCGAGAGCGCAACCGAATTACCTCCTTCGAGAATCGCGCTCCAACTCGATCGGTCAAACACTGATACGTGCGCTACAACAAGCCCTTTCGATGAGACGATGGCACCGAGGCCAACAAAGTCGGGATCAGAGGAACCACCGAGACGCGCGTACACACGCACTATTGCAGGTGA
>DIYB01000012.1:6244-6468 GCA_002428865.1 Patescibacteria group bacterium UBA6065
TACACACGCACTATTGCAGGTGACGCCTTGGCAATCGCCGCTACCGTCGCCTCATCATCCTTGATGACGATCGTCTCCTTGGTCACCTGAGGTGTCGAGGTGGATGCGATAACCGCTTTTTCGATAGTACGTTCGACAACACGATTGATCGTCTGAGTGACCGCAGGTGGAGCCTGATCAAGAAGCGACACGGTGACAATACCCGTCGCAATAGACGAGACAAA
>DIYB01000012.1:6699-7249 GCA_002428865.1 Patescibacteria group bacterium UBA6065
GTGAGAAGGACAATCTGTTGTTTTGTGAGATGTTCCATAGGTAGTTTGGCCGTTTCTGATACCGCCATGATACGGCAAAAAACGCCTATCGGCAAAGGCGCTGAAGCGTCGTGAGTCGTATGATCTCTGATGCAATCACGTGCGCCTCGCGTGATGTTGTACGAGGCGAGAGCGAGAATCGCAGTGTTGTTTGAGCGCGACGTGGATCCCCTCCAAGCGCCTTAACCACATACGACTCCTCCTCACCAGAAAGACACGAGCTCTTTGTCGAACACGCGATACCACGAGCGTCGAGCTCGAGCACCGCAAGCTCCGCATCACGAAGTGGCAATACCGAGACATTGAGATTGTTCGGCAGACGATCTTTGAGCGAGCCATTCACAATGACACCTTCCACTCCATCGAGAAGACGAATGATATCGTCCCTCCTTTGAGCAACCGCACGTGACCGCGCCTCCTTGTCACGATCTGCGCGCACGAGCGCTTCGGCACATCCCGCGATGAGCGCGACGCTCTCGGTGGTCGCGCGTTTACCGCGCTCCTGACCTCC
>DIYB01000012.1:7448-7633 GCA_002428865.1 Patescibacteria group bacterium UBA6065
GTTTACCGCGCTCCTGACCTCCTCCGCGCAATAGTGGCGCCCATTTGACATGTGATCGGACAACGAGCGCTCCGACACCACGCGGACCCTCCATCTTGTGTGCGTCAATCGTCATCGCGTCGACACGGAGCCCTTCGAGTACACACGAGAGCCAGAGTGGTGCTTGAGATGCATCAGTATGAAAA
>DIYB01000012.1:7866-11931 GCA_002428865.1 Patescibacteria group bacterium UBA6065
ATACCGACAATGTCTGTGATCGCATAGCTCTCAGCGCAGCACCGATTTTTGATACCGGCTGGATAGTGCCAATCTCATTGTTTGCGTACATCACCGAGACAAGAACAGTCTCTGGTACAAGTGCGCGCATCACCTCATCAGCACTCACCACACCTCGTACATCCGGTGCGATATACGAGACGCGTACACCACGTGATTCGAGCGATCGCATCGCCTCACGCACCGATCCGTGCTCGATCGTGGTCGTGATGACATGCATATGTGCGTACTCAATACCCTCAGCACGTCGCGATTCGATGACACCGTGTATGATTGTCGTGTTTGCCTCAGTCCCACCAGAAACAAAATAAACCTCTGATGGACGCACGCCGAGGACCTGCGCGACACGTCCGCGTTCCTTCTCGAGTACCGCGCGCGCCTCGACGCCCTCAGTGTGAATTGCCGAGGGATTTGCCCACGCACGTCCCGCCCGTCGCATGTACCGCTCCACACATGACGATAGCGGTGTCGTCGCAGCGTAGTCAGCATAGATTCGTCTCCATCTCATGTCCCCATCATAGAGGCGAGCGGAGAGAAAGGCAAAATCCCATACATTTTGCCTTCGATTCGTTTCCGAGCTACTATAGGATTCTATGGTGGTATCAACCGACATTCTCCTCTTTGTACTTGCGCTTTCGAGCCTCATCCTCTCGGGTGTTGTCATCTACCTCCATGTACGGCTCAAGAGAGCCCTCTCAGGCAAGACTGGACGAGATCTGGAGGATACGATTGCGACACTCATCGCTCGTGCGACAGAGCTCGAACGATCGCGAGCAGAAATCGAGAAGTACCTCACGATTGTAGAGAAACGACTGCGTCGTTCAGTGCAGGGAGTCGATACAGTTCGATTCAACGCATTTGGTGGTGGTACCAACGGCGGAAACCAGAGCTTCGCGACTGCAATCGTCTCAGAAGAAGGTGATGGTGTCGTGCTCTCGAGCATCTACTCACGAGACCGTGTCTCCGTCTTTGCAAAACCTGTCGCATCGTTCGCATCAGAGTACGAGACCTCAGAAGAAGAAGATAGAGCGATCAAGAATGCGCAATCGCGTCTCAAGAAACGATAACGACACGTGAACCGCGCACACCCCCATGAAAAACACACTCTCTACAACCGCCACCGAGCGTCCGCCTGTGATATGCATCATGGGGCATATCGACCATGGCAAATCGACGCTGCTCGACTACATCAGAAAGACGAACATTGTCGATGATGAAGCGGGTGGCATCACTCAACACATCAGCGCGTACGAGGTCGAACACGCGACCGGAGACGGTAGGAAAAAGCGTATCACCTTCATCGACACCCCGGGACATGCAGCATTCTCCGGCATCAGAGAGTGTGGTACTGCTGCAGCTGACATCGCCGTCCTCGTCGTCTCAGCAGAAGACGGCGTCAAACCTCAAACCATGGAGGCGTACCGATGTATTGAGTCGGCGGGGGTACCCTACGTCGTCGCCATCAACAAGATCGACAAACCTGCAGCAAACATCGAGCGAACAAAAATATCGCTCGCCGAAAACGGTATCTACCTCGAAGGCTATGGTGGCTCGATCTCGTACGTACCCATCTCGGCAAAAAATGGCGATGGCATCCCTGAACTCCTCGATCTCCTGATTCTCACTGCAGATGTTGCTGGATTTTCAGCAGACTCTTCGGCACCGGCCTCTGGTGTGGTTATCGAAACCGAGCGCGATCCAAAGAAAGGTATTTCTGCAACGCTCGTCATAAAAAACGGTACGATCCGCTCCGGACAATTCGTCGCGTGTGGGACTGCCTGGTCCCCTACCCGTATGCTCGAGGACTTCCGTGGTACAAAAATCACCGAGGCGACATTCTCATCACCCATCAGACTCATCGGATGGAGTGAAGCCCCAGAGACAAGTGAGCGCTGGCACACGTTTCTCACAAAACGCGAACTCGAAGCACATCTCGAGACAGCGCGTGCACAGAAGGCGTCAGCAAAATCATCAACGGTCGTAGAAGATTTTGGTGACAAGAAGATAATCCCTGCAGTAGTAAAGGCGGATACCATAGGATCAATCGAGGCGATACGTCAGGAACTCGCCAAGCTCTCCCACGAGCGCATCGCTCTACGTATCGTACACTCCGGTATTGGTGATATCACCGAATCAGATGTGAAATATGTATCAGGTACAAAAGACGCGCTCATCGTCGCTTTCAATGTACGCATCGATGCACAGGCATACGCCTTGGTTGAACGTCTCGGACTTCCCCACGCAACTTTCAACATCATCTACAAACTCACCGAATGGGTCGATCAAAAACTCATCGATAATACGCCAAAAATATCAGTCGAGGAGACGCTTGGTAAGGCAAAGATTCTCAAATTCTTCAGTGCAACGAGAGATCGCCAGATCATAGGTGGCAAGGTCATCGATCGAGTGATCAATCTCGGCCATACAGTGAAAATCACGCGACGTGATGTGACCATCGGTGAAGGTGTCATACGCGAGCTCCAACAGGCAAAAATAAAAACAAGCTCAGTCGATGAGGGGTTTGAATTTGGTGCCATGATCGAGGCAAAAATCGAGCTCGCACCAGGTGATGTGATCGAGGATACTATTGTCGTAGAAAAATAAGAGTATGCAACAGAAAAAACATGATCGATTCGAAGAAATTGTTCGCGATCTCGCATCGCGTTTCCTCTCACGTGAGTCAAATCGCACCTCACTCATCACTGTCACAAAAGTGAAGGCAAACGATCGAGGCACATCGGTCACTATATTTTTTACCGTATTTCCTGAGACACAAGAACGAGCGGCGCTCGACTTTGCAAAACGCCAGCGTGGAGCACTACGTGACTACATCAAACAAGAGGCTCGACTCATGCGGATCCCACACATCGACTTTGAGATTGATCTCGGCGAACGAGCTCGCCAAAAAATTGACGCTCTCACCAATACCCCCTAAGATGATCAGTACGGCCACGTAGAAAAGTGGTAATTCGGCGGTCTGCAAAACCGCTATGCGCGAGTTCGATTCTCGCCGTGGCCTCAAAAAATAACCGCCTTTGGGCGGATTGTTTTTTGAGACGCGAGCGAGCATAATATGCTCGCATGCGAGAATCGAAGCCTCTTTGAGATAGATTCGAGTCCTGAGGATGAGAAATATATCCAAACACGGGTACTGGTCCTGTAAGGACCGATATCGCCGTGGCCTCAAAAAACTGAATATGTGGGTCAGGTGGGGATCGAACCCACATCCGCCGTTAAGGCAGACGACATTTTAAGTGTCGCGCGTATACCAATTCCGCCACTGACCCATTCAAATCACCTCTTTCTCTTCTGATTCAAACCTCGATGCGTAAGTTGAAGACTATGACAATTTGGGCACAGAATTCTCAAATTGCTCAAACGGTTATCAAACCTGTCACCATTTATATGATCCAGTTCTAATGGAAGCCTACCATCGGGAGCTTTTTTAGACCATCCACACATCTCGCAAAGTGGCTTTTTTATGTCCTCCCTAAAAAGTCTTTGTTTGAGTTTAAAACTTTGATAGGTACTTCCTTTTATCAAAATTTTTACAAGTGGGATGAAGGGTCGAAAATAACCCCTTTTCCCCTTGTTCCAAGCTGAACCAGTAAAATGTGATACATCAATACGATTTTCTTTGATATATTTCTTGACTTGGGCATAGTTTCCGCCAGCTGGTACGAGACCGAGACCAGCAATTACTTGTCGGATACTAGATGATCTGCGTGTCACCTCTCTCAGTGTTTCTACTGACCAGGATCTCTTTCTCATTTATGAATATGTAATAACATGCTTATTATATTACATAGTAATAAAACCGGGAGGGTTTTATAGATTGCTAATTGGGTCAATTTTTGCTAAATTTTCCAAGCATCCGCCCTTAGCTCAGTTGGTAGAGCACCCGCCTTGTAAGCGGGCGGTCGTCAGTTCAAATCTGTCCACCAGCTTACTTTTTCAAGCATTTCAATTCATCATGGTGAATTGAAATGCTTGAAAAAGTAAGCTGGTGGACAGATTTGAACTGAC
>DIYB01000006.1 GCA_002428865.1 Patescibacteria group bacterium UBA6065
GAAGATGGTCCACTAACGAGCACAATGATTCGCGAGAACAACCGGTGGTTGTTCGAGTGATACATCATGTGCAGGCAGTGAGGGACGAGAAGGTCGGAGCGCGACGGCGCGAGACGGGGTCGCATACTTTTTTCAGCAGAAAAAGACGTGTGACCGAGTCCCTGAGAACGCACCTTGCCATGTTTCGAAACGAAACATATGGCTCCAGTCAGCACAGAAGACAGAAAATCCGCCTCAGGCGGAGTTTTTCTGTCTTCTGTGCTCCCGATAGGAATCGAACCTATATCACGAGCTTCGGAGGCCCGTGTCCTATCCATTGAACGACGGGAGCGGCGCTGGCATTATACTTGCTTCACTTGAGACAAAACAGGTTCTGTGCGCCCCCGGTAAGAATCGAACTTACATTAACGGCTTAGAAGTCCGCGGTTCTATCCATTGAACTACGGGGGCGTAGTGCGAGAATACCAGCGCTACTTCGATGGGTCAACGAAGATAATCGCATCCGGCTCAGCTGTCACCGAACGGTTGCGGAAACGTTCGGCGATGTCTGAGAGTTTCTTGCTATCGAGCGAGACTGCGGATGCGCTATCGAGCGACTCCTCCGGTTCATGTGTAGTAATACCGATAAAGATGAGGGCACTCGTAACACATATGAGAGCGAGCCAGATGGTAGAGAGAGTGAGCGCCATGTGCCAATCGACGCGAGGTGAAAAGCCAATCCCTTGGAATTGGGCGTGTAGTGATTGGCGGATGCGTTTGAATCTATTCATCATGGTATTTAGGTGCGTATGAATACTGAGAGCTCGATTGTGGAGGACCACGACGACTGTCCGTCTTGAGACGGTGTCTTTGATGCTGCGAAGCTGTCGATCGATATCGCCTCTGGCAACGACTCAATAAGTGATGAGAATGTCATGATTTTGTCCCACTCACCATTGATGGTCGCTCGCACAGAGAGACGTTTCATCGACTGTGCTTTCGGAATAGGATCGACACTGATCGAGCCGATGGTGATCGAAACACCTGTATCCGCACCGAGAGCTTCGAGTTCGTCAATAAATGATGATATGTCGTCCTCATCAATAAGCGCAGCATTGACCGCCTCGACAGACGGGAGCGCATCACGAAGAGTAGATTTGACTGAAACGAGCTGTTCGGTTTTTCGCTCGAGTTCGCGTGCCTCGAGTTCAACCACATCCGCCTTGGCAAGGCGATCATAGATAACGTAGAGGAAGCTCGATCCGAGAACAACAACACCTACGAAGAGTGTCCAGACCGATATGAGAAATGTTCGTCGTTTTGTGTTCATGGCACCTCTTTAGAATGAACCAGACAAAGACATAGTAAATGGTACATCCTTCCCCTTCGTAAAGTTCGAAACGGGCAACTCGACTTTTTTGAAAAACGCGTCGCCTTCGAGTGCCTTTGAAAAAGCAACGAGGGTTTCTCTGTTTTTTGCTGTGCCAGAGACCACGATTGCACCACCCTGTCGTCGTATTGAAAACGACGAGAGTACGACGCCCTCAGGTACTCGAGAGAAAAGCTGTGCGATCGCTGTCGACACCGGTACTCGCTCTGAGATTGGGCCGAGAATGGTTATTTTTTGACGGATTGCATCGAGCTCTTTTTCTGTCTCATCGATCTTGACCGTGTCACCACCTTGCGCGAGGGTACTCTTTCGTGACTCAGCATCAGAAAGTCGTGCTGACACTAATACATACGACGGTACAAGAGAGGCTATCCATGCAAAACCGAGACAGATGATGCTCACAAGATAGACAAAGAAGAGGCGTTTCTTGTATTCGCGAGTAACTGATTGCCGACTACTATGAGGAAGGAAGGTAAACATAACTATGATTGGATGAGTGCACCGATGACCGTACCGTATCCCAGAGAATCTCGCTGAGAGAGATCAGGTAGGTTTGATTTTGGATCGAGTACATTTGTCCAAACCGATCCAACACGAACAGGTAGCTGTGAAGTAACTGAAATGTATTTGGCCACGCCATTAAGGAGGCCATATGATCCAGATATGATGATGTCCGAAATCGGCACAAAAGATGCGTGCTTACTCTTTGTCTTCCAGTATACGAGCATCTTTCCCACCTCATCATGAAGTGTTGAGAGCACAGGCATCGATGCATCAAAAATACGCACATCCTCTTGTCCTACCTCAAAACCTCGCTCGAGAATCAGCTTCTCAGCATCAGGTGCGCTCAAAGACAAGCTCTTGGACACAACAGTGACAACGTCGGCTGACCCGACACCGATCGACGAGCTAAATGACACAACACCGCGCTCGACAATCGCCATCACCGAATGTTTGCGACCAATGTGTAATATCGCATGAACACCATCATCATGCGCAGGCACGAGTGCTCGAGCAAGACATCGGGCCTCAGTATCAAACGCAACCACCTCAACACCACTCTTTTCGAGGAAGTGTGCGTATGATGAGAGCGATTTTTCCGAAAGGACGGTGACGGCAACGAGAGTCTCGCCCTTGACCACGTCGACGTGCACGACCTCATACTCAAAGATTGCATCCCCTGGTGCGATAGGAACATTTTCCTCGAGGCTCGACTCGATAGCGCTACGCATCACTGCCATATCTGTGGATGGCACTACGAGCGAAAAAACGTACGCTTCGTCCTCGTGTACAACTGCACGTACAAATCGATACCCGTGTGGTGCAAGGAGTTCTGCGATAGGATTCGCTACATCTGGTTTTTCAGAACCATCGAGGCGTAGTTCTGGTATCGAGTGAAGTGCGAAAAACCGGGGGCGCAACTCTCCTCGGATAGTGCGTATGTCAGCGATGCGAAGCTCACCGTCAAAAGCCGAGAGGGCAACTTCTGCAAGAAGAAGTGATCGAGGTACAGGAAATGCTCGATCGAGAAATGGTGGTGTGTGCGAGGTGTGAGAGCTCATGGTACGCGCCAATTATACTACGAGGCGCGCCTGCGCTGCTCACACTTATTTTGCCTTCGTCCCCTCTGGTATATCCCCCGATGGTTCAAGGAGTGAGAACTTTCCGTCTGATGTAGAGACGGCGAGAATCATACCGTTTGATTCCATACCCATCATCATACGAGGTGCGAGATTGGTGACGAACATACATCTTTTGCCAACAAGCGTCTGTGATTCAGGAAAATATTTTGCAATACCTGAAAGTATGGTGCGGGGTGACCCTTCAGCAAAATCAACAGAGAGTTTGAGTAGTTTGTCTGATTTTGGAATCGATTCGACAGAGAGAATCTTGCCTACTGTCATCTCAACTTTCGCAAAATCATCGTACGAAATCCGAGGAGATGAAACCGGCGTTGGAGCTGGTACGGGAGTCAGAGTCGATATCGATGTCGATGGCGTTGGTATTTTATGCTCTTCGTTCATTGTGTCTTGTTTTTTACTCTATCAATATAACTCTGAAGTATGATTGACGCAGCAGAAGCATCGATCATCGCCGTCTTGCCCTGAAAATGAGTCGCCTGATGAGAGGATAGGAGTTCGGGCTCATAGACCACCTCAATGTGAGGTAGTTCGCGACGAAGTGCGTCAACAAAAACGCGAGTCTTTTTCATAATCGGATTATCCCTCATCTGATAATCCTTTGATTCACCAACAACGATGGTATGTACCTCATGACCTCTCACAAGAGCGAGTACTTCGGTCATAAGAAAATTGTCGTTTGGCAAAACCGCCTTTGGAAAGGCAAGCAGTCCCTTGTCATCAGAGAGTGCGATGCCAACCTTCTTCTCACCATAATCAATTCCGAGAAGTCTCATGTGTGCGGATGGGGCGAGATTCGAACTCGCGGCCCCCTTTCGAAGGCGACGGTTTTCAAGACCGTTGCTTTAGACCACTCAGCCACCCATCCGTGCCTACACGGTACACGAAAAATAAACGAACGCAATATGGCCTAACGAGTCTCGCCGTTCTTCTTTGAGAAAAAGAAGATGTAGATGATATCGAGTATCGCAAGAGAATTGATGAGAAGCATTGCGACAAACCACTTTGTGTGGCCGTTGCGTGCAGCCCTCCATAGCGCAACACCCTTCCATGGCATAACCCACGCCATGATGAGGAGGATGATTGTGCTCCCGTACGCCTCAAAAAATGTATTGGTGTCCATACATCACAGTATATCGCACACTCTGAGAGTGTTATACTGTATCGTGTATGAAGCGGATCTCATGGCACGCACCTGAATACGTGTTTCGCGAGAGAACACCTGACTGGTTTTGGGCTCTTGGCATACTTGCTGCGGCAATTGCAATCACATCCCTCCTCTTTGGAAACATCCTCTTTTCATTCATTGTTGTCATTGGCGCCTTTGCGCTCGCACTTCATGCGGCACGAAAACCAAACATTGTTCGCATCGAAATACACGAGCGTGGTATTGCGGTCGGTCGTGATCTCTACCCCTACCGATCTCTCCATTCATTTTGGATTGATGACGAACACCACGAAGGTGCGCGTCTCGTCCTCAAGTCAGAACGCGCATTCGCACCTCTCGTGAGCCTCCCATTTGGAGCAGAAACCGATATAGAGGCAGTCAAAACACACCTCAAAAAACACCTCAAAGAAGAAATTCATGAGGAAAGTCTCACCAACAGACTCATCGACCGGCTCGGCTTCTAGATTTTACTTTTACTGATTTTCCTGTAAGTTAGTAGGGTTTCCTGACTGCTCTCGTCGTTCAATGGATAGGACACAAGTTTGCGGAACTTGTAATATAGGTTCGATTCCTATCGAGAGCACAATATAAAAACACCGAGCCCCTCGGTGTTTTTATATTGTGCTGTTTGACTATTGTTCATAAGTGGGTAATCTCACTGGAGAACCTTGCCCTTATGCCCCAAACAAAATCGATCACCATAGACGGAGTCCCTGTCGAGCTCATTGACGGAGAACGTCAAGCAATCTCCATCAATGGCCAGCAGATGTCCCTCGCCACATTCTTCAAGATCGCTCAAATCGCCATCACCGATACGGATTTGCGCGGAACTGACATGGATGGTATCGATCCTCGGTTCAAGTTCATCGCTATGGTCCGACATTCAGGACGCATCGATGGGTTTGGAAGTGGTACGCAGCGTATCGCTCCCGCGCGATACGCTCACATGTTTACCATGGATTCAGTGCCACCGATGGCTCGATAAAACAACCGCGATCGTCGCGGTTTTTTAATTGAAAAAAGACACAGTCTAATCCACACGCTTTGACAAATACAGATACAAGAGTAGTCTCTACTTCTGTAACACAGCACCCTACCATATGACCATCCGCATTCCGATCGATGAGCCGTTGCGCTCGCAGGTAAGACGCTGGGTATCCCAGCAGCGAGACCAGTTCAAAAGGCAGTATGACATCGTCATGAAGCCACAGGCACAGATGGAGACGATTTCGAAAACAGCTATCTTTGAGGCCCTCTTGAAGGCCGACGAGGTGCATGCAATCGATGTCGCCACCACACTTCGTGAACGGTATGGCACCGAGTTTTCTCAAGCCACGTTCGGGCAGGCATTCGCTTGGGTTGAGCAAACCCTCAACAATGCGCTTCTCAGTGCCCCGCGCCGTGACCATGTGCTTACGGTAGCGCCTCACACCGTGGCCCCCTGAGAAAACTAACGACCAGCACGATGTGCTGGTTTTTTCATAACAAAACACCGCCCTGTGGCGGTGTTTTGTTAGGCAGCTTTTCTGACGAGTGTTGCGAGTCGAGACTTTTTGCGAGCGGCAGTATTTTTCTTGATAAGACCGGTCTTTGCAGCCTTGTCGAGCTCAGCGTACGCTTTCGCGAGCAACTTGTTTGCATCAGATACTTTCTTTGTGGCAACAAGCTTACGGATCTCCTTGGTCACTGACATGACCGTATCACGACGGCGAACGTTAAAGACGCGCTTCCTTTTCGATACTCGGAGTGCCTTCTTTGCTGATGATGTAATTGGCATATGTGCACGATACCTTATCAAAAAGGTTGTGAAAAGGCAATTCTCACGCAGTCTTCATGTCTTTCCCGTTATGGCGTATCATGGGTACATGATTTCTCATCTACGAGGCACCGTCATAGATATCGAGGAGCGTTCGATTGTCCTCGAAACCAACAATGTGGGGTATAAAGTGTTTGTCACCAACGATTCCCTCGCCAAAGCAAAACACGGTAGTGAACTCGCACTCTGGACTCACCTCGCAGTACGAGAGGATTCTCAGACACTCTATGGTTTTGCAGACAAAGAGGATCTCGACTTCTTTGAACTTCTCATATCCATATCAGGTATTGGTCCGAAAACAGCACTCGGTATACTCAACGCCTCGTCACCCGATGCGATTAGAAACGCTGTCTCGTCAGGAGATACCTCTCACCTAACAAAGGTGTCTGGTATCGGAAAAAAGATGGCTGACAAAATCGTACTCGAACTCAAAGGCAAACTCAGTGACGGTACAGGTAACGGCATCGCACTTCGTGATGAAGTAGACGCGCTCGAAGCATTGAAGGCGCTCGGCTTTGGTCACAAAGAAGCACGTGAGGCGCTCAAAGAGGTTGGTGAAACGGTCACAAACACCGGTGAGCGTGTTAAAAAGGCGCTCAAAATTCTCGGAAAATAACCATGCTCGACACGATCCTCTATCATATAAAGAAGCGGATACCGAAAGGTGTCTTGAAACGTCTCGCCCCTCGATACCACTACGTCATGGCCCTCCTCGGCGCACTCATCTACTGGTTCCCTTCGCGCAAACTCACAGTTATCGCAGTCACAGGCACCAAGGGTAAAAGCTCGGTCACAGAGATCCTCAATACCATCTTTGAAGAAGCTGGATATACAACCGCAGTATCAAATACGATTCGGTTCAAAGTAGGAGATGAAAGCACTGACAATCTCTACAAAATGTCGATGCCGGGACGCATGTTTATGCAACGTTTTTTGAGAAAAGCGGTCAAGGCTGGATGCACCCATGCGATCATCGAGGCGACATCTCAAGGGGCGATCCTCTATCGTCACATGTTTATCGACATGGATGCACTTATATTTACAAACCTCGCACCAGAACATATCGAGGCTCATGGATCATACGAAGCGTATGTCGATGCCAAGGTGTCTATTGCTCGGTGGCTCGCTCGATCAAAAAAGCAACGAACATATATGGTCGCGAATGCTGAAGATAAAGAATCACCAAAATTTCTCGCGGTAGGTGTGACCGACCCTATACAGTACTCGATCGATGAGGCGCGACCATATGAAATCAAAAAGCAGGGTTTCCAGTTTACCTACGAAGGAGTTGTGATCAACTCCCCTCTTTCGGGAGAATTCAATCTCTACAACTGCCTCGCAGCAATGAAAACTGCTCGTCAATTCGGTGTATCGGTATCGACGATGAAACGCGCACTTGAAACATTCTCTGGCATACGAGGACGAGTCGAGCGCATAGACGCGGGTCAGGACTTCACCGTCGTTGTCGACTACGCACACACACCAGACTCCCTCCAGAAACTCTATGATGTATTTCAACATTCGCGACGTATCTGTGTCCTCGGTAACACAGGCGGCGGCAGAGATACATGGAAACGTGATGAGATGGCGCGCATTGCTGGCAATGAATGCGATGAGATTATCCTCACAAACGAAGACCCGTACGATGATGATCCGCGCACGATTGTTGAGGAGATGGCTCAGGCGATACCTGAGGCAGAACCACGCATCATTCTCGATCGTCGCGAAGCGATTCATACCGCGCTCTCTCTCGCACACACAGGTGATACAGTGCTCATCACCGGCAAAGGAACCGACCCATACATCATGGGCCCAAACAACACAAAGACACCCTGGAGTGATGCATCGGTCGTGCGTGAGGAGCTTGAGAAATTGAAGGCGCGAGGATAGTGTACACACCAACATGCCTGAATTACCCGAGGTACAGACAACTGTCGACGGAATACGCGCACATGCACGAGGCGCAGTCATCACTGATGTCTGGACTGACTACAAGAGCCCTTTTCATACAGGTAAGGACAATATTAAAGACCCAAAATTCTTCAGATTATTCAGGAAGCGTGTTGTTGGATCTTGCATTTGTGACGCGTCACGTCGAGCAAAAAATGTACTCATACACCTGTCCAATGGATATACCATCATCGTCCACATGAAAATGACTGGTCATTTCCTCCATGGTATATACGAAAAGAAAAAAGAAGTAGGGAAAGAGGTGTGGGTCGCACAAAACCCTGGACCGCTGCGAGACGATCCATTCAATCGGCACATACGACTTGTGTTTAGTCTCGATACGAGAGCACATCTCGCCCTCTCTGATATGAGGCGGTTTGCGAAGGTGACAGTAGAGAAAAGTGCCCATCTCCACCTATCAGACCATCTGTCAGGTAGTGGGCCCGAGCCTCTCGATGAATCGTTTGATTATCACTCTTTTGCGACACGCCTTCTCCACTATCCAGCGCGAGCGATCAAACAAACACTCATGGACCATACCGTCATCGCAGGTATCGGTAACATTTATTCTGACGAAATACTTTGGCATGCGGGCGTTCACCCGCTTGAAAAAGTTGGTTCTATATCCCCCGCAAAACTACGTCTCGCATACACAGCAATGAAACAACTATTGAGAGACGGTATCAATTTTGGTGGTGACTCAATGTCTGACTATCGAAATATTCTCGGCGAAAAAGGTGCGTTTCAAGGACGACATATGGCATATCAACGGGTTGGTGAACGTTGCGCACGAAAAGCGTGTCGTGGCACGATTGCTCGCATTCGCGTTGGAGGACGAAGCGCTCATTTCTGCACCGTCCACCAAAAAAAGCGGTGAGTATCGATCGTGTCTTGAGAATACTCTCAAGACCGTTGTTCTTGATACTTTTCCCTTCCTCCTTATACTGAGGACATGTGGAAAGGGCTACATGATGAGTTTGGGTGGTTTATCTACGGCTTGCTCGGCCTTGGATTTTTGTGGTTCTTTTCTGGTGGCGCAGAACGTGAAATAGCAAAAGCAGGGGTATACCTCAAACCACTTGCTCCGATCGATAGCGGGCGAGCGTATGGTGGCTCGTACCTCACCGAACGATCTGGAGGATCATCATCGACACTCAAACTCCCCACAGCACCAGCAGATGTTGTGCGGACAGCAGAAGAAAAACTCTCAAATTTTTTTGAGGAAGCAGAAGCGGTCGCAAAGATTCATGGTGTATCACTCCTCTCAAAACGAGTCGCTCTCGACGGAGTTGCGGGCGCACAGATCAGCGCACCACACCGAGAATACATACGTATCGTACTCCCGTATGACGCAGAGTCTTCGAGAACACTCACTGGTCTTTCAGTAAAAAGCGGATCATCAGGAGAAACCGTCGCGATACCAGACGGTACTGAATTACCCATCCTTGGTATACCGTACAACAAAAGTACCATCACACTCGCCCCAGGAGGACGAGCGATCGTCTCGACTGGCCGCTCACCAATCGGCACATCATTTAGAATAAACAAATGCACAGGATATCTCGGACAGTTTCAGGAGTACGTCCCCGAGCTCCGCAAAGATTGTCCTTATCCAATCGATGAACTCAAGCTCGTCGGCCCATACGAAGAATCGTCATGCCGAGACTTTGTATCGAGCTTGCCTCGCTGCGCTACCCCGCGCACAACCCTCCCCTCGACACTTTCTGCTGCGTGTCGCTCATTCATTGTGGAAAAACTCACATACAACAGCTGCGCATTGAGACACGAGGGTGATGCTGATTT